>CAKRLV010000004.1 GCA_934359755.1 uncultured Agathobacter sp.
GAGGAAAATATACATTGGCTGCTTGAGATGTACTGTCAGAGTTCAATTTACATGACTATCAAATGGGTCATGGGAGGGTTGGACTGCACGCCAGAAGAGCTTGCGGCTATACTGGTGGATGCCATGCCAGAGAAGCTAGTACACCGAATAATAAATAACTGACACCTTGACTTGGCTGATTTTTCATCTGCTGCGTTGTCGTCAATCGACGTAGCCACCGCTACGCCTCATTCCTCCGCCTTGCATATGAAACAATCATCCAGCGTCAATGTATCAGAAACTTATTATTCGGTGTACTAGTTGATATATTCATGGAGCTTGGAATACTAAAATAGGAAATTCTATAGGCATTTTTACCGAATAAAAGTGTGTAGATTTGGAATAAATCACGAAACTAATGCAAAAGGTTACACTTGACTGATTTTGTAACTTTTCTTTTTTGCTGGTCGTTGTTAACATGTTAATAAATAGAGAAGGAACAGTACAGAAAGGAAGTAAAACTATGGCAAACAGAATTAACTTAAACGGTACATCTTATCATGGAGCAGGTGCAATTGCTGAAATTGCAAACGAGGCAAAAGCACATGGATTTAAGAAAGCATTTGTATGTTCTGATCCTGATTTGATTAAATTCAATGTTACAAGCAAGGTAACAGATATTCTTGATAAAGAGAATCTGGCATATGAGATTTATTCTGATATTAAGGCAAATCCTACTATTCAGAACGTGCAGCATGGAGTAGAGGCATTCAAGAAATCAGAGGCTGATTATATCGTTGCAATCGGTGGTGGTTCATCTATGGACACAGCAAAGGCAATTGGTATTATCATTGCAAACCCTGAGTTTGAAGATGTGAGAAGTCTTGAGGGCACTGCTCCTACCAAGAATCCTTGTGTTCCAATCATTGCAGTTCCAACCACAGCAGGAACAGCAGCAGAGGTTACAATCAACTACGTTATCACAGATATTGAGAAAAAGCGTAAATTCGTATGTGTTGACCCACATGATATGCCAATTGTAGCAATTGTAGACCCAGAGATGATGTCATCTATGCCAAAGGGACTTACAGCTTCTACAGGTATGGACGCTCTTACTCACGCAATCGAGGGCTACACTACAAAGGCAGCCTGGGAAATGACAGATATGTTCCATCTGAAAGCAATAGAGTTAATCTCAAAATCTCTTCGTGGAGCTGTTGATAATACTAAAGAAGGCCGTGAGGGAATGGCTCTCGGCGAGTACATTGCTGGTATGGGATTCTCAAATGTAGGTCTTGGAATCGCTCACTCAATGGCACATACACTTGGTGCTGTATATGATACTCCACATGGTGTTGCCTGTGCTATGATGCTTCCAATCGTTATGGAGTACAATCAGGATTGTACAGGAGAGAAGTATCGTGAGATTTCCCGTGCTATGGGTGTTAAGAATGTGGATTCTATGTCTCAGGATGAGTACAGAAAGGCAGCAATTGATGCAGTCAGAAAGCTGTCTGTTGATGTTGGAATTCCAACAAAGCTTGAGGCTATCAAGGAAGAGGATTTACAGTTTCTGGCAGAGTCTGCACACGCTGATGCATGCGCACCTGGTAATCCAAAGGATGCAAGCGTAGAAGACTTAAAGGCTTTGTTTAGAAAGATTATGTAATTAATAGCATAAAGATGTTAGAAGGGCAGACCTGAATAAAGGGTCTGCCTTTTTAGCATACCAAAGTATGCAGCAAAAGCTGCCAGTGGCAGGCTGTGTCTGCCTGGAGCATAAGGAGGCTGCGGACTTATATAAGCTCTTGAACAAGATATTGTGTAGAATTAATTCCTGGTATTGCATATGAAGAAGCTTTATTCTATATTTCCCATTGCGTTTATCTAAATTTAGTGATATGCTTTTTACGTCTTTGTGAGTTTTTATTTTTTACAAAGATGTATATCTAGAGAATAGTATAAAAAGGAGTTTGAAAATGGCATTAACAGAACAGAAGAAACAGGAATGGGAAGAAACTTTACGTAAAAGCGAATTGATTAGTGGATCTGATAGAATCACAGATCATACACAGGGTGATTTATGGGAAATGTTATCTCAGACAAGAGGTAATTTTTTCCTCACAGAAACAAGTCTCATATTTGTAGGTGGTCTTTTAGGAGCTAAAACACTTAATATTCCTTTTAATAAGATCACAGCTCTTTCACTTTGCAATGTAGGTGGTATAATACCTATTATGCCAACCGGTATCAAAGTTACATACACAGATGAAAAGGGTAAAAACCGTACAGCAAAATGCTCTGTACTTAAAAGAAAAATGTGGCTTGAACAAATCAAAAATAAAGCAAATATCTAGTTTATATATTTTTGGCATATAAACTCAAAAGGCACCAACTATCTTGTTAATCATAGGTAGCTGGTGCCTTATTTTATATTTCGAATAATATATTCAAGCTAAATTAGACAAATATGCTATAGAGCAGATGTGCGCTTCACTTAAATTTCCTGGAAGCACTTACTATGCTGCATTAAATCATGTTCCCGCAAAAAGAAAACAGGAATATATGGAATTTTGCAATGTGATATTAATAAAGAGAAAGAAATATCATTATTAATTTTGAATAAATTGATTATCAGAAACGAATTGAAATGTAAGGATATGCATAATTGCCAAGCATAAAATCGTATGATATACTAGGACGAAAGTATGTAAAAGTAGATGAGTTAAATAGTACATAAAACAGCAAAATGATAGTGTCTGTATTAGATACGAATAAATGGTGATTATTATGTTGAAAGATAAAAATATAATAGTAAGAATGGTTTTGTTTTTCATGATTCTGTTTGTACTTGCAGTTATAGTGCAATTGCACATTAATAAATTTCTGAGAAAAAATCAAGTTAATTTGGACGATGGCTGGAATATCAGTATAAATGGAGAAGAGTATGAGAACATAAATCTGTCAGAATTTCATTTGCCGGCGACAGAGCGCGGAACCGAAATTATATTTAGACGTGTTCTTCCACAAGCAAAATATGAACAGACAGCTTTAAGAATGTTAGTAAGATATAGTGCGGTTTTTATTTCTGTTGATAATGATTTGATTTTTGAAAAGAGCATGAGCGCATATGAGAATAATCAGATAATTGGAACTGGATATATATTGGCAAAGCTTCCAACTGATTATGCAGGAAGAAAAATTGAAATTAAATTTATAACGGGGGAGAAGAATTCATTCTTTTCATTAAGTAGAATTTCGTTAATAGATTCTACATTTGGAAACAGAGAACTTGTGCTTGAAAATATGACTACGGTTGTTATTGCAATTTTCCTGTTTGTATTAGGCTTTTTACTTTTAATATCGACAGGAATTCTTAATGGATATGACAAAAGATTCAATTTACTTATGTCTATTGGATTTTTCTCAGTCACAATTGCACTTTGGATGCTGTGCAACAGTAGATTGATTGAACTGATTTCATATAATTTTTCAGTCAATGTTCGAATTGAATATATTTCAATGTATCTTGCAGCATTTTTTCTTATTATTTTTGAGGCAGAATTTATGCGTAAGCCGATTTATAAGAAGGTATTTCATGGAATTGCGATTTATTTCGTTATATTACTTGCTATATTGACTTATCTTAACGAGAGCAACATTCTTCATTATTGTAAAACAGGAACAATTTTTCATGTGAGTGCTTTTATTGCAATCATACCGATGATTATTGAGCTGATTATTATGTCGCGTAATGCTGATATGAAAGCAGAACAATGCGTACTTCTGGGAATAGTATTTTTTGTACTTTCTGTTACGCTTGAACTTATCAGATATCGTTACAACAAAATCTGTGTGCCTGAGCATGAACTGACACAGAGCTTTGTTCCTTTAGGTACATTGATGTTTATTTTGCTGATGTTAGGCGCATTTTGCATTGTTATAATGCAAAGAGCGGTTGAGGATATGGAGCGAAAGAAATTGTACGATATGGCTTTTAGGGATGCGCTTACGAATATTAGAAATCGTGCGTGGTGCGAGAAGATTATGCATGAGTATGAAGAAAATCATAAACCAATCTCTATTATCAATATTGATTTGAACTATTTCAAACATGTGAATGATACATATGGACATGCAAAAGGGGATGAGCTGCTTATACAGTTTGCGGAGATTTTGCAGAACAATTTTCCTGAAAATGCATGCGTCGGACGAATGGGCGGAGACGAATTTATTGTCATTATGGATTATGAAAATGACGAGCAGCTTGATTCTAAAATTGAACATATTAAAAATGTAGTGGACGGGCACAATAAAAAAGCTACAGAAGAAGGGCAGATTTCATTTTCATATGGATATTCTTCGAACGAGAATGATAAGGAACTTTCAGTATGGAAAGTGTATGAAGAAGCAGATCACAAGATGTATGCGTACAAGCAGCAATACAAGATGGCAAGGTGATTTGGAGTGCAAAATTTTAGTGGTTTCAAAATCACAAGACGTATGCTATAATAGTAGGCTGTATCGAGCTCTAATATAAAGAAGTTTTAGGAGGAAATATATAAATGAAACTTGGAATCGTCGGACTCCCAAATGTTGGAAAGTCTACATTATTTAACTCACTCACAAAAGCAGGAGCACTATCTGCGAACTATCCATTTGCTACAATTGACCCAAATGTCGGAATCGTTGCAGTACCAGATGAGAGAATTGTAAAGCTTGGCGAACTCTATCACACGAAGAAAGTTACACCAGCTACAATCGAATTTGTAGATATCGCAGGACTTGTAAAGGGTGCATCAAAGGGTGAAGGATTAGGAAACCAGTTCCTTGCCAATATTCGTGAGGTTGACGCAATCGTGCATGTGGTACGTTGCTTTGAGGATACAAATATTATCCATGTAGATGGTTCGGTAGATCCAGCAAGAGATATAGAGACAATTAACTTAGAACTTATTTTCTCTGATATAGAGATTCTTGACAGAAGAATTTCAAAGATTGCAAAGCAGGCCAGAATGGACAAGACTCTTGCCAAAGAACTTGAACTTGTAGAGGCAATCAAGGCTCATCTTGAAGAGGGAAAAATGGCAAGAACATTTGAAGTGCCTGACGATGATGACGCAGTTATCTGGTTTAAGGGTTACAATCTTCTTACAGCGAAGCCAACAATCTATGCTGCCAATGTAAAAGAGGATGATCTTGCAGATGATGGAGCTTCAAATCCAAATGTAGCAAAGGTTAAAGAACTTGCTAAAGCAGAAGGGTCAGAGGCATTTGTAATCTGTGCACAGATTGAGCAGGAACTTGCTGATTTAGATGATGACGAGAAAGCAGAATTCCTTGCAGACTTGGGTGTTGAATCATCAGGACTTGATAAGTTAGTTGCTGCAAGCTACAGTCTTCTTGGACTTATCAGTTATCTTACAGCAGGAGAGGATGAGTGCCGTGCATGGACTATTACAAAGGGAACTAAGGCACCACAGGCTGCTGGTAAAATACATACAGATTTCGAGAGAGGATTTATTAAGGCAGAAGTTGTAAATTACAAAGATCTTCTTGAACTTGGAAGTCTTGCAGCCGCAAGAGAAAAAGGACTTGTTGGAATGGAAGGCAAGGAGTACGTTGTACAGGACGGAGATGTAATCTTATTTAGATTCAATGTTTAAGAACATTCACCTCCCTAAGGCATATTATGTTTTAGGGAGGTGTTTTTATGCGTTTTATGGACCTATGTGATAAAGCTGTGGTATGTGCAAGTGATTGCAGGTGTCTTGGACATGTGAGTGATATAGAATTCGATTCGAAATGTGGTGAGATACGTGCTATAATCGTACCGGGTCCGGCTAAATACCTTGGATGTCTGTTTAGGGATGAAGATATTTGCATACCGTGGGTTAATATTATAAGAATAGGACCTGATATAATTTTGGTGGAGTTAAAAAATAAAATAGATCGGCAAGGGTGATTACAAGGAAAAATAGCAAAATAACAATCACCTCAAATTTAACAATCAGAAATTTAACAATTACCTAAAATTTAACAATCAGAAATTTAACAATCAGAAATTTAACAATCACTTCAAATTTAGCAATCACTTAGTTGACAACAAATTTAAGGAAAGTTATACTTCTATATATATACACCACATATGGGAGGTAGTAAGATGAAATGTCCATTTTGTAGTAGTGAGAACACACGGGTTATAGACTCAAGACCGGCTGATGACAATAACTCAATCCGTCGTCGCAGATTATGTGATGATTGCAATAAGCGATTCACTACTTATGAGAAGGTAGAGACAATTCCACTTATTGTCATTAAGAAGGACAACAATCGTGAGCAGTATGATAGAGCGAAGATAGAAGCAGGTGTTTTACTTGCATGTCATAAGAGACCAATCTCTGCGGATCAGATTACACAGATTGTAGATGACGTTGAAGTGGAAATTTTTAGCAGAGAAGAAAAAGAGATTCCTACATCTGCCATTGGTGAGATGATTATGGATCGACTTAAGGATTTAGATGCAGTTGCATATGTTAGATTTGCATCTGTATATAGAGAATTTAAAGATGTAAATACATTCATGAATGAACTAAAGAAAATGCTTGTTTAGTTCGATATATTGTGTATGTGATAATAAATGCTTATATGAGCAGAAATTTAGAGGGATAGAATGAATATTTCAGGAATCAGACCAAGTGAGTCTTTTTATTCATACAATTCCATAAAGCTTAACGAACTTAGAAACCAGCAGATTGCTGCATCTAAGGAAGCAGTAGCAGTACAGCAGCCACAGGATTTAGAGACAGCTATCGCAGCCGAGTCTATGCCAGTGCAGAACTATAATTCATTTGATTATGCACAGCAGTACAATCCTGATGAGAACTTTGAACTTAAGGGTATTGACAGTGATATCAATAAGCTCGACGTGCAGAAGGCTATTTCTGAGTTAGACAAGGATCAGGTTCTACAGCAGTACCAGTTTTTTGTTGGTACTACGCCTGCACCTATTTCTGCCACAAGTGAACCACAGTCACAGACAACACTTCGTTCAGGAGAGAATTTTTATCTATGATTTGCTTGTTTCCAGGGGAATACTTAGATTCCACATATGATATAGATTTTGATAAATTATATAAAGAAGGATACAGGGGGGTTATCTTCGATATAGACAACACGCTTGTACCACATGGAGCGCCTGCTGATGAGCGGGCGATTTCTTTGTTTAATCATCTTAAAGAACTTGGCTTTTCGTGTATGCTTTTATCGAACAATAAAGAACCGAGAGTGAAGATGTTTAATGATGCTGTGCATGTGAATTATATGTATAAGGCAGGAAAACCAAAGCCTGCTGGATATAAGAAGGCAATGCACAGATTAGGAACGACTACGAAGAATACTATATTTGTGGGCGACCAGATTTTTACGGATATTATCGGGGCTAATCTTGCAGATATACGAACTATTTTAGTTAAGCCGATACACCCGAAGGAAGAAATCCAGATAGTTCTTAAGCGATTTCTTGAAAAGCCCATAATAGGTTGTTATCTTTTATATTGTAAGATATTTAACAAACAATACGATTCAAGTAAAAGGAGAAAATAATGAAAATAGCAATTGGAAATGATCATGCAGCAGTAGAACTGAAGAATGTTATCATTGATTACCTCAAGGAGTTAGGTCATGAAGTTACAGATTTTGGTGCAAAAGAGGGCGAGAAATGTGACTATCCAACAGTAGGAATAAAGGTAGGAGAAGAGGTTGCAGCACACAATTTTGATTGTGGAGTGCTTATCTGTGGAACAGGAGTTGGAATTTCTATAGCAGCCAATAAGGTTAAAGGAATAAGAGCAGGAGTTTGTTCCGATACAGCTACAGCGCGTCTTATCAAGCAACATAACAATGCCAATATCGTAGCATTTGGAGCTCGTATTGTAGGAACAGAACTTGCTAAGGATATAGTAAAGGCATACCTTGATGCCAAGTTCGAGGGCGATCGCCACCAGCGTCGTATAGATTTAATCTCTGATTACGAGAAATAAAATCTTGAATTATTGGACGAGTTATAGTATAGTGTTGTAATGAATGTAAAATCAAGGAGGAAGATCGAGTGATTTCAGCAGGAGATTTCAAAAACGGTGTTACTATTGAATACGAAGGTAACATTTATCAGATTATTGAATTTCAGCATGTTAAACCAGGTAAGGGTGCAGCATTTGTTAGAACAAAGTTAAAGAATATTATCAGTGGTGGTGTAGTCGAGAAGACTTTCCGTCCAACTGAGAAGTGTCCAACAGCACATATCGACAGAAAAGATATGCAGTACTTATATGCAGATGAGGATTTCTACCATTTTATGGATGTTGAGACATATGACCAGATTGATCTTACAAGAGATTCAGTTGGTGATGCTCTTAAGTTCGTTAAAGAGAACGAGATGGTTAAGGTATGTTCTCATAAAGGCAACGTATTTGCAGTTGAGCCACCTCTTTTTGTAGAACTTCAGATTACAGAGACAGAGCCTGGATTTAAGGGTGATACAGCTACAGGTGCTACTAAGCCAGCGACAGTTGAGACAGGTGCTACAGTATATGTACCACTTTTCGTTGAGACTGATGATGTTATTAAGATTGATACACGTACAGGAGAATACCTTTCTCGTGTATAATAGCTGATTTGCATCGGTACAAGTGGTTACTATGATTTTAGTCCCGAAGTATTAACGTACTTCGGGATTTTTTACTTACAAGATAATTATTTTTTATGGGGGAGAACTATGGAATTTAATGCAGTATATCATCAGGCATCGGACAACTATTGTTATCCGTTCAATTTCGATGAACTTATTATCAATATTAAGACTGGATATGATGTAAAAGAGGTATATATCATATTAGGTGATCCGTTTAAAGCCGGAATTCTCGGAGGTGGAGAAAACTGGACAGGAGAGAGAGAGCAGATAGTATTTAAGAAGCGTCTCAAGAATCAGTTATGGTGGACTACAACAGTCAAGCCACAGTATAAGAGACTCAAATACTTTTTTGAATTAGTGACAGAAGATGAGAGATGGTTTTATTTTGAGGATGGATTTGTAAGCAAGGAGCAGATGGAGCTAGAGGGCAGAAGCCGTCAGACATTTGTTTTTCCATGGATGAATCCATGCGATATACCTGTTACGCCTAAGTGGGTGAATGATACGGTATGGTATCAGATTTTCCCTGACCGTTTTTGCAATGGCGATGAATCAATCAATCCCGATTATGTTGTAAAGTGGAGAAATAAGGGCAAGGTTAAGAATGAAGAATGTTTTGGTGGAGATTTTGCTGGAATCATAAGCAAGCTTGACTACATACAGAACCTTGGAATCAGCGGAATATATCTGACTCCAATCAATGAATCTCCATCCAACCATAAGTATGATACATCCGATTATACGAAGATTGATCCTCGATTTGGAGACGAGGAGACATTTATACGGTTGGTGAACGAGGCACATAACCGTGGAATACGTGTTATGCTTGATGGAGTATTTAACCACTGTGGTTATTACTTTGCCCCTTGGCAGGATGTTCTTGAAAAAGGACCAGAATCTGAGTATTACGATTGGTTCATGATAAATGAATGGCCATTTGACAAAAAAGGAAATGCTGCCAAGAAAGGACAGTATTATACATTTGGTTTCTATGACGGAATGCCAAAGCTTAATACCAACAATCCAAAGGTCAGAAAATATTTCATAGATATATGTGCAAACTGGGTTGAGAAATATGGCATTGACGGTTTAAGACTCGATGTTGCCAATGAAATCTCACATAAGTTCTGTAAGGAGTTAAACATCCGTCTTAAGGATATCAATCCAGATATTTATATATTAGGAGAGATATGGCATAATGCATTGCCTTGGTTAAGAGGTGATGAATTCGACGCGGTAATGAACTATCCGCTTGGCGAAAGCATCAAGGATTTCTGGATTGATAAGAGCCTTACGAATGATGATTTTGAGTACATGATTAACAGGTGCTATACGATGTATATGCAGCAGACAAATGATGTACTTTTCAATCTTCTTGATTCGCATGATACGATAAGACTTCGCTCTACAGTTAAGAGTCTTGATGAATACTTTGCGCAGCTGGCAGTATTTTTTGCGATGCCAGGAAGTCCATGTATTTACTATGGTACAGAGATTGCCATGGAGGGTGGATTTGATCCTGATAATCGTAGATGCATGCCTTGGGATGACATAGAGGCAGGCAAGTACAATGAGAGAATGGATATTATCAGAAAATTGATAAAGCTCAGAAAAGAGGAACCTCTTATGAAGAGCCGTAATTTCCATTTTCCAAATGAATTTCCTGACAATAAGAGAGTAATTCAGTTTAGAAAAGTAGGATGGACTGACAATTATGTTGAGGTAATTATCAATTGCTCTGATGAAGATGTAGAGGTTCCGATAAAGGGCGAGCTGCTTTTAGGCAGACATTACATTGATTCTACACTGCTTTCAAATGGAGTTGTTGTCCGAAGAATAGTGCTTTAATTCATACATCATTGCTATTGAAGTATAAATCTGTGCAATCAGCATGCCCCAGAGGATAGCGTCTATTCCGTATTTGGGTACGAGAAAGATGATTATAAATATGCGTATTCCGCTTGAAAGCATATTTACCAGAAGTACATAACCAGGGCGACCAAGCCCGTGGAGAATACTTGCCAGCAGACTGTTGGTATACATAAAGGGGCATAGCCAGCATAATTTGCAGATGAATCCACTGGCAGACTCAGAGGCGAATACATTTTCACCGATGAAGCTGCCAGTTATAAGGAAAATAAAAGTGAAACCAAAGCCAAGAAGCAATCCGTACCGGATTGCTTTTTTTAGTGTGGCAGAAAGTTTTGAAATATCATTAGAGGCATACTGTTCTGAAATCTTCGGCAGAAGAAGAACAGAAAGCGAATTGGTAATCACACCAGGAAATAATATTACAGGCAGTGCCACACCGTTTAGGATTCCGTAGACACTTAATGCTTCACTGTCGGACAGTCCAAAAGCGCATAGCTGTCTTGGAATCAGAATATTTTCCGCCGACATGCAGATATTTTGCAGTAGATGATTGGCAGTAATTGGTATGGTAATGGCAAGCAGCGGAATGATATATGCGGCATATGATTTTGCTGAGGATGGAGCAGGCAGTTCTTTAAGTGGATTTTTGATGAGCATTACATTGATAAAGAAAATCATTCCAGCAATTTCACCAAAGGTGATGCCCCACATAGCGTGGTCCGGTGACAGCGGTTCCCCATTAGATGAAAGAATAAAGTATATGAGGTATACGCTCGATATTCGTATAATCTGTTCGAAAAGCTGCGACAGCGCAGGCATAAGTGCTTTTTTCTGCCCATAGTAAAAGCCGTTTATGCATGCATGAAAAGTTGATGGAACTATAGAATATGCGGCAATCTGAATGAGAGAATAGCATTTGGCATTCGCAAATATATGTACCGCTATCCATATGCTGTTTTTAAATAGCAATATGCTTAAAATGGCTGAAATAGCGCATGAGACAATAAGTCCTGATATTAAATACCCTTTTGCATTTATTTTGGATTCGGCAACAAATTTGGAAATTGCAGTCTGGAATCCGGATGCTGTTGCGGCAAATGTAAGTGTAAGTATAGGCATTACAAGCTGATAAATTCCAAGTCCTTCTGCACCAATAGTGCGGGATAGGAATATCCTAAAGAAAAAGCCCATGAATCGGCTGCCTACGCCGGCGCCAGATAGAAGCAGTGTACCAGTTATCAGGGGATTTTTTAATGTGTTTGATAATTTCACAGGGAATACCTTGTTGAAGTCTTTATATATAAAATATTAGCGAGAGGGATGTTTTATGAGTGAAAATATATATTTGGATAATGCGGCAACTACGAGAATGTATAAAGAGGTAAAAGAAGCAATGGAGCCATATCTGGAAGACGAATATGGAAATGCTTCCACAGAATATAAACTTGGGGAAAAGGCGAAAAAAGCAATCGAAGATGCCAGAGAGAAAATAGCAAAAGCAATCAGTGCAAATACAGGCGAAATATATTTTACATCTGGTGGAAGTGAGTCGGACAACTGGGCGATAAAGGGCGTGGCGGGTGAAAGAAAAAAGGAGGGAAAAGACATTGTGACATCTATGATAGAGCATCACGCGGTCTTAAATTCCTGTGAATATTTAGAAGAACTTGGCTATAAAATATCCTATGTCAAGCCAGATGATAAAGGATGGATAAATCCACTGGATGTTGAAAAATTAATGAAAAAAGAGACAACTCTTGTATCGATTATGTATGGAAATAATGAGATTGGAACAATCGAGCCTGTTTCTGAAATCGGAAGAATCGCAAGAAAATATGGGGCGGTATTTCATACGGATGCAGTTCAGGTGGTGGGGCAGATACCAGTTGATGTAAGGCAGCTTCCGGTTGACATGCTAAGTGCCAGTGCACACAAATTTCATGGACCTAAGGGAATAGGCTTTCTCTATGTGCGGAGGAACATATCGCTTCCATCTTTTATACATGGAGGAAGTCAGGAGAATGGAAAAAGAGCTGGAACCGAAAATGTGGCAGGAATAGTTGGAATGGGAAAGGCTATAGAAATAGTGACAAAAGAGATGGAGATAAATCAAAGGAGACAACGGATGCTTAGAAATACAATGGTTGATATGATTATGACTCAGATTCCGGATGCGATTTACAATGGGCATCCAATAAAGCGGCTGCCTGGAAATGTAAGCGTCAGTTTCAAGGGGATAGATGCAGGGTCGCTGCTTATTATGCTTGAAGAAAATGGAATATGTGCATCAGCAGGCTCGGCATGTAACACAAGTGATCGCTCGGTATCACATGTTATAAAAGCAATTGATGTGCCTGAAGAATATAAAAATGGAACAATCAGATTTTCGATTGGAACGGAGAACACTAAGGATGAGATAATTAAGACTGTTAAAATATTGAAAGAAAATGTAGCTTTGCTAAGGAAGGGGTAAATTTCCTGGGATGATTTAAGCATATATGGAAAAGCTGTTTAAAAATAAGAACAATTAAGGTTTGATACATAAATCAGGTATCGGCTTTATTGTTCTTATAAGACAGATACTATTGTAGAATATAATACAGATAATATCGTAATATATAAGCTGAATAGTACTGAAAATTTAAAACTTCAGAAAATGCTCGATTGCGTGTGCAACACCATCCTCTTCATTGGTGAGAGTGACGTAGTCAGCAAGCTTCTTTATATCTTCAATGGAATTGCCCATTGCGACGCTGGTTCCAGCGGTCTTTAATATTTCAAGGTCATTTTCAGTATCTCCGATTGCCATAGTCTCTTCAATTGGTATGCCAAGATAATTGGCAAGATGTATAAGTCCTTGTCCCTTGTCTACACCTTTGCGGGTGAACTCGAGATTGTTGTATCCGCCGCAGACGACAGTGATATCTGGATTAGATGTAAGGAAAAGACGAACATCCTCGCGGTCTATAAGTACGCCATTTTCATCAGTCTGGAAATTGACAGTCATCTTCTGGAGAGGGGCATTGTTGACAATCATGTATTCTTTGATGTCATCAATCCTTGTTCTTGAATTGATGATGTATTCCTTGATGGATGCAGGTACACAAAGCTTCTTAGCGGTATCGAGACACTTAGAAGGTGAGATGGCATCTCCATCAACGAAAGCGTCCATATGAACTCTTTTAGTAAGCAAGAAGTCAATAATAGGAAATGATATATCATTGTCCATGCAATCCATATGTATTTCCTTTTTGCTCGGGATTTCGTATACGCCAGCGCCGTTGGTGGTGATTGCATAATTTATTCCAAGACCTTCGATCTGCTCAAATGGAAGACCGGAGTATGGACGACCGGTAGAAATTACAACTTTTACACCTTGTTCTGTTGCTTTTTTGATAGTTTGTTTACATTTAGGGGTGATGATACTTTTATTGTTGAAAAGTGTACCATCGAGATCTAATGAGATTAACTTTATAGTTTTCATGTAGCACTCCTTTCAAATAAATGCTATTATATATGATAAAAGTATCTTTGTAAATGAAAGTGAATGGATAATATGACAAAAAAAGAATTTAGAGAATACATCAAAAAGGGACCAATTATATTAGACGGAGCTACAGGCACTAATTTGATGGCGGCAGGTATGCCTATTGGAGTGTGTCCTGAAAAATGGGTTATGGATCACCCAGACGTACTGCTTGAATTGCAGAAGGCATTTGTCGAGGCGGGAACAAATATTGTATATGCGCCAACCTTTACAGGAAATAGAATAAAGCTTGAGGAGTATGACCTTGCAGATGATTTAGAAGAGATTAACACTACTCTTGTGAAGTTGTCCAAAGAGGCTGTGGGTGATAAAGCGCTTGTAGCTGGGGATATGACGATGACAGGCAGGCAGCTTTTCCCACTTGGAGATTTGATGTTTGATGAGCTTGTAGAAGTGTACAAAGAACAGGCAAGTGTGCTTGCGTCAGCAGGAGCGGATCTTTTTGTTGTCGAGACTATGATGAGTCTTCAGGAATGCAGGGCAGCAGTACTGGCAATAAAGGAAGTATCAGATTTACCAATTATGGTGACACTTACATACAATGAAGATGGAAGAACGCTTTTTGGAACACCGCCAGAGACAGCAGTAGTTGTGTTACAGTCTCTTGGTGTGGATGTAATTGGAATAAACTGTTCGACAGGTCCGATGGAAATGGTCGAGCCAGTAAAGAAGATGGCAGAGTATTCTACTATACCGATTCTGGCAAAACCGAATGCTGGTCTTCCAGAACTTGTAGATGGAAATACAATCTACAGGATGACGCCAGAAGAATTTGCCGAGGCAGGAGTTGCGCTTGTACAGGCAGGAGCAGCGATTGTCGGAGGATGCTGCGGTACAACACCAGCGCATATCAAAGCACTTGCTGATGCGGTAAGGGGAATGGAAATAATAGAGCCACTTAAGACTCACCGCCGTATACTTGCATCAGAGCGCAAGAATGTTGAGATTGATTTGGATGGCAATTTTATCGTGGTAGGAGAAAGAATTAATCCTACAGGAAAGAAGAAGCTGCAGGCAGAACTAAAAGAAGGAAATCTCGACCTGGTGCGCCAGATGGCAATGGAACAGGATGAAAATGGAGCAAGCATTCTTGATATAAATATGGGAATGAATGGAATCGATGAGAAAGAGATGATGAAGCAGGTAATCTATGAAGTATCGTCTACTGTGGATTGTCCTTTATGTATTGATTCAAGCCATGTTGATGTGATTGAAGAAGCACTCCGAATTTATCCGGGACGAGCTCTTATTAATTCAATCTCTCTTGAATCGGAGAAGATTGAAAAGCTTCTTCCAATCGCTGCAAGATATGGTGCGATGTTTATACTTTTACCATTATCAGATGAAGGCCTGCCAAAGGATATAGAAGAGAAACAGCAGATAATCGAGACTGTATATAATCGGGCAATGGAACTTGGAATGGCACATGAGGATATAGTGGTAGACGGACTTGTTGCTACGATTGGTGCAAATCCAGAAGCGGCAAGAGAGTGCTATGACACAATTGCATACTGTAAGGACGTGCGTAAGCTTCCTACGATATGTGGATTGTCCAATATTTCATTCGGACTTCCAGAGAGAATGTATGTAAATACTGCATTCCTTACTATGGCAATCTGCAAGGGACTTACAATGGCTATTGCCAATCCATCACAGGAACTTCTTATGAATGCTGCTTTTGCGTCAGATATGCTGCTTCACAGACCAGATAGTGATATCAGATATATCGAGAGAATGAATATGCTTGCGGAGAAAAAAGCACAGTATGAGACTGTAGTAGTCAAAAAGACGGACAGTAATTCAGGTGTAGCAGGCAGCGTGTCAAATGGCTCATCGAATGGAAATGGCTCAGATGAGTCGGGCCGCAATGGAGTTAAAGACAGTGAAATATATAAGGCTGTATTAAAAGGCAATAAGAATTCAATAGTAGATCTGGTGAAAAAAGCCGTTGAGGATGGAATGAAACCAGACCAGATAATAAATGATTATCTGATAGAAGGTATCAATGAAGTCGGAGAACTTTTTAATGCTAAGAAGTATTTCCTGCCTCAGCTTATCGGAAGTGCAAATGCGATGAAGATAGCGATAGATTATCTTGAACCGCTCATGGAGAGAAAAGAGTCAGGTGAGAATATGCCAACACTTGTTATCGCAACAGTTGAGGGC
The DNA here is from genome assembly GCA_934359755.1 of uncultured Agathobacter sp. Classification (GTDB taxonomy): domain Bacteria; phylum Bacillota; class Clostridia; order Lachnospirales; family Lachnospiraceae; genus Roseburia. Next base: position 16,257 of record CAKRLV010000004.1, read on the forward strand.
GATATTCATGATATTGGAAAGAATCTCGTCGTACTTATGCTTAAAAATTATGGATACAATGTCATCGATATGGGCAAAGATGTTCCATGTGAAGATGTTGTGGATCGTGCTATCGCAGAAGATGCGGCAATAATTGGATTGTCTGCACTGATGACTACTACAATGATGCGTATGAAGGATGTAGTAAATCTGTGTAAAGAGAAAGGCTGTAAGAGCAAGGTTATAATCGGCGGAGCCTGTATTACCCAGAGTTTTGCAGACGAAATTGGTGCAGACGGATATTCTAAGGATGCAGCAGAGTGCGTAAAGCTGGTTGAAAGACTTCTGGCTGAGTAATACAAAATGACTAATACAAAATATGCACAATAATGGTTGACAAGCACAACATGTTTGTATATAATAATCAAGTCGGTTGAGAAAGCCGACTTGACATGGGATCTTAGCTCAGCTGGGAGAGCATCTGCCTTACAAGCAGAGGGTCACAGGTTCGAGCCCTGTAGGTCCCATTGTATCAGATGATATATGATACATACAATTTTATATCTGGCGAGATGGCTCAACTGGCTAGAGCGTCCGGTTCATACCCGGGAGGTTGAGAGTTCGAGTCTCTCTCTCGCTACTGAATCTAAGAACATTGAGAAATCAGTGTTCTTTTTTGTTTTAGGAAAATTATTTGCATGGGAAAAGAATTTTAATCAAAGAGAAATTACTTTATAATGTGGAAAATGAAAGATAATTAGGTTATCATATAGTTAATAATTTATTAGAAGAGTTTGGGGAGAGAGAGGATGCTTAGACCAAAAATCGGATTAGACTGGGATGATGTTACTGCTCCATTTAACAGCATTGCAATAGAGATGGCGAATCAAAAATATAATATCAATCCGCCACTTACACTTGATGATATAGATTCATGGGAGAATAAGGGAAGGGCATCAGTCATCAAAGAATTTTATAATGATGTCAGGTTGTATGAAAGTCAGGAAGTGTCGAAGGAGAACAAAGAGAACATACAAAAGCTTATGGAGATAGCTGATGTGTATTTTATTACGGCTGCTTATCCAGAATTTATGGGAGTGAGGGCTAAGCAGATACTTGAGGCGTTTCCGGGTTTTCCGCCAGAGAATATCATACTCGGCAATGCTAAGAGTCTGGTACAGTTTGATATAGTACTCGATGATGCGATTCACAATATCCTTGATTCACCAGCGACATATCCAGTGTTGATGAGAAAGCCATGGAACAGGAAGATGACGGGACTTTTGTCGGTGAATAATCTGCATGAATTTGTAGTACTCGTAGAGCAGATTATAAATGCATCACTGCATAAGCCTGTGAAGATAAACGGACCAGCGGTGCTTGCACTTGTGGGACCTTCGGGCTCGGGAAAGACAGCTATTGCCAACAGCCTGTGCCGTGATATACGATTTGTAAATCCTAAGACTTACTGCACCAAGCAAAGCTATAAGCACAGATACATGCCAGAAGAGAAATTCAATAAGCAGAAATTCATAGAGCAGACGCAGTATGCAGGAGTTAAGTATGGTACAAAGGCGGAGGATATACAGGCGATTCTTGATGAGAATCACTTTGCAGTGATGCCGCTCGATATATGTGGCGCGATTGCACTTAAGAGACATTTTTCTACATCGATTATATATATTTCAAAAGACAAAGAGACTCTAATAAGAGATATACTAGATGAGGATTATTCTATAGATGAGAAGACTCTCAGAATACTGTCGATAGATGCAGAGAAGAGAAACCGCGAAATTTGTGACTTTGTGATTGATAATAATGATGAACAGGCCGCCGACAAGATATTTGATCTGACAGTGGGCGATACAGGGGAACTTGAGAGTTTGTTTCTTATGATGGATGAATAGAATTTGAGAACGCAGTCTGGATAAGCAGACTGCGTTTTTTAGCTGAAAAACAAATGAACACAAAAACATCCATTTTCCTCAAAAATATCAATGAGTCCCTCCTGAGAATCCACAATTTGCTTTACATTCTTAAGCCCGATGCCGTGAATACCATCCTCGGATTTGGTGGTATGCAGTGTAGGATTCCTGGTGAGAATAGATGTAGGTATTTTGTTCATAATCAAAATACTTAATTTGTTTTCAGTCTGGATAATTTCGAATGATATATTGCGGTATTGTTCAGGCATAAGCAGTTCTGCATCTATAGCATTATCTATGAGATTGGACAATGCAATCATAAGTTCAAGATTCTTGTAATCTGGATCAATGACAACATGAATCTTAAATGGAATATTATGCTTTTGGGCAATATCGTATTTGTAAGTCAAAAGTGCATTGAGTGATGGATTTCTGGTATAGGATGCAGAGGCAGGCAGCAGACGTTTGCCAAGCATTTTCTCAAGGTCTTTTTGTACTTCAACGACATTTCCTTCATCAAGCAGAATTTTGTATTGCAATAAGAAGTTTTTCATATCATGCCTTATAGATTGAACTTTCTCCTCGTTTTGTAACATCTGATCGAATAAGTTCTTCTGTTCCGAAATCTGAAGAGACAGCATCTTGTTTTCTATATCATGTTGATTTTTGATTTGCAGTTGTTTAAGCAGATACAACACCAGCAAAGTAGAAAATAGCATAAGTCCACTCAGAACAAAACAGATTCTTAGAAGAATTTTGTTGTCCCCTATATAGAAAATTACATAGTGGGTTAGAACGCAGACAGTAAAATCGCATAAGAAAAAAATAAAAGAAATAAGCGTGTCTGCCTGGAGCGGACCATGGGAAAATTTATAGAATTTCTTTATCATATACAAGATGATAAATTCTACAAAATAACTTGTAAATATCGCATATGCTCTTGCCATGGTGCCAGATGATAGTGACTGAGCAGGAATTCCAGTGATGATTGATATGATATAAAATATAACATTAGTATCTAAAATGGAAAATATATTGTAAATTACAATAGCAAAAAGCTTTGAGAATATATTTCCCTGATAGCATATCAATGAAAAAATATAAATAAGTACCATACTCAATATAGACATTATTATATTTGAAGTATCGCTGGAAGGTATAGCGGTCAATGGTACGTATACTATAGAAAATAGGATTATAAGCCATATCTTATACTGCGAAGATTTCTTGAAGAAAATGCTCAGAACATACAGACTATATGTATAGGATAACATGCAGGCAATTATCTCAATTAGATTATAAAACAGTGACATGATATGTACTCCTTTGATATTTCAAAAATTCCTCTTTAAAAGAGGCTCGGTAAGAGCGGCTTATGTTAATCGTATGGTTGTTTTTCAAAGTGATTGAATGGTTGTGGTAAGCAGATATATACCCTAAATTTATCAGATAACTCTGGTTCACCTGAAGAATGGCATATGGCGATAATAAAGGCGCATAATCAGAAAGCTTGCCACGAACAGTATAGGTCTCGGTTGGTGTAAAAAAATTCAGATAGTGATTCGATGTCTCTATGTAGCGGATAGTATTTACAGGTATAAATGCGTCTCCATGTGAGGTGTGTATTTCAATTACAGAATTAGAAGAAGGTACAACCTTAAAGACGGCATCAAGAGCCTCGGTTAATTCTCTATCTATATTCTCTTTTCGGATAAAACGAAAAGGTGAGTAGTGGATTGATTCATATACAGCATCAGACAGGCTGCTTACAAAAATAATCTTGGCATCAGATGATATATTTCTGATAACACTCGCGAGTTCAAGTCCTGAGTTGCCTGGCATTTTAATATCGAGAAAATAAAGGTCGGCTTCTTCTTTGATATTGGCAATAAAATCATCACTTCCGGTGTAACTTTTAATTTCAATATCGATTGAAAGAGGTTCGACATATTTTTCTATAACCTTTCTGATATGAGTACAGAAAAATATTTCATCATCACATATTACAATTCGATACATAAATACCTCCAGAATCATTCTTTAGTAATCTATCGTAAATTATTATACAGTATCTAAACTGCTAAAGATATGTTAAATCTGCCAAAAACAGGTTAAATCTGCCAAACTGTTGAAATGGTAGAAAAGATAGATTAGGATGAAATGCGTAGACGACAAACAAGTGATTGCAAATACTATATGGGAGGAAATCTACATGAAAATTGATAATTTTAATTTTGCACAGGGAATATCTTATGATTCAAAAACACAGCAGAACTCTTTTAAAAATTTTTCTGATGCCTTAAATATGGCGAAACAGGAAGCAGCCAATAAGAAAAAAATACAGGATTCTTATGATGCGGGGGCTGATTTTGGAAATATAGGGGTATATTCAAAAACTGAAGTTTTACAGGGAACAGGTCTTCCGATAGAAACGGAGCGATATAAAATTACGGATGCCAGTGATGTAGAAGGTGTTGCAGCATATGAAATTGTAGATAAGTTATCTGGAAATTCTGTCTATATCAGAGAGGATGAAGTTACAATTCAAAAGGATAGTAAAACTGGTTTAGAATTTGTCATCAACATGAGTTTGGGACAACCCATGTCGCAAAATGTTTTGGTTACGGATGAATTGAAATATCTTCTGAATGGAGTAGCAAATAAGAATGGATTTAGCATTCAGGAGACTTCATTGCAGGGGGGATTAGTTGTAAATGAAGATTACAAGACTGGTTTGAAATATTTATCTATAAACGGAAATGAATCAAAAGCTGTTTCACTAATAGTGACTTCCGAGAAGGATATTGAGAAGTTTGAAAAGCTGGTTGATGAATTTCAGCAATATTCAGTCTGTAATCAGCGTGAAACAGCTGGTTTATATGCACTTCTTGAAGTTTCAGGAAATTTGAAACGAGAAAAGGATGGGTTGGTGTTCCTTACACCTGATGAAATCAGATATATACCATATAATGGTGATGCGAATAAGGCATGGGCATTGGATATACTGGATTCATGTTATTCAAAAGCTAGAGAACATATATCGCGCGGAGATAACTGCGCAGACATAAATTCATGGAAGAAAATATTAGAAAAAAAATAAATCATACAAAGAAACATATCAAAGTTATTACAAGCATATTTTAATGATAGAGATTATTGGATACGTTTGAATGAATTATATGGAACAATTAATTTATAAATCTAAATTTCCTGAGCAAATACATACTACGGATAAGTTGTATATGGAAAAACTGCGAAAATTTTATAGCAATGATATAAAAATACCTAAAATACACTACAGCCAGCTAATACAAGTTTTAAAGCAGCGATACAATATTTCCGTTATAGAAATAGAAGAAAGTGATTTAGATAATTACACAAAAGATATAATGAGAGATTTACTCAAAAATGAACATAAACTATGGAAGGTTTTAAGAAATACTTACTCTGATTTATTCTATAAAGATTTTTGGGATAATTATTTTGAAATTGATGGTAAACCAGAATTATGTATAATTTATGATTTTAAAGAACAAAAATTTCTGTCGAATTGTACAAGCATTGAATTGTTGATTAAGATAGAGCAAGGAATTGATGATATTGATTCTGATGAGTATTTGGATTATCTGAATAATTTATATTTCTATAATGGTTGGCTTTGGAAATGCGGATTTTAAATTTAAATAAAATTGTGAGTCAGACCTGAGAGGGTCTGATTTTTTGTTGTGGAACTCAAAATGTTGAGAATATGTTAAATCTGCCAAAAACAGGTTAAATCTGCCAAATGGTTGAAATGGCAGAAAAGATAGATTAGGATGAAATGTGTAGACGACAAACAAGTGATTGTCTGATTGGCATAAGTGTTTATGGAGTTTATTGAAATGAAGACAAAAGATAAAATAATTAAGTATTATATTCGGAACACAGATGGTGAACATGAGTATGAAATTGTATCTTATGGTTTTGATGTAATATGCTCTGGGATGATAACACTTGCAGTGTTAATGGTATTAGGATACTTACTAGGATATGTGGTTGAAATATGGATATATTTGATATGCCATATATTCATAGTTCGCAGTACGGGTGGGTATCATGCAGCTACAAAAATAGGATGTCTGTTTTTAACGACGGTAACCTGTTTGGCAATCGCATATATATCAAATAAATTATGGATTTGTATGTCTGCTTGGGTTGTTTTTGTATCATATTATATAAAAGAATTGTATAACATAATATAAATAAAATTAATATTTTGAACTACAAACATATTGACAACAATTGTATGCACTGATAACATATATTTGTAAACGTTGTCGACGATGTTGTTTAAATGATAATATTATATAATTTAAAAGGGGGATGATAAGTTGGAAACAGCTGATAATTAATATAAAGTTGGAGAAAGAGTACAGGATTAAATAGCAACGGAATGAAGTTACTATTTGATTATATTATGAAAAATTAAATAGGAACAAGAAACAAATTTTGACTCAATGAAGGGATAGCATAATGAAAAATTGTTAATGTAGTTATCAGCCAGTAGAGTCTGAAAAAGTAAGACAATGGGCAATAAAAGAGAAAATAATTATGAAAGGTGTAAAGGTGGTTTTATGATGGTAAAAAAAGCTTTAGCAACTATAACAGTATTTTGTATGTTAATGCCGTCAACAGTGATGGCAGCAGAGAAAAATAGCAGCGATTTTCCTGTACATACAAAATGGGAGACTGGCTTAACTGAATATCAGATGGAAGCAGAGCGGGTATTGGAAAATATGTTTGAGAAAATAGACAATCAGGATTGGAAACAATTTACTGACTTGATGTGTGAGGAGAAAAAGTTATATTTTGAATCTTATTTTTCAGATGCATCTTTGACTAATGGGGTAAAACAGGTAGCAGATATAAAATTGGTTGATATATATAGTCTTTCTACTGACGAGGCTGAAGACGATATATTGTATGATGAATATTTAATATTAAATGAAAGTAAGGGAGTGTTCCCTTATATATGTGAGGCAGAGTGTACAGTTTCTGAAGAAAATCAATTCTTTTATAATGGCATAAATTATTTTTTGGTTGTTGTAGCTGTAGAGGATGGAGAATGTAAAGTTGTTCAATTTAACAGACCATCGATGGAGTTGATGAATAAAAAGGTTAAACCGAAGTTGGACGAACAGAGTTCATTTTATGAGGATGAGATAAAGGGAATAAATGTATTAGATTCAGCAGAAAAAGGACTTGTAATTAATGCAGATGATGAAATTATAACAGATGGATTTAAAATAATTAAAGGTGGTGAATCTGAAATTATGACATTAAAAAGCGATCTGCCTATAATCAATCATTATTCTAGCTATTCATATCCAACTATAATAACGGTTTTGATGAATCTGAATGGCGGAACAAGTACGCAAAAAGTTGGATTTACAGATTATATGCAGCATGTTCTGCCGTATGAATGGATTCCTAGCTGGCCTACGGAGTCATTAAAGGCAGGTGCATATTGTATAAAAATGGTTGGTATATATCGAGCTGTTAATCCAATGGATAGTGCAGGAGGTTATAATTTGTCTCAAAAAACACAGAGTTATTTACCCAATTCTAGCACTTATGCTACTACAAATAGTGCAATTAGTTCTATTAAGAATAAAGGAATGGCTAATTCGGATGGAAGACTTTTCTTTCCAGATTATAAGAGGGGAAAAAGTGGTGTAAAAGGAATAAAAGGAGGAGGAGAGGTTAAGCAATATGGTACTGTTGTATTAGCAAACGAGGGGTGTAAATACGATCAAATATTAAATTATTATTATAGTGGTTCTAAGTATTCATCTAGAAATTTAAACTTTTTTGGATATAATTTAGGATATTAGGAGATTATTATGCAAGTAAAATATCTTACAACAGTATCGGTGGTTTTGATGCTTACGACATGTCTTACGGCTTGCGCAGAAGAAACGCAGAAAGAAACTCGGAAAGAAACACAGATTAGTGTTCAAAAAGATACAGAGCATGATTCAAAATCAACAAAGGCATCATTTGCAGCTGATTTGAATCACGATGGAAAACAGGAAACTTTGATGATACAAGCAAAGTCAGTAAATGAAGTGGACATGACCGTGACCGAGAATGATGAGGTGCTATATGAGAATAAAGCATATATCAATGCGTCACTTGGTGAGCAGTATTATCTTGTTTCGCAGGATGGAAATGATTATATAATGGAGTATGGACCATTGGTCGATCATGACGCAGTAGCTATTTCGTATGAAGTATTTAGCTTGGATGAGAATGGGAATAAGCAGACATTGGATTCGGACGAGATAGAGGTGTCATTGTTTGATGTTTCACAGATGGACAAGGATTGCTGGAAATCTTTTGCAGAGAAAGAAAATGTATATTTTTCAAATGCGGTACTCTTGTTCAGTGGAACTGACGGAAAATTGGTCATGGGAAATGAAGAGGAAACTATCCGATATAAGGAGAATTTTGCATGGATGGTATCCTCATCTGAAAAAGGAGATTCGGCAGACAAAAATCTTGATTTGTTTATTCAGGAGACAAAAAGAGATTATCCACAAAACTCTGATAAGTGATGCATTAAATTAGTTGTTAATGTATAGTTTATGATTTTAAAGAACAAAAATTTCTGTCAAATTGTTAGTCAGACCTGAGAGGGTCTGACTTTTTGTTGTGGAACTCAAAGGTTGAGAATATGTTAAATCTGCCAAACGGTTGAAATGATAGAGAATATAGATTAGGATGAAATGTAATAAACTTGATGAGGAGAGGATGAATATTAAGGCTACAATTTATAAATCTAAATTTCCTGAACAAATACATACTACGGATAAGTTGTATATGGAAAAACTGCGAAAATTTTATAGCAATGATATAAAAATACCTAAAATACACTACAGCCAGCTAATACAAGTTTTAAAGCAGCGATACAATATTTCCGTTATAGAAATAGAAGAAAGTGATTTAGATAATTACACAAAAGATATAATGAGAGATTTACTCAAAAATGAACATAAACTATGGAAGGTTTTAAGAAATACTTACTCTGATTTATTCTATAAAGATTTTTGGGATAATTATTTTGAAATTGATGGTAAACCAGAATTATGTATAATTTATGATTTTAAAGAACAAAAATTTCTGTCGAATTGTACAAGCATTGAATTGTTGATTAAGATAGAGCAAGGAATTGATGATATTGATTCTGATGAGTATTTGGATTATCTGAATAATTTATATTTCTATAATGGTTGGCTTTGGAAATGCGGCTTTTAAATTTAAATAAAATTGTGAGTCAGACCTGAGAGGGTCTGATTTTTTGTCGTTGAAATCAAAATGTTGAGAATATGTTAAATCTGCCAAAAACAGGTTAAATCTGCCAAATGGTTGAAATGGTAGAAAAGATAGATTAGGATGAAATTTATAGACGACAAACAAGTGATATATGGGGGGATAGATGATGAAAAGAAAATTAATTCAATTATTAAGTATGTGTATGTGTATTGCTATGATTGTTGGCTGTGCGCCCATGAATGATAGAGATTTGGTAGACAATAACAGCACTGAAGCAATAAAAAAGAAAGGCGAATGGAATGAAGAGATTAATAAATTGAAAAGTTATAAGCCGGCGGATTTGCCTGAGCATATTAATATCGATGTATCTAATAGTATTTTGATAGATGCAGATATTTCTGTCTCGAGAGATTTGGATGAATATCAGGTACTTGGTCTTAAATTAAAACTGCATTTATTTGATGTAGATAATGATTTGGATAAGGTTTTAAAACTGATGGGGAATCCTAAAGTGGTTAAACGTGAGAAAGGCGAGTCAGAAGAAACTTTGCCTGATGAGAAGACAAAATTAAGGTCTAATGCAGCATATTTGAATGAAACTTCGTTTGTACAGATTAGAGATAGCAGGGTAATGATATGTGCATTAGATAACACACCATATACTGTGTCATCTGGTGTAAGCGGATATTATAATAATTTGTTTTCAATTCCTGATGATATAGCAGGAACTTTATATAAAGAAGACAAAGAGTTGGGATTTATGAAAGTAGAACAGGCTAAAAAGGATGCCGAGAAGTTTTTTGAAAAAGTTGGAGCCGATAATATATGTAATCTTAAATGTTTTTCCTGCGATAAGGAATCAATACAGGAAGAGGTAAATGATAGTTTGGCAGACATGAAAAATGCCGGCAGGGATGAAAGTGAAATTCCACAAATTGATAAGGTGACCACGAAAGATGAAGGATATTATATTGTAGCACAACAAGGTTATAATGGGGTGCCGTATTTGCCTGTACAAGCAGACCTGTCTATAAGTAATACATTTACAATATATGGAACTAGAATGGAACTTTTACTGACTGAGAATGGAATAATCGATGCAACTATAGATGATTTATTTCAAGCAGAAGAACATGGGCAAAAATATGAAATTGTGTCGGTGGGAGATATTTTAGAGACATTTATTGAACTTCATAATGATGAGACTTCAACGGTGAAGAGCATAGTAAAAAATGTTGGGTTATATTATCTTCCAGTACTTAAAGATAAAGAAAATATGTGCTTTAATGCATATCCTGTGTACTGTGTGATATACGATTTGCCAAGTGCAGACAATGCTGGATTTGTGACCCGGGAATTTAATATTTTTGATGCGGTGACTGGAGAGCGGATACAATGATAAAAATGTTACGTATTGATTTGGAAAAAATGTTTGGCAATTATAGATTTTATATCGCAATAGCAGGTATTATTTGTGGAATGTGTCTGTATGCCTTGGATGATGTGGCTAAAGGTGGGGGACGGGCTGGTGTGGAAGAAGCTGTATTTTCTGCCTTTAATGGAAGTATGTTCCTGTTAATACTCATGCTTAGTGTAGTTGGAGGAGGCTTTTCTTTTTGTGAGGAACAAAATAAGGGTAATATTCGATTCATTACACTGCGGTCGGGCATAAAGAAATATGTAACTTCTAAGGTTTCTTGTGCTTTTATAGGTGGTTATCTTGTTACACTGTTTGGACAGCTTTTCTCAATTGTGGGAGTAATGGCAATTGTTTATTATAAATATCACGGAACAATAAAACTATTTGCTGGTGCATATGAAACTGTTGATATGTTACAAGGAATTATAGGTTTATCTTTTCTGGGAGCTATTATGTCAGTGATAGGGTTGACTATTACTACAATACTTCCTAATTATTTTGTGGGGATGTCAACGCCTATACTAATTTATTATTTATGGACATTGTTGGATGCATGGTTTGATTTTCCGCCATTTTTGAAACCAGCTTATATATATTTTGAGACACAGAAATCGGTTGGAATATCTGGATGGTGGTATGCATTAATCTATAATATTGTTTTTAACTGTTTGGTGTCATATTTTTTGTATGGAATCTGCGTTACTATGGTGAAAAGGAGAGTGGAAAATGATTAGTCAGAAGAGACATATTTTGATTCCGTTTCATATTGCATTAATTGGTATACGTAAGTGGGTGACAAATTTTAGAATGTACGTAGTATTTGTCATGCTTGCGGTATTTGAATGGACACTAATTATGAATATAAGAGCGTATGCTTCAGGTATCGGAATGAGCATTTCATGTTGGTATTTTCCGTTTCTTTTTGTAGCTAATATTAATTGTATGTTCTATTATTTTGCATTAATACTTATGTATTGTAATGCGCCATATGTTGATGAGCATCAGATGAGTCTGATGTTGAGAAGTGGCAGAAAAAAGTGGTTTCTGGGACAAATAATCTATACTGTCATGGCTTCGGTTTTGTTTTTTATATGGATGGCAATTCTTAGTGTTATAGAATATATTCCATATGTCGGTTTTTCTACAGAATGGGAAAGTGTCCTTGCAAAAATTTCTCAAAATCCTATGGTGTATGGACATGGTTTATATTTAAATGTGCCATATGCAATTTTACAAAATTATACACCGATACAGGCGTTTTTGATTTGCTTTTGTATTAATGTTGGAGTTGGTACGTTGTTGGGGCTTCTTATTTTTTATGTAAATTTATGGAAAAGCAGAGGATATGGTGCGGCAGTGGCACTTGCATGGGTTGCATTATCTGATATTGTGGCTAATGAAATTGTACAGCACATGTGGATGATAATACTTGCACCTACGGCATGGACAAATTTGACATTGTATTGTGAAGAAAATGCCAGGATTGCCTTTGGGACTGTAGTTGCACTTTTAATATTTGGGATTTTATTACTTAGTATTTTGATTATGGTGCGTGCGAATAAGTATTCGGTTGAGGCTTTGGAGGAAATATAAATGGATAATACAGCAGTGATAAGTGTGGAAAATGCATTAAAAATATATGGAACACAGACAGTATTAAATCATGTATCACTTGATATTATGCCTGGAGAGATATGCGGTATTGTTGGCAGAAATGGAAGTGGAAAGACAGTATTATTTAAAAGTATATGTGGATTTACACCATTAACTGATGGACAAATTAAGGTTCAGGGGAAAATAATAGGAAAAGATGTTGATATGCCTGATAAAGTTGGTGCAATAATAGAGAATCCTGGCTTTTTGAATAATTATAGTGCATATAAAAATCTTAAATTTCTTGCGATGGTTCACAATAGAATTGGAAAAGAACAAATCAAAGAAGCTCTTGAAATAGTTGGTTTAGATCCTGATAGCAAAAAGAAAGTTGGAAAATATTCACTCGGTATGCGACAAAGGCTGGGATTAGCACAGGCAATTATGGAAAATCCAGACATATTGATTCTGGATGAACCTATGAACGGACTGGATAATAATGGAGTGGAAGAAATGAGAAAAATGCTGATGAGGCAGAGAGATGAAGGAAAAACCATTTTGTTAGCAAGTCATAATTCGCAGGATATCAGTATTTTGTGCGATGTGGTTTATGAAATGGATCATGGAAATATCAGTAAGAAATGAGAGTAATACTCAGTTATAGGTGCAAACTATAACCGAGTATTATTTTTATATATTAACACTTCTCCTATTAAAATGGTATGATATAAACATCAAAGAGATACAGCAAGAACAAACCGCTGTACGGCAAATAAAGAAAAAGAACACGTATATAGAAAAGGAGATATTATTATGGGAAAGAAGCATAGAGCAGACAGAAATCTTAAATTCGAGACAAGACAGTTACATGTAGGACAGGAAAGTCCAGATCCAGTTACAGATGCAAGAGCGGTACCAATTTATCTTACATCATCATATGTATTCCACAACAGTGAACATGCAGCAGACAGATTTGGTCTTAGAGATGCAGGAAACATTTATGGAAGACTTACTAATCCAACAGAGGATGTATTTGAGAGAAGAATTGCATCACTTGAGGGTGGTGTAGCAGCTATCGCAGTTGGTTCTGGTGCAGCAGCACTCACATATGCATTCCAGACTGTAGCACATGCAGGTGACCATATCATCGCAGCAAAGAACATCTATGGTGGAACATACAATCTTTTAGCACACACATTACCAGATTTCGGAATTGAAGCTACATTCGTTGATCCATTCGACTATGATGGAATCAAGGCAGCTATCAGAGAAAATACAAAAGCTATCGAGATTGAGACACTTGGAAATCCAAATTCAGAAGTAGTTGATATTGAAAGAATTGCCAATATCGCACATGAGGCAGGAATTCCACTTCTTGTAGACAATACATTTGCTACACCTTACCTTGTAAGACCTATCGAATATGGTGCTGATATAGTAATCCATTCAGCTACTAAATTCATCGGTGGACACGGAACTACAATCGGTGGTGTCGTAATCGACAGTGGTAACTTCGACTGGACAGCAAGTGATAAATGGCCATGGCTTGTAGAGCCAAATGTATCTTACCATGGAGTAAGCTTCGCAAAGGATTGCGCACCAGCAGCTTTTGCAACATACATCAGAGCTATTTTACTTAGAGATACAGGTGCTACAATTTCTCCAGTTCATTCATTTATTTTCTTACAGGGACTTGAGACATTATCTCTTAGAGTAGAGAGACATGTGGAGAATGCACTTAAAGTAGTTAAATATCTTGAGAGCCAGCCACTTGTAGAGAAGGTTAACCATCCTTCAATTTCAAAGGACCCAGAGCAGCAGGCACTTTACAAGAAGTATTTTCCAAATGGAGGAGGTTCTATCTTTACATTTGAGATTAAGGGAGATGCTAAAAAGGCACAGGAATTTATTGACAATCTTGAGTTGTTCTCACTCCTTGCCAATGTAGCAGATGTTAAGTCTCTTGCTATTCATCCGGCATCTACTACACATTCAGAGTGCAATGAGGCTGAGCTTTTAGATCAGGGAATCAAACCAAACACAATCAGACTTTCTATTGGAACAGAGAACATCGACGATATCATCGAAGATTTAGATGAGGCATTTAAGGCATTGTCATAATGTTATAACTGATAAAAAATCGCAGGAGTAGTACCCAGGTATTGCTTCTGCTTTTTTATGTGGTAAAATATAAATATTCAGAATCATTTTTGGAGGAATACAATTGAGTAATAAGACAAATTTGTTTGATTATTTGATATGGCGTGGGGATTTGTCATTTGAACAGGATGAGTTCAATAAAATTGATGGAATGATATTATCCCGTTTTTCGTATGCGCCATTTGAATGTGTTTTTACACCCGCCAAAGAATCAGGAACGGTCAAGAGTATCTGTAATAGCCTTCTCCGCAAAAAGGATATAGAAAGCAAAGTCTTAGCAGCACTTGATCTGGATTTATTTGAAGCGCTGTCAGCAAGCAGTCGTTTTGCCAGACTTAAGATAAGCAATTATGTCAATATATATGATGATGTGGAGCAGATACAGTTTTCTGCGATTACGATTTCGGTAAATAAATCGTTTCATGTGATTGTCTACAGGGGAACAGATGATACAATCACAGGATGGAAGGAGAGTGTCAATCTTGGATTTATCAGTCCCATAGCATCGCAGAGACATGCAGTTGAGTATCTCAGGAAGATAGCAGGTCTTACACAGGGCAGGCTTGTGCTTACAGGACATTCTAAAGGTGGCAATCTTGCCGCATATGCAGCAGCTTTTGCGGATGATGATATTCAAAAGAGGATAACTGATGTCTATAATTATGATGGACCTGGCTTTATGGACAGTGTGCTTGAAGACAAAGGATATCAGAGTATCTGTGACAGGATTCACACCTATGTTCCGCAGGGGTCGATTGTAGGAATGTTGTTAGGCCACAAGGAAGAGCACACAGTAGTTCACAGCTTCGAGAATGCAATGCCTATGCAGCACCGTGTTTACACTTGGGAGGTAATAGGCAGGGAATTTGTCATAGAAGAGAGTACTACGAACCAAAGCAGATATCTTGACAGCACTATGAAGAAGTGGCTTAGTACCATGAGTACTGCCAAGAGAGAGCAGTTCGTGGAGGGTGCGTATTCTATTATTTCGCAGATGGATGCGAAGACTCTTACTGATTTCAGGGACAACTGGTTTGATAATGTCAATACGATTATCAGTTCCATGAAGAATATGGACAAGGACACAAAGCAGATATTGGCAGAAGGAATAAAGTTGTTTATGAAGAGTGCTAAAGAGTGTATGTTGAAGTTCACACCGTAGGTGTGACCAGCAACACATGTACATGATTAAGTACATTAAAATGGCATCAATCATTTGAAATTGTATAATTTTGGGCGTAAAATGTTACATGGCTAATGTGCTTAAATTAAATTTATATATAAAGGAGTAATAACATGTTTGGATTTGGTCAGTTAATTGATATCTTAAAGAAAAGTCCTAAGAAAATCGTATTTACAGAAGGAGAGGATCCAAGAATCCTTGAGGCAGCTTCACGTTTGCTTGCAGGAACATTCCTTCATCCAATCCTGATTGGAAATAGTGATAAGATTTATGCAGTAGCAGAAGAGAGCGGTTTCAATATCCGTGGTGCAGAGATTATCGATCCTTCAAATTATGACAGATTTGATGAGATGGTAGAGATTTTTTGTGAGCTTAGAAAGAAGAAAGGTGTTACACCTGAGCTTGCAAGAGGTGTGCTATCACAGGCTAACTACTTTGGAACAATGCTCGTAAAGATGGGTGTTGCAGATGCACTTCTTGGTGGTGCTACATATTCTACAGCGGATACAGTTCGTCCAGCACTTCAGCTTATCAAGACTAAGCCAGGAAATACTATCGTATCTTCTGTATTTATTCTTGTAAGACCAGCTGCTACTGGTGAGAATGAAGTACTTGCAATGGGTGACTGTGCTATCAATATCAAGCCTTCTGAGGATGAGCTTGTTGAAATCGCAGGAGAGGCTGCTGAGTGTGCTAAGATTTTCGGCGTTGACCCACAGGTTGCATTCCTTAGCTATTCTACATTCGGTTCTGGAAAGGGCGAGGATGTTGACAAGATGCGCAATGCAGCAGAGAAAGCTAAAGCTAAATATCCAGAGCTTTCAATCGAAGGAGAGCTTCAGTTTGATGCGGCTGTTTCACCTAGAGTTGCAAGAACAAAATGTCCTGATTCTAAGGTGGCAGGACATGCCAATACATTTATTTTCCCTGACATTAATGCAGGAAATATCGGATACAAGATTGCACAGCGTCTTGGTAACTTCGATGCATATGGACCAATCTTACTTGGACTTAATGCACCAATCAACGATCTTTCAAGAGGCTGCAATGCTTCAGAAGTTTATTCTATGGCAATTATCACAGCAGCATTGGCTTAGTTTAATAAATATAGTATAATACAAAGGTCAGACGTTATCTGGCCTTTTATTAATTTAAAAAGGAGATTAATATGAGAATTGGAATGGGCTATGATGTGCATAAGCTGGTAGAAGGACGCGATTTGATTCTCGGTGGTGTTACAGTGCCACATACACTTGGATTGCTCGGTCATTCAGATGCTGATGTACTTTTACATGCGATTATGGATGCGCTGCTTGGGGCTGCGGCACTCGGAGATATAGGAAAACATTTTCCTGATACAGATCCTGCCTACAAGGGGGCTTCAAGTATTAAGCTGCTTGAACATGTAGGAAAGCTCTTAGAGGAAAATGGATATGTGGTTAACAATATAGATGCCACAATTATTGCGCAGAAACCGAAGCTGCGTCCTTATATATCTGAGATGGAGAAGAACATTGCAGATACGCTTAATATTGCAGTAGATCAGGTTAATGTCAAGGCTACGACAGAGGAAGGGCTTGGATTTACCGGTACGCAGGAAGGAATTTCTTCTCAGGCGATATGTATGCTTACCAGTTTCTATGAGGCAAGTACACCTATTGGTGGAGATTGTAGTGGATGCAGCGGCTGCGGCGGCTGTCCAAAGAGCAGATAAGGGGTAAGGTTATGGAGATATCTACGACATATCAAAAAGCACAGATGGTCATTGAAGAAGTAAAGAAGAACATAACTGGTAAGGATGAGTGTGTTTTTAAGGCATTTGCAGCAATCTTAGCTGGTGGACATGTTCTGATAGAGGATGTTCCAGGTGTTGGAAAGACGACACTGGCGATGGCTTTTTCAAAGGCGATGGCACTGGAGAACAACAGGCTGCAGTTTACACCAGATGTTATGCCTGCCGATATACTTGGATTTAATATGTATGTCAAGGAGACTGGAAGATTTGTATATCACCCGGGTCCTATTATGTGTAATCTTTTTCTGGCAGATGAGATTAACCGTTCATCACCGAAGACACAGTCTGCACTTCTTGAAGTCATGGAAGAGGGACAGGTTACAATTGATGGAACAAGCTATCTGGTAAAAGATCCATTTATAGTTGTTGCGACGCAGAATCCCAAGGGGAGCGCAGGTACACAGTTGCTTCCTGAGTCACAGCTTGATAGATTTATGATTTGCATGAGCATGGGATATCCAAGCATAGAAGATGAGGTTGATATTGCAAAAGGCAAAAGCAGACACGATTCTTTTGACAGCATTACGAGCGTTGTAACAGCTGCTGAACTGGCACAGATGCGACAGACTGTTGACAGTATATATGTGCATGACAATATATATGCATATATCGCAGGGCTTGTTGCAGCGACAAGGAATAATCAGTATATAGAACTTGGTGTCAGTCCAAGAGGAACTATTGCATGTACGAGGATGGTGAAAGCCTGGGCTTTATTGCATGGAAGGAGCTATGTCATTCCAGAAGATGTGGAAGAGATTTTTGCGGATGTGACAAAGCACAGAATTGTTCTAAATACTAAGGCGAGAGTTTCACACGTTACTGAGGATGCTGTAATCAGCCAGATTTTATCGGAGACAAAACAACCTACAACATATTTGGAGAAGTTATAATAAGTGTTTAGTTATATAAAGGGAATTATCCTTATTCTTTTTACAATTTATATAGCGATGATATTTGGGAGCGTATCTATTATCATGTTTGCGTTTGCGCAGCTTGTTATTATGATACTCTCCTTTTTGTGTCTTTTTCGCGAATGTAGAAATATAGACGTGAAGGTGGAGACTCCGATTCCTGTGTCGGAAAAGGGGCAGCCTGTTTATTTGCTGATAAAGCTTTTGAATGTAAATAAGGCATGGATATCCAGGATTAAAGTCCACCAGAGATATAATCGTAAGAAAAAATGGCTGCATATCAGCAAGGTTGAGAATAATAACAATGAATCAAGAATAAAATTGTCGTTTCAGGATGCAGGGCGTCATACGATAAGGATTGATAAAGTAAAAGTATATGATATGTTTGGAGTTTATTCTATTACAAAGAGGATTGACAGACAGATTTCTTTTTTTATCATGCCGACTATTAAAAGCTATGTGGTTTTGCTGGGTGAGAAAATCAGAAATTTCGAGGGGGATGCGGATATTTACGATGAAATCCGTGCGGGAAATGACCCTACAGAGACTTTCCAGATAAGGGAGTATCGTGCGGGAGATAAGGTGCAGAGTATTCATTGGAAGCTGAGCGCGAAGAATGATGAACTATATGTAAGAGAGAATAGTTTTCCGAAAGCCTGTCCGATTGTGATATTGCTTGATGCGGCTGATATAGAGCTTATGGCGTCACTTTCATATTCGCTTATGGATGCAGGCTGTCCGCATTTTTGCAGCTTTATCTCTAAGAGCCAGGGGGAGATGATACGAGGCCGTGTTGATGATGAGGAAAGTTTCTATTCTATGATTTTAGCTTATATGCAGGATGGTGTAGAGACTGCGGATGATGATATTAAGCGGCTTTATGAGCAGAAATATCATGAGAATAATTATCTGCACTGGATAATCATAACAGATGTTATAAATATAGATGGGGAAGTGTGTGACAGTGAGGAAATCATATTATAAAAACATAATAATATTCATAATGCTGCAATTATCCCTTTTATCTGCGATTTTATTATCCAGACCGGTATTGCTTGAAGGGACAATAGGGCTCAGAAACTGGCTGATGATAGAAGCAGGTGTGCTTTTTATTTTCGTTTGCTGTATACTGGAGCGTTTTGCAGGATGGCAGAGAGGTATAGCCGGCTATGTGGTGTTCGTGTTTTTGATTTGGAAGAAGTTCAAAGAACTGTCAATTGGATTATCTGGTGTAGTCTATAAGTATGTCCAGAGACTGAATTTTTATTATCACAAATCATTCGAGCTTGGAGTTGAGAGTGATAAGTATTGTGAAATGGCATATGCCTTTGTGCTTCTTTTAATAACTTTTACAATCGGGGTGCTGTATGTGCGTTGCGCAAAGACATATCTTTTTATGATACTGCCTGTCAGTGTGATGGTACTTCGTATGATGGTTGGCTTTGCACCGCCTATGGGAGGCATGATGTGTCTGCTATTGCTTTTATTATTTTCAATCATGGAGGTTGATAAGCTTCAGGGGAAAATGTGGAGAAGGGCGATGGCAGCGACGCTGCTTCTTGCTGTTGTCTCATTTACTCTTGCCAATCTGCTTGGAAGTATTCTGATTAAAAATAATAATGGGATAAAGAAAATTCAGTATAATATTGAGCAGGCGGTGAAAAACATCGGCTACAGTATTGATTTTGCCGATGGTATGGTGGACAATCATACCCCAAGGTACAGGAACAAAGAAGTATTTAAAATTACAAGCAGCATGCCTGTAAAGGGAAATTTGTACCTTAAGAGTTTTACAGCCCGCGAATATAAGAATTCCAACTGGAAAAGTGACGCAGGCGCTTTTGAAAAAGCGTGCAAGATGGCAGGCTATGATAAAGATGAAATAAGCGCAAATCTTGCCAAAAGTGTATTTGACTATCTGGGGATGGATAGCAGCTATACAGCTACAGACTATGAGGTTGATTATACAGTCAGTTTTTTAAACAAAGTATATATGCCATACGGCACACTGCTTCCAGTAGACGATGTGAGTGTAAGCGGTGATTCAATATTGACTAAAGGTGTCTTTAACAGAAGTGTGGTTGCATCAGGTGTGAATCAGAACAGTGATGCAAACAGTTCTGAAATGTGGAACGATTCTATAGACCTTGAAGATGCCAGCCGCATGGAAGAGTGGCAGAGATGGTATAGCAGTTATGCGCAGGAATACTCTAAGATAGAAGCGGATTCGACTCTTGATTATATTGCAAGGCAAATTAAATATTATAGTCCGATGGCGAATTCGTATTGGGCGAATGATGAAGTTGAAAGTACTAATTTCGCGAGAGCGATTATTGCGCATGAGATAGCAGAGTATTTTGCGAGATATTATAAATACTCACTTGAACTTGACAGTGTAGATGGTGATGCGATTGACTATTTCCTTGAGAAATCACACAGAGGTTATTGTGTTCATTTTGCAACAGCTGGTGTGCTGCTTCTGAGGAATGCTGGTGTTCCTGCCAGATATGCATCTGGATATGTTGTTAAACAGAGTGATTTCGCAAAGGATGAGACTGGAAATTATGTGGCATCTGTAAAGGACAGCCGTGCGCATGCATGGGTTGAAGTGTATTTCGAGGGTGTTGGCTGGCTGCCGATGGAGATGACTCCTGGATATGGAACAGTAGCTTCTGTGACCAGGGATAATTCAGGCAGTTCGACAAATGAAGGAGACAATACTTACGCAGGTAATGATGAAAGTCTAAATGATACATATTTTGAGGAGACTGAGAGTGTAAACGGGATGAACAATGAGACAGAGTCGCAGTCTGATGAAAATACTAAAAATGATATGACAAAGGATGCAACAAAAGATGATGACGTTGGTGTTGCAAATAAGGCATCTGGCTATGGTACTGTGAGGTATCATGTGCTGCTTATTGCTTTTACAATGGTAGCTGTATTGATAGTGCTATTTATTATAATAATTTTCAAAATAAGAAATAAACAACGCAGCCACCATAATAGAAAAATTATAATCAGAACAAAGACCAAACTACTTAAGAAGCACAAATTACTGTGCAAAAAGCAGAGGCACAAATTCAAAAACGATACAGAATTATTGCAGTATCTGATAGAGTCATATAAGGATATAGATTCGCAGGAATGGAGTGAATATATGTGTATCGTAAAAAAGGCACGCTTCTCGAATGAGGATATGACGGCAGAAGAATTCAAAAAATGTGCAGATATATACACGAAGATAGGGATGCGGTAGTTGACGGATACTTAAATATTTGTGTATACTTAAGGTTAGTATTAATATGATAAAGGAGATTATCATGGAGAACAGATTTCGTATTTACAATACTCTGACAAGAGAGGTTGAGACAATAATTCCTAATGAAGACGGCAAAATAGCTATGTATACATGTGGACCAACTGTATATCATTTTGCACATATAGGAAATATTAGAACATATATTATGCAGGATGTACTTATCAAGTCGCTTGAATATGTTGGCTATGATGTTAAGCGTGTTATGAATATTACTGATGTCGGACATCTTTCAAGTGATGCTGATACAGGTGAAGATAAGATGCTTAAAGGAGCTAAGAGAGAGCACAAGACAGTTATGGAAGTGGCTAAGTTCTATACAGATGCCTTTATGAAGGATTTTGATGCAGTTGGCAATAAGCGTCCGACTGTTGTAGAGCCTGCTACTAATTGTATTCCTGAGTTTATACATATGATAGAAGTACTTCTTGAGAAAGGATATGCTTACCAGGCAGGCGGCAATATCTATTTTGATACAAGTAAGCTGGATGATTATTTTGTATTTTCTTCTGCTGTTGAGAAGGAACAGCTTCAGGTCGGTGTACGTGATGATGTAGAAGAGGATACTAATAAGAAGAATAAGAATGACTTTGTATTATGGTTTACTAAGTCTAAGTTTGAAGACCAGGCTCTTAAATGGGAAAGCCCATGGGGTGTTGGTTACCCGGGATGGCATATTGAATGTTCATGCATCAGTATGAAGCATTTAGGCGAGTATATGGATATTCATTGTGGTGGAGTGGATAATATTTTCCCACATCACACTAATGAAATTGCACAGTCAGAAGCATACCTTGGACATAAATGGTGTAATTACTGGTTCCACAGCAATCACCTTAATGACCGTTCGGGCAAGATGAGTAAGTCTAAAGGGGCAGTACTTACAGTATCTGTTCTTAAAGAAAAAGGATATAATCCACTTGTATACCGTATGTTCTGTTTACAGTCGCATTACCGTAAGCCACTTGAGTTCTCATATGAGGTTCTTGACAATGTTGCAGCAGCATACAATAAGCTGGCTAAGAAGATTGCAGAGATTAAGGATGAGGGTGAATTTGACCAGGCTGCATACGACAAGTTCAATGGCGCTTTCATAGATGCAATTAGCAATGACCTCAATTCATCAATGGCTATTACTGTTTTATATGATGTTGTAAAGGCTGATATCAGTGGAAGCACAAAGCTTAAACTCATACGTGATTTTGATAAGGTTCTTTCACTTAATCTTATCGAAGCTGGCAGAACTATGGCAGAGGAAGCATCGAATGTAGATTCAGATCTTGAGCAGTTTATCAATGAGAAGATTGCCGAGAGAGCAGAGGCAAAGAAAGCTAAAGACTTTGCAAAGGCGGATGCAATTCGTGATGAGCTTTTAGCAAAAGGTGTTGCCATTAAAGATACCAGAGAAGGCGTTAAGTGGGAGCTTGTATAATGGATAGTGGAATTAATTCATTTATAAAGGAACAATTTGGGCTTGAACCTGTTGATATAAGGACATACTCGCCTATCACTCTTGCATATATAGGCGATGCTATATTTGATCTGGTGATACGTTCTTTGATGGTTGATAAGGGGAATGGAAGACCTAATGACCTTCACAAGCGAACAAGTCAGATAGTAAAAGCACATACGCAGGCGATGATGATAGAAGCACTTGAGGGTGAATTGTCAGAGAAAGAAGCCGATATATATAGGAGAGGGCGCAATGCAAAGTCTCCTACCATGGCGAAAAATGCAAGCATGTCAGATTACAGAAAAGCTACAGGATTTGAAGCTCTTATGGGATATTTGTATCTCACGGATGATTTTGAGCGGGTGGTATATCTGACTAAGAAGGCAATGGAATTGCTTGAAATAGGATATTAGAGGATGATATATGGAATATAATAAAGAACAAAGACCGGTAAGAGAGAATTATATAGAAGGACGAAATGCGGTATTAGAGGCGTATCGTTCGGGAAAGACAATTGATAAGCTTTTTGTGCTTGATGGATGTCAGGATGGACCAGTCAAATCAATCACAAGAGAAGCTAAAAAGCATGATTCGATAATTAATTATGTCACCAAGGAACGACTTGACCAGATGTCAGAGACTGGGAAGCATCAGGGTGTGATTGCAGTTTCGGCAGCATATGAGTATGCTGAGGTAGAAGATATCCTTAAGAATGCAGAAGAAAAGGGCGAGCCTCCATTTATTTTTATTTTAGATGGAATAGAGGATCCACACAATTTAGGTGCTATCATAAGAACAGCGAATCTTGCAGGTGCGCATGGAGTCATAATACCTAAGAGAAGGGCTGTAGGACTTACACCGATTGTTGCGAAGACATCGGCTGGCGCAATAAACTATACTCCTGTTGCAAAGGTTACTAATCTTTCCAACACTATCAAAGAGTTAAAAGACAAAGGACTTTGGTTTGTATGTGCAGATATGGGTGGCACAACTATGTATGACTTGAATCTTACAGGTCCTATCGGTCTTGTTATTGGCAATGAAGGAGATGGAGTCAGCAAGCTTGTTAAAGAAAATTGCGATATGATTGCATCTATTCCTATGAAGGGAGATATTGATTCTCTTAATGCATCTGTTGCTACTGGTGTTCTGGCATATGAGATAGTACGACAAAGAATAGTCAAGGGGTAACCTGATTGAATAATTATAGTGAATATACAGATGAAGAACTGATAAAGAGACTGCATCAGGGTGAGAATGAGATAATGGATTATATTCTTGCAAAATACAAACCGCTTGTGAGAAAGCAGACTAATGCGTTATTTCTCATAGGTGGAGAGAATGAAGATCTTATCCAGGAAGGTATGATTGGTCTTTTTAAAGCCATAAGAGATTATGATGAGAAAAAAGAAGTTGCATTTTCTTATTTTGCTCAGATTTGTATAAAGAGACAGTTAGCATCAGCTCTTGAGGCTTCCAATAGAAAAAAGCACAGACCGCTCAATAATTATGTTTCATTTTCTAATGATGAGAATGATGCTGGTCTTTCGTTGGAAGAGACAATATCGCAAGGCGTGATATCTCCTGAGCAGATGATACTTGAACAGGAAAAATTAACAGAATTTAATGAACGAATCAAGTCTAAGCTGAGTAAAATGGAGAAAGAAGTTCTTAATCTGTATTTGGAAGGGTATAATTATACTCAGATTGCAAAGATTATGGAGAAAGCTCCTAAGTCGATTGACAATGCTTTGCAGAGAATACGACAAAAGATAAGAGGAGTTCTTGAAGGATAGAAAGCAGGTGAATATATGGAATTTTCCAGAGTGGGAAATCACACAATTAAATGTGTAATAACTGAAGATGAGATTTTTGATATGGGATATACTCTTGATGAGATTATGAGTAATGGTGAACGCACTCAGGAGTTTATGAATAATATTTTTGACCTTGCAGAGCAGGAATTCCATACTAAATTCGATATGGGAGTTAAGACAGTGAGAGCTGATTTCCTTCCTGACCATAGCTTGTCAATTACGTTTTCTGAACATCCGGTTGGAAATGGAATGATGGAGCATCTTAAAGATATAGTAAATGGTCTGCTTAGTTCTATCCCGAATGACAAATGGGAAGAAATAAGCAAGAATCAGTCGGTATCAGATTCAGATGAAGCAGAAGATGACTATGTCAAAGTTATAGTTCTCTTTAAGTTCCATGATATGGACACAATCATAAGGTTCGCCAAGCAGATATCTATTGCAGATATCCCGAATAATGAATTGTATAAGTATCAGAATGAATTTTATCTATACATGGATTTAAGCGATTGTACAGAAGCGGAAGTGCTTAGACTGTCTATGCTTACAGATGAGTATGCGAATGATATCCAGGTGGGACCAGAAAGAAGAGCTTTTATGGATGAACATGCAGAAGTAATCCTGAAAGAGAAAGCCGTTGAGACGCTAAGACAGTTATAATATGTAAAAGAAGATGAGATATTCAGATATTTGTAATGTGTAAAAAAGAAGATGAGATATTTAGATATTTATAATATGTAAAAGAAGATGAGATATTCAGATATTTATAATATGTAAAAGAAGATGAGATATTTAGATATTTATAATATCTATAAATAATAAACGAGATTGCATACGCAATCTCGTTTATTATTTATGTAAGAATTATTATCTTATCCTAATACTTTGCGGATTGATTCGAGAACTCGGTCAGCCTGGAATGGTTTAACGATGAAATCTTTGGCACCTGACTGAATTGCTTCAATAACCATTGACTGCTGTCCCATAGCTGAGCACATTACGCATGTAGCAGATGGATCTGCAGCTTTAATTTCTTTAAGAGCCTGAATTCCATCTTTGTTTGGCATTGTAATATCCAATGTTACTAAATCAGGTTTGAGCTCGGCATATTTTGCAACTGCTTCAACACCATCAGCAGCCTCTCCGGCGATTTCGAATCCTCCTTTTGTAAGGATGTCCTTCAGCATCATACGCATAAATGCTGCATCGTCTACGATCAAAATTTTAGCCATTTATTCTTCCTCCTGTTTTAAAATCTGTTTGACTATACTTATAGGGTATAACTGTAAAAGATTACTGTCAATAAGATTATCAACAGTTATTCTAAAAGTTACTTTTACGATATCTGTTCCATTACATAATTCGTCTGGTATTTCAAAAGTTTTCTTATCTTTTGAATTGATAAGTGGAAAACCTATATCAGTCGCTTTTCCTAATAATGATGCCATAGATGTGGCAATTGTTCCACACATCTGATTCATTGCTTCAGAAACCGCTGAAGTAGAGAGTTCATCAAAAACCATACCAGAAACATCTGTACCGTCGCCGCCCATCATAAGATTAGCGATTATCAGAGCATCCTGTACATTAAGTACAAGGAGATTAGTTCCGTCAAGCCCTTTGGTATAAGGAACTTTTACAAGAATATAATCATCACTACTTAAAGATGATTCCTCTGAAAGAACCTCAACAATAGGTGTAGTGATGTTGGTAGGTCTATTTAGAATCATGCTTAAGGCGGTTGCAGCATTGCCAATACATATGTTGGCAACCTCGCCGATGATGTCGGCCTGCTCCTGAGTTATATTTTTCATTTGTCTTCCTCCATGCATTAGTACCTATTTCCTAAGCTATATTATAACAGACAAATCCCAAATAGCC
The DNA here is from genome assembly GCA_934359755.1 of uncultured Agathobacter sp. Classification (GTDB taxonomy): domain Bacteria; phylum Bacillota; class Clostridia; order Lachnospirales; family Lachnospiraceae; genus Roseburia. The sequence continues at coordinate 43,007 of CAKRLV010000004.1, forward strand.
AAGGAAATATTTAACTTTTTTAAATTTATTTTATAAAATAACAGATATATGGTAAAATATTACTGTTCGATGCAGATATAAAATATATATAATCTAAATAATGCATTGAAGAATAATGAATAAATAGATTCGGAACTATTATTATACACTAAATTTGGGAGGATGTAAATGGGAGATAAAGAATATCAGGAGGCTCTTAAACTTGGAAAGAAGGAATATAAGTCTCGTGTGAGCAGAGGAGAGTTTCCGTATTTACCGGTTTTGGATGAGATATTATCGCAGGCGGACATACAGACGGAGCAGAATATGGGACTTATGAGTATACCGCTTGATTTTGTTGTAGGAACAAGTACGATGGGAAGGACATATTCATTTGCAGCGAATTTTATGCCAATACTTGATGATGGCTCGGAATTTGAAATTAAATGGATGAATCTTTCGGATGCGCAGCTATATGAGGGCATAAGAGATCCTATTAAGTGTTATGAATACCTGAACAGATATTATGTGGTTGAGGGTAATAAGCGTGTGAGCGTGCTTAAGTATTTTGGGGCAGTGTCTATTCAGGCGAATGTTACAAGGAAGATACCACGTTATTCAGATGATTATAATATTAAGCTCTACTATGAATTGATGAAATTTAATGAAATTACAGGATTGTGTACGGTTGAGTTTACTAAGCTTGGGCAGGCGGAACAGCTTCTTAATCTTATTGGCAAGACTACTAAGTGGGATAGTCAGGATAGGGAAGCTTTTAATAAAATTATGTTTTCTTTTTCTAAGGCATATAATTTCAGAGGTGGAAACAGGCTGCCTATTACGGTGGGAGATGCGATAAGTGCATTTATGGATGTCTATGGCTATGAAGAGACATCTAAGATGACAGAACGTGATTTTAATGAGAATATACTCAAAGTCTGGAATGAATTTGGAATGCTTACAGAGAAGCATTCTGTAGATTTGGTTATGAATCCAACAGAGACTACTGGTAAGAAGAGTCTGTTAAGTTATTTTATACCGACATCCCAGAAAAAATTGACAGTTGCATTTTTGTATCCTAGGGATCCTAAGACGTCTGACTGGATATATGCGCATGAGCTTGGAAGAAACTATCTTGAGGATACATTCCCAGATAAGATTAAGACGGTCTGTGTTAATGATGTTAATGAGACTAATATAGAGTCTACAATTCAGAAGCTGATAAATCAGGGGGTTAGTATCATATTCGGAGTGGCACCGCAGATGATGCAGCCTTGTCTTAAGATAGCAACTGAACATCCGGAGGTCAAGATTTTGAATTGTTCGCTGAATACACCACATCAGTACATTCGTACTTATTATGGAAGAATGTATGAGGCTAAGTTTTTGTCGGGAATGATTGCTGGAAGTCTTACGGACAATGATAAGATTGCATATATTGCAGATTATCCTATTTACGGAATGATTGCCAATATCAATGCATTTGCGCTGGGAGTTGCGTGCACGAATCCAAGGGCAAAAGTATATCTTGCGTGGTCGACCAGCAAAGGATATGATAGAGAGACATTCTTACAGGAGAATGATATTCATTACGTATCAGATCAGGATATGATTACACCTGAAGATGCGTCAAGGCAGTTTGGACTATATAAATATGAAAATGGTGAGGCGCTTAATCTTGTTATGCCGCTATGGAACTGGGGAGTATTCTATGAGAAAATGATACAGAGTATTCTGGCAGGCTCATATCAGAATGAAGGAAATTCGGATAACAGAGCACTTAATTACTGGTGGGGAATGTCGGCAGGCGTTATAGATCTGATTTGTTCAGGTAATGTCCCGCATGCAGTCAGAAGACTGACAAATCATATGAAGTATGATATATGTAAAGGAGATATTGTTCCGTTTTACGGTGAGATATATGCTCAGGATGGAACTTTAAAAAACGGAGAGAATGAAGAATTAAGCCCTAGAGAGATAATGAAAATGGACTATCTTGTTGAGAACGTCATAGGATCAATACCTTCTATGGATACATTGATTGATGATGCAAAGGTTGTTGTTGAACTTAAGGGTGTAGAGGAAACTAAGTAAGGAAAACAGATGAAGATATTATTTATTGCAGATGAAGAATCCAAGTTATATTGGGACTTTTTTAAAAAAGAGTATTTTGAAGGTATTGATTTGATAGTGTCATGTGGGGATTTAAAGGCATCGTATTTGTCATTTTTGGCAACAATGCTTTCGATACCTGTACTTTATGTACGTGGAAATCATGATGATAGATACGATACAAACCCGCCAGAGGGGTGCATTTGCATAGAAGATAAGGTATATGTTTACAAAGGTGTCCGGATTATGGGACTTGGAGGCTCGAACAGATATAAACCAGGTATCAATCAGTACTCAGAATATCAGATGTGTAAAAGAGTCAAAAAAATGCGCTTTAAAATATGGCGTCACAAGGGTTTTGATATATTGGTCACACATTCTCCGGCACGAGGACTCAATGACGATGAGGATCAGTGTCATAAGGGATTTGAGATATTTAATACACTTATTGGAAAGTATAAGCCGAAGTACTTTGTACATGGACATGTGCATCTTGCATATGGAAGAAAATTCAAGCGCGAGGATCAGGTAGGAGATACAAAAGTAATAAATGCCTACGAGAAGTACACCATAGAATTGTAATTTACAACAGCAAAAGAATTAATGATGGAGAAGAAAAATTGATAGGGAAAGATGAAAAATACAATCTGGCCACAAAATATTACGATATGGGACAGAAATTATATATGCTTGAGGACTATAGGGATTCAATAAGATATTTGCAGAAAGCTCAGTATATATTTGAGAGTCTTACAGAATACGAGAAACAGGTTGATACATATATTCTTCTTGCGAGAATTTATTTTATTGATGGAAGTACTGAACTGTCGATAGACAATTATCTTAGTGCACTCGAAATAGCAAATGAACAGAATAATTCATTTCAGGCAGCTCGTATATACAATAGTATCGGAGCAAGATTTTTACTTCTCAATGAGATAGAAAAGGCTATAGATTATCTTGAAAAATCACTGGATGCTTTAGGTGAGGTTAAAAACAAAAGAGATAAGCGGTATTTAACACTTATGAGTGCTCTTATGATAAATTTTGGAAAGGCGTATTGTGAGAAGAATATGCTTGAAAAATCTCAGAGATATCTCATAAAAGCGCAGGAGTATCTGGGAGATGATAAGACTAGCAGATTCTATATCCCATTTTTAATTGTCGAGTGTCAGTTGAATCTTGCACGAGGTGACAAAGGATATGTTGTAAATCATATTGATGAGTTGATCGAAGGTGTTATGCACAATAGAATCCAGCCTGAATTTGTACGGAATATAACTGATTTGTGTAATATTTTGCAGAGATTGGATGATGAACCGCATTTTAAATGGGTGATACGCGCATTTGATACATATACGAAGTCTCACAATACTCCGTATTATAAGATGATAAATGCACATATTTGGGCAGAATATTATAGGTATGTGCATGATCAGGCTAATTATGAGCAGATGTGCGTCAGACATTTCGAGGCATATGAACAGCAGGTAAAAGTCAATCAGAAGAACAGAGCAGCAGCCATTGATATGAGAATCAAGTTGCAGGTTAAGGATTATCATAGATTTTTTGAAAAATATATTGCCAACATGCAGGAAGAAGAGAAAGTTGAGAATGAATTCAGGAAGGCAACAGACAGGGAAGAGTGGCTTCTTAATATTCAGCAGAAAACTCAGAGCATGAGTGAATTGTATGTGGACAATGAGAACCTTATAGTGAGGTATATTACGCCGATATTAAATGATGAGATTGACATAGATGACGAGCTGGCAAGTGAGCTTTTAAAAGGAATCTGGCATATATACAAGATAGGCAAGAGTGAGTTTAGAATAGGGGTTGAACTTGCACTTAAACTCGAGCCATATTTTGAAAAACGAGATTACAAAGATGAATATATCCGTACACTTGTTATAATTGCATATGCATATATGGGACTTAATGATGAGTTTTATTATGACAAGTGTCTAGAGTATTTTCAAAAAATCATGGAATGTAAATCTTATTTTGAGAAGAATGTTGACAGCGAAACCAAATCCATTATTTTACAGGTAGTGTATGATGAGTGCAAATATGTTGCAACAAGCCGAAAAACACCACTTACTACAGCGCTGGATATTATACAGGAAAATATCGGAGTTCTTGAAAATTTAATCGAGAAGGGATATGTTGAACTTACAAAGGAACAGTCTGTGCTTTATGAGATGAGGCTTACACTTGACTGTATCGAGGAAAATATTGGAAATCGTACAAAAGTAGATGCTTCGGATGAATCATACAAGCGATGTTTTGAAATAATTGATGGATATTATACAGAGGAGCTTGCCCAAAAAGATGATGAGCGCTGTATAGATCATAAGGTTTATGGAATACATACTAAGCTTTTATATCTGATGGAGAAAATAACAAAAGAAGAATGTCTTGAAAAGTACAGTAAATACTATTCATATTATATTGATGAAAAACATGACGCATGTGATGAAGACAGGCCTGTTGTTTCCCAGTGTAAGTTTATGCTGATGCTTAAGATGGTGCCAGAAATGCTACATATGGGAGACTATGAGAAGGATTATGTATTTTACAACAAGATTATAGATGATTATCTTGCGTACATAAAAGATATATCTAAATTGGAATTCGGAAATGTTGTAGGAAGAATTATCTGTCGTTCGCTGTCTAAGATGATGGTCTATATGGATGATCTTGACGAGGCAATAGATATCATGATGTCGGTTGTGGTGGAAAGGGATGTTAATCTGTCCATACATTCGCATATGGTTGCGGAAATAGCGAGACTGATTATTGAGATGATTTACAGACAGGATTGTACGGTTTTAATTGGCAATCTTGGAATACGGGATGAGCAGGAAGCAATGGAATGTTGGCCGGATGTGATGAAGTTTATCGAGGATTCCGCAATAATACATGATATTGGCAAGATTGATGTATCGAATATCACCAAGAAACAAACGAGAAAACTAAGTGCACTTGAATATGAAAATGTTAAACATCATCCTGAATTTGGTGCTGCAATGGTTCAAAATTCAGAGTGCATGAGGCCGTATCTGCCTATAATACTTGGACATCATAAGAATTGGGATGATTCTGAGGGGTATCCTGCAAGTTATAAGTATTTGGATAATCCTAACCCTATACTTGTAAATGTCATTCAGATGGCAGATAATTTAGATGCTGCTACAGATACGATATGTAGAGCATATTCTAAGACTAAGACAAGTGATGATGTTATTCGCGAATTTGAAGAAGGAAAGGGCACCAGATATAATCCTAAGTTAGTAAAGATGATGCTTAAAGATGAAAAATTCAAAGAAGAGTTAGCAGAGCTTACTACAGATGGCAGAAATGATATATGTTTTAGTATTTTTAATTCATATCTGATGCAGGAGATGTAATGCGTAAAAAGAAACTGGAAATTGATGATATTTTAAAAGAAACTGGAAATATAGCATTCCTTGATGCAGAGTTCAATGCAGGGATGGACTATAAAAGAGGCGAGAATATAAGTGAAATAATATCTATAGGTCTTGTGATATGCGATAGTGAATTTAATGGTCTCAAGAAATATTATACACTTGTAAGTAAAGTGAGTAACTTGCCTGTCTTTCCGATGATTACAAGAATGACTGGAATTACAACAGAAATGCTTGAGGGACAGCCAAGTTTTATGGATGTGTCGAAGCAGATAAGTGATCTTGTTAAGAAATATAATGTCACCCGGATATATACATGGGGAGCTGCGGACAAACATTCCTTACAATGGGAGAAAGCTGAGTATAGAAAGAAGAGACTCAGCGGCTACCAGCAGACATCAAAATGGAATTATATAGATATGTGTACAGATATTTCAGGTGTGATATCATCTCAGTTTCTTGGAATAAAAGGTGGACTGTCCATCAATATGGAAAATCTTATGTACTTGTGCAATATCAATAAAAAACAAGAACATAATGCCCTCTCGGATGCGTACTATCTGTATAAATGTACTAAATATTTTAAAGAACCGAACAATGTAAACAGTAAAGAATTTCAGAAGAAAAAAGAACTTGTAAACAGATATTATCAGGAAAAATCGACATATAATTCTTTTAGAAGATTCAAATCCACTTCAAAAGGAAGCGATTTGTATGGAAAGTGGGATGAGAGGGATATAGAAAATGATATGAGAATCAAGGCGTTAGAGGATGATATCAGATTCCTAAAAGGTGAGATTCCTTATGATACAGAGTTTGATACAATTCAGGAATTTTTTGAAAAAAATATTGAATAAATTAATAATAACAATTATAATCGACTTGTTTGGTCAAAATGGGCATAGAAAGTTGATTATATGATAGTTATCCTATAGATGTTGTTTTGGCTGACATCCATAAAACGCTGTATTTGATAATTATCTAAATTGCGACCTGCTAAGCAGGTCGTTTTTGGGAAATGGAGTTAAAGAATGAGATTTAGAAATGCATCTATAAATGATTTGGAACAGATAGCGGAACTTGAGGAGAAGTGCTTTCCGCCAGCAGAAGCAGCGGATAAATTCTCTTTTGCGGAAAGACTTAGGGTGTTTCCTAATCATTTTTGGTTGTTAGAAGAGAATGGAAAAATTATCAGTCTTATTAATGGATGTTGTTCACAAAAACCTATGATTTCGGACGATATGTATGAGGATGCATCTAAGCATGATGAAGATGGACATTGGCAGATGCTTTTTGGGGTGATGACAGCGCCAGAGGCAAGACATAATGGATATGCATCTATTTTGCTTAATAAAGTTATCGAAAAATGTAAAGAACAGGGCCGGCGGGGTATCGTACTGACCTGTAAGCCTGAGCTTATGGATTTTTATAAAAGGCTAGGATTTGTAAATGAGGGGACTTCGCTGTCTAAGCATGGTGGGGTAAAATGGAACGATATGAGACTTACGTTCTATGACGTGTAATAATAAAGTAGTAATGATAAGTAGTGATGATATAGGGAGTAATAATAAAGTAGTAATTATAATAATGATATGAGGGTTGAAATAATAAAAGCAGGTCGTAAAGACCTGCTTTTAAGCTGATAACGGGAGTCGGACCCGTGACCTCTACATTACCAATGTAGCGCTCTACCACCTGAGCTATACCAGCATGACTCTGCGTCAACTCCTACATAATACATGAGCACATATCAAATGTCAAGAAGTATAAGCTTATTATATATTATTTTGTATGACCATTTGTATGAAGCGTTTTGTATGAAGTATAAGTTTATTATATATTATTTTGCTAAAGTAAATAGGAAAAAGCTCCGATATTTGTGATGTATAGTTAAGTTGGCCACTTAATTACAAATAAAATAGACAAGCCAGGGACGGTATTTGATGAAAGAAAGGAATTTTTTTGAGAATATCGTTTTTTTATTTCTTAATGAAGGGAGTCGGACAGAGGTAATCGGTATAGTCTTTGAAAGGGTGATTATGTGATTGTTCAATCAAGTTCGATTGGAATGAACTCAGCAAGGCGCTATAATTCTAAAAGTCTTAGCTATTCGGGAATGAAAGTATGGGATAATAAGACAAGAACAACCGCAGGTGTTGGGCAAGCTGCTTTAGCAAATCAAGCTGAAAACAGGACTGAAAGTGGATTATTGGATACTGCAAAAAAGGCACTGGAAGATCAGGAAGATAATAACAGTGGGAACAATTCATCTTTTGATAATCTTATGGATAAGTTTCGTTCTACACAGAGTATCAAGCCACTACAGATACAGGAGCGGGTTGATACTATTAATGAGATAAGACGTCATACTTTGGATTATTTATTGTATTTACTGTTTGGTAAAGAGATAGATACCGATTCGTGCTCGTCCTACGTAGATAATTCCTTGAGCGAGGGGAATACAACAGAGTTTGTATCACAAAACAATGTGTCACAAAATAATATGTCGGATGAAGAGCGCTACGGTGGAACAATGTCTACATGGAGCTATTATTCAGAGCAAGAGACAACAGAATTTAGCACAACAGGAAAAGTGGTTACTGCAGATGGAAAATCTATAGATTTTAATATTAATCTTAGAATGTCGAGATCTTTTGTGGAGAGTACATCATCGGTTATTAATTTTGGGGCTGCGCAATACAAGGATCCATTGGTTATCAATCTCAACTGTGGAGCTGTAGAGGTGACGGATCAGAAATTCTATTTTGATATTGATGCAGATGGTAATGAAGAGTATATATCACAGCTTGGTGCTGGTAGTGGGTACCTGGCACTGGATAAGAATGGTGATGGAATTATCAATGATGGAAGCGAATTGTTTGGCACGTCAAGTGGCAATGGTTTTGCTGATCTTGCACAGTATGACCAGGATGGAAATGGCTGGATTGATGAGGCGGATGAGATTTTTGATAAGCTAAAAATCTGGAGCGTTGATGAGAATGGAAACAGCACTTTGATAGGAATCGGACAGGCTGGTGTCGGAGCTATCTATCTAGGTTCATCAGATACAGAATTTTCGCTAAATGATAGTCAGAACAATACGAATGCGGTAGTGCGCAAAACAGGTATCTTTTTATATGAAAATGGTATATCTGGAACTATTCAGCAATTAGATATGGCAACATAATCTGATTAACATATGAGGGGGGATGCTTTTTGCCCCCTGCATATCATATTACATGGATAGGCACGGCGAAAATAAGTAGATATTAAGAATACCGGCTTTCGAAAGTTAGACAAAGTATCTAACGATTGGAGGCCGGTATTTCTATGTCTTTATGAATTGTAATAACTGAGTACTTTACGTACATAATTCTGAGTCTCGTTAAATGGTGGAACACCACCATATTTATCTACATTACTGCTTCCAGCATTGTAAGCGGCAAGAGCAAGTGTCTTGTTGCCGTCATACTTGTCCAATAATTTGGCAATAAGCTTTGCGCCACCCATGATATTTGATTTGGCATCGTATGCATCGTCAATGCCTAATTCTTTAGCTGTAAAAGGCATCAGCTGCATTATACCCATTGCACCGGATTTGCTGGTAGCATTGGCGTTGAAATTAGATTCCTGCTTCGCAATTGCTTTAAGAAGCTTAATATCTACGCCGTAGGTCTTAGATGCCTCCTCGAAATATGCTTCTAATTCTGCTGAACATTTAAGTGAACCATCATTTGAGTAGTTGGTGTTGGAAGCAGGGACAGTAGAATCGGCTGCGGAGGCAGATGTTGAATCAGCAGAAGTATTCGTACTATCAGAAGCATTGTCGGCGGGTACACCAGCGTTATATGTATTGGTAGTCGTGCCAGTAGCGTTTGTGTTTATATTAGTATTAGCGTTAGCATTATTAGTGCTCGCTGTAGCGGCACCAGTCGGTGTAAGCGTTATCCTGATATTATTATCGTTTAGGTAATTCTGGAGCATAGCTGTTGTGACTGCATCTGAATCGCTTGATGATAGAAGTGAATCAACAGCAAGAGCAGCTGCAGCTTTTTGCGCTGAATTAAGAGTCTCGTCAAAAGATACTTCGGAAGTACCTGATGATTCTTTAGCAGAAGAACTGGAAGTACCAGAACTTTTGGTGTAAGCACTCTGATCTATATAAGGTAAAATAGTAATTCCTGAATTTGTCATAATATCCTCTTTCACGGTGCGGGGCACTATGGCATACAAAAGAATTGCATGCAAGTGTGCATCAATGATACATTTTGTCCACAACATTATTTTGTAAAATTATAACATACATTGTTTAAAGAATGAACGAAAAAAATAAAATATCTTGAATTTAATTATATTTTGGTGTAGCATAAAGCCTAGTTGTAACGCTTTGCTTTACAAAAGTGAGAGGAGACATCGATGATAAAGAAACCATTTGTGACTAAAGAACAGATTGAAGAAATTGTAAAGACATATCCTACACCTTTTCATTTATATGATGAGAAGGGAATAAGAGCCAATGCTAAAGCAGTTAAGGAAGCTTTTGCATGGAATTCGGGATTTAGAGAGTATTTCGCTGTAAAGGCAACTCCAAATCCATATCTTCTTAAGATATTGCAAGAGTATGATATGGGATGTGATTGTTCATCATATACAGAACTTATGCTTGCAAAATCATGTGGCTTTGACGGAAAGCATATAATGTTTTCATCAAATGATACACCAGCGCAGGATTTTAAGTATGCTGACAAGGTTGGCGCAATTATAAATCTTGACGATTTTACTCATATAGATTTCCTTGAGCAGACTATTGGATATATCCCAGAGACTATAAGCTGCAGATACAATCCAGGTGGAATTTTTGAACTTAGTAATGGAATAATGGATAATCCGGGAGATTCTAAATATGGAATGACAAAGGAACAGTTGTTTGAGGCCTTTAAGATTCTTAAATCAAAGGGGGCAAAATACTTTGGCATTCATGCGTTTTTAGCAAGTAATACAGTTACTAATGAGTACTACCCTAAGCTTGCAAGACAGCTTTTTGAACTTGTTGTTGAACTTAAAAAAGAGACAGGCTGTGATATCAAATTTGTTAATCTTTCAGGTGGAGTAGGCGTAGCATACAGACCTGAGCAGACTCCTAATGATATTCATGAAATCGGTGAGGGCGTTCATAAGGCTTTTGATGAAGTTTTAGTGCCAGCAGGAATGGGAGATGTTTCTATCTATAGCGAGATGGGAAGATTTATGATGGCACCATACGGATGTCTAGTGACAAAGGCTATACATGAGAAGCATATCTACAAGGAATATATTGGTGTAGATGCATGTGCAGTTAATCTCATGAGACCGGCTATATACGGCGCATATCATCATGTTACAGTACTTGGTAAAGAAGATGCCAAGTGTGACCATGTATATGATGTGGTTGGTTCTTTATGTGAGAATTGTGATAAGTTTGCAGTAGATCGTGAGCTTCCAAAGATTGATATGGGAGATTATCTTGTTATCCATGACACTGGAGCACATGGTTTTTCTATGGGATATAATTACAATGGAAAGCTTCGTTCGGCAGAATTACTTTTACAGGAAGATGGTTCTGTCAAAATGATTCGTCGTGCAGAAACACCAGCAGATTATTTCGCTACTTTTGATTGCTTTGATGATATCAAAATAGAAGAGTAGGCATGTAAATTCCTCTGTTTTGGCGATGTCGGGACAGAGGAATAATTGTGTTGATTCGGCTTAAATTGAAAAAATAAAAAATCAAAAAAGGTTTTAAAAAAGTTTTTGAAAAAAATTAAAAAAACTGTTGACATTACAAAACAAAGGTGCTATTATAAACAAGCTGTCGCTGACAAATGCAGGACATGCCGATGTGGCTCAATTGGCAGAGCAGCTGATTTGTAATCAGCAGGTTATCGGTTCGAGTCCGATCATCGGCTTTTACTTTCGGGGTGTGGCTCAGCTTGGCTAGAGCGCCTGGTTTGGGACCAGGAGGTCGCAGGTTCGAATCCTGTCACCCCGACTTAGTATAATAATTTAATATGCGGGTGTAGTTCAATGGTAGAACACTAGCCTTCCAAGCTAGATACGTGGGTTCGATTCCCATCACCCGCTTATGCACCACTAGCTCATTTGGTAGAGCACCTGACTCTTAATCAGGGTGTGCAGGGTTCGAGCCCCTGGTGGTGCACTTGCTATCAGATACAGATAGCGGTTAGTTACAGGAGTGTGACTTATAGAATTGAATATTTGGCGAGATGGCTCAACTGGCTAGAGCGTCCGGTTCATACCCGGGAGGTTGAGAGTTCAAGTCTCTCTCTCGCTACTTGCAGAGGTATCGAAGTGGTCATAACGAGGCGGTCTTGAAAACCGTTTGTCCGCAAGGGCGCGTGGGTTCGAATCCCACCCTCTGCGTTGAAAGCACTTTCAGTTGATGAGAGTGCTTTTTCTTTCCTTTGTGGAAATTCTTTTGTGCCAATATGGGGACACAAATACAGATAGTACGTATTTAAAGAAAAATTAAGATTTTTTAAATTGTTTATAATAGACATATTTAGTATAATGTTTGAATACAGTGAGGTGGAAAATGGATACAAAAGATATTATCGATTTGAATGATAGTGATGAACAGCACTCATCGGGCGGCGATAAGAAACAAAAGAAAAAGAAGAAAAAAGGCAGATTAAAATGGCATCTGATTAGGACGGCAATTGCACTTGTTGTGCTTGCGGGGCTATATCTGACAGCGGTATATTCGGATATTCCGTTTATCAAGAAATGGAGAACAATATATATTGAGACTGCTATGAGCACTAATAGTCATCAGTGGCTGGCTACTTACTTCATACCGAAGAGTGTTGTAGATGAGGTTGTCAATAAGAAGAACGCCGCATTGGAAAAACAGAAGCAGTTAGAGAGTAAGTGGGAGACACAGGAGACAGAGGAGACAGAGACTAAGACTCCAGAAGATTTATTCTACGAGAAGTATTGGGAACTTGATACTTATGCATTTAGAGAATATCTCAAAGAAAATCCATATCTTACTATGAATGATTACAGTCAGGTACTTATAGAAGATTTTGATGAAGAACTTGGACTTGTTACTAAGAATGGAGATCCTATTCTTGTGGTTGATACTGCTAACAATCTGATGATTATAGGAATTCACGGGAGCAATTACGTAGGAAAGCTTGCTATCATTAAAGACCCTTCTCAGGTGGAACTTGCTAAGGCGGATTCTCTTGGAAGATTTGGCGAAGAGGTATCTACTTTTGGCGAGAGATATGATGCGGCTATTGCTATAAATGCTAGTGGATTTACTGATGTAGGCGGACATGGAACGGGTTCTGATGTAAAGGGAGCTTTGATTATTGATGGTGTTGAATACAGTACAACTCCTTCTTCCTGGAAGTTCTATGGAATGAAATTTGACAACAAATTATATGTTGGCAATTATTCGGATATAGAGCCAGTAGACTATAGATGGGGAATTCAGTTCTTCCCGGCTTTGATTGTAAATGGTGAATGCGTAGTTGACGGAACTTTGGGCATGGGTATCCAGCCTCGAACAGCTATTGGACAGGCTCAGGACGGGACATTCATGATGCTTATAGTGGATGGACGTCAGGTAGGATATAGTTTGGGATGTACAGTACAGGATTGTTCTGATATACTTATGTCATATGGTGCAGTACAGGCTGGTAATCTTGATGGTGGAAGCTCGTCTGTTATGTGGTATAAGGGTACGCAGATTACAAAGTCATCAAGCGCTACAGGAAGAGGACGTTATATGCCGGATGCACTTATAGTAAGAAAAGTGGGTGAATAATTGTGTATGAGGTATTTGTAGATTCGGCAGCTAATATACCGGCTGTTGATGTAAAAAAGTATGGTATCAATGTAGTTTCCTTTGTTAATATTGTGAATGGAAAATCTATGGTTAACTTCAATCCGGATCTTTCCCTGGAAGAAGAGAGAAAGCTTGGCAAGGAATTTTATGATGCGATTAGAGCTGGTGCAGAGATTAAGACATCATTGGTTAATACAGGTGATTTCGTTGATGCATTTGAACCAGTTTTAAAAGAGGGCAAAGATATAATCTATTTTTCGCTTAGCAAGAATATAAGCGGAACATACAATGCAGCGCTGATTGCATCGGAGGATTTGGCAGAGACTTATCCTGAACGGAAAGTTTTGTTGGTTGATTCTTTAAATGCGTCATTAGCTCAGGGAATTATGGCAATCTATGCTACGATGATGAGAGACAAGGGCGTTTCAGTTGAGGAGGCTGCCAGAGTTCTTAATGATGCTGTTATTAAGATGAATGGTGTATTTACAGTAGGCGATTTGAAGTACCTTGCGAAGACTGGACGTATCAGTTCAGCTACAGCATTGGCGGGCAATGTATTGAATGTCAAGCCTATCTTAAGAGGCAATAAAGAAGGATACATTGTGCAGTTTAGAAAATGCAGAGGCAGAAAAAAGTCACTTGATACATTGGCAGACCTTGTATGTGATAACATAGTCGAGCCAGAGAAGCAGATTATTGGAATTGCGCATGCAGATGCTTATGAGGAATCGCTGTATGTGATAGATAAGATTAAAGAGCGCGTGCAGGTCAAGGATGTGATAAATACATCATACGATTATTGTACAGGTACACATGTTGGACCTGATACGATTGCATTATTCTTTATTGCAAATGATAGAGAGCTGGAAGGAAGACCATCGCAGAGTGATTATGTCGAACCAGAAGTTCTTAAAATGATATAATATAAATAAAAGCCAGAATTGGATATCCGTTTGGAGTTCAATTCTGGCTTTTAAATTTGGAATTCAAATAAATTATTTATTATCGTAGCTTAACATTTTTTCTTCTGACCATATCTCGACAGAATATTTATTGGCTTTGTTGTATCTTTTTCTAAGACTGAGAAGTTGATTTAAATATTCAATCGTAACTTTTCCGGATAGTTTAGATTCACCTGCAAAACGCTGTTGAAATGTATAAGGAATTTCGACGACTTTGCTATAACTTCCCATGGCAAGGACTTCAATCATTATTTTCCAGCCAATTGGTGAAAGGATGGCGTGTTCGATGACTTCTTTTTTGAACATAAATAATCCACTTGTTACATCTGAAAGCGGTCTGAGACATGGAAGCATAATCTGTCCTATTTTACGGGCAGTCCATGATATGAACTTACGGTACCAGTTAAGACCACCATCATTTCCACCGGGAACAAATCGGCTTGGAATACAGAAGTCGGCACCGGAACATATGGCATTATACATGTACCGTAACGTAATTGGTGGGTGTTGTAAATCTGCATCCATGCATGCAAGGCAGGAACCATTGGCAATTTGAAATCCTTTGAGAACGGCTGTAGCAAGTCCCTTTTCATCTGTACGATGGAAAAGGCGTACTGATGGATAGTGTGTAGCAACATCACGTATGATATCTGGAGTATTGTCACTGCTATCATCAACAAATATTATTTCGTAGTCAATAGAAGAGAGTGCGTCGTCTATTTGTGATACGAGGTTTTGGATGTTTTTTCCTTCGTTGTAAGTAGGTATTACAATTGATAACATAAGAAACCTCCTGTCTGTTAATTATAAATGAGGGACGAAATATCTTTTGAGCATCATACCATTATATTAAGAAAGTCAAGCTTTTTATATAGCTGTAGTGAAAAAATAAAGACCTCAGAAATATTAAATTTCCAAGGTCTTTATTTACGGCTTATTCAATGCCGGTGGCGGGACTTGAACCCGCACTGCGTTGCCACAAACAGATTTTGAGTCTGCCTCGTCTGCCAATTCCGACACACCGGCGTGCATCAAACAAATGTTATCTTATCATAATGATACAAGGATTGCAAGCACTTTTTTTATTGACAAAAGTTATCATATATGATAACATATAGTGCAGAAAGAGTGGTGATTTACTTGAGTGAGAGAAAGATGACAGCGAGGCAGGAAGTTGCGATGCAGCTTAAGGAGATGCGTAAGTCCGAGGGGATGACGCAGGAGAGGCTTGCAGAACTTGTGGGGACGAAGAAATCAAATATTTCCAGGCTTGAGAGTGGACGTTATAATCCGAGTCTGGATTTCCTGGTTAAGGTTGCTGCAGGATTAGGCAGACAAATTCAAGTACAGATTAAGTAGGTGAAGAAATTATGACCAAAACATTGGGCAATTATAAGGGAAATGATGTAGAACTTTGTGTTACTACAAGTGGTAGAATAGGAGAGAAGACTGCGCGCATGCTTATAGAGAATCATGTTTCTTTTACGAAGAACAAGAGGCATATTCCTTTTTACAAGAGAGATAAATTCAGTGGCGCGAAGACAGTCTGGGTTATCAGTACAAGCCCAAGACAGTATCCGCAGGCGAGACGTCTGATTGATCAGATGGATATGTTCTACAGACAGAGGCTTGTGCTTAGCAATTATTGATATGGAGCAGAATCATGTTTAAGAATATTAAAATCAAAGAAAATGGTATCATTTGGGGAATTGCTTTTTCGGTAATTCCCATTATTGCGTTTTATCTGATGGAGGCATATGAACATAATCCTTTTGTAGAAGTAAGAAGTATGGCACAGGTGTTTAACATTATCCTTTTTGAGATAATAGCCTGGATTTTTTATATCGTTACGGGAAGTTTTAGATGGGGAATCAGAATTGAACTCCTGATTGCGATGATATTTGGACTTGCAAATCATTATGTTATGCTTTTTAGAACGACACCTTTTGTTCCGTGGGATATTTTTTCTATAAGGACAGCTGCAAGTGTTGCATCGAATTATGATTTTGTTCTGTCATCAAGAGTGGTGGTAATTACGATTGTATTTATTGTGATGATGATTGCTGTACATTTTATTGATTACAAGATGAAGATGAAATTCAGATTCAGGGTGATTCCTTTAGCGGCGGTTGTTTGTTGTTTGTGTGTATTTGTTAACATGCTGCAGGATGAGGATTTTCAGACGAAGAATTATTTATATCCTTTTTTATTTACGCCGGCATACATGACACAGGTAAATGGTATGGCAGTTACATTTGCAATGGATCTGGAATATGTGGTGGTTGATAAGCCATCTGATTATAGTAAGGAGAATGCCCAAAAAGTTCTTGATGAATATGCAGATGAAAATAAGACTAAGAATACTAAGCTGCCCAATATTATAGTTGTTATGGATGAGTCGTTTTCGGATTTATCGGTGCTTGGCAATTTTACAACGAATACAGATTACATGCCGTTTATACATCAATTGCAGAAAAATGCGGATAATACTATTTCTGGAAATTTGAATGTATCGGTTTGTGGTGGAAATACAGCCAATACAGAATTTGAATTTTTGACGGGCAACAGTATGTCGTTCCTTCCGACCGGAAGTATTCCATATCAGCAGTACATTAAGGGGACTACTCCTTCACTTGCAAGCTATCTCAAAACATTAGGATATCAGACATATGCGCAGCATCCGTATTATTCGACAGGATGGAATCGTGATAAGGTGTATGACTGGATGGGGTTTGATGATATGACCTTTATAGATGGTTATTCATCTAGAAATTATGTCAGAAATTACATAAGTGATGAATCATCATTTGAGCAGATAATTAAGACATTTGAAGAAAAAGAAGAAGGAAGTCCGGCATTTATTTTTAATGTCACAATGCAGAATCATGGTGGATATTCTGAAAGCTACTATAACTTTTCAAATAGTGTTGTTGCTCTCGGGAAAAATAATGATTCGCTTAATCAGTATCTTTCGTTGATAAGCGTCACAGATGAGGCATTCAGAAAATTGATAGATTATTTTAAGGGTGTAGACGAAGACACTATTGTGGTATTTTTCGGCGACCATCAGCCGAATGATGCAGTTACATCTTCTATAGTACAAACACAGGAAAATGATTATAATAGATATCAGGTGCCGTATATTATATGGGCAAATTTCGATATTGATTCGGCATCTAATGCAGATACAAGTGTGAATTATCTTGCGGCGAATGTATTAAAGGCGGCAGGAGTACAGACTAGCGATTACCAGAATTATCTATTGAGTCTGGAAGAAAAATGGCCAATTGTATCAGCAATCAGAACTGAGAAGGGCAAAAATGCATCTGATGATGATTTGAAAGAATATCAGAAGCTGCAATACTATATGCTCTTTGACAGGGAGGAGAAATAATGACTAAATACAAAAAATATTATGCACCAGCACTGGCGTTTTTAGTTCCACTTTTAATATGTATTGGTGTGTGCATTGGAAATGGTGTATATCCTTTTGGGGATAATTGCATATTGCATATAGATTTGTATCATCAGTACTGTCCGTTTTTTACAGAATTTTTGAATAAGTTAAGAAACGGCGGAAGCCTTATGTATACATGGAATATCGGATTGGGATCGGATTTTGTGTCTGTGTTTGCATATTATATTGCCAGTCCGTTGAACTGGCTGATCGTGCTGTGTCCAGCCGATTATGTTATAGAATTTATGACTGTGCTTATTATCTTAAAAATTGCATTGGCGGGATTGTTTTTCTATATGTTTCTTATAGAAGTAAATGACGCAAAGGGCAAGTATCAGTATATCGCAGTTGTGTTTAGTACTGCATATGCGCTTTGCGGATTTGTAGGAGCTTATAGTCTTGACATTATGTGGCTTGATGGAGTTGCGCTCGCACCTCTTACAATGCTTGGACTTCGTCGTATGGTTAAAGAGGGAAAGGTGCTCCTTTATTATGCTGCACTTTCTATAAGCATACTTGCAAATTATTATATAGCTATGATGATATGTATGTTTTTGGTGTTTTATTTTGTACTCCTGTTTTTCCAGCAGAAGCAGGGAAAATGGAAAGCATTTGGCAGATTTAGTCTGTATTCATTGCTTGCTGGTGGAACAGGGGCTGTCATGCTTTTGCCAGAGATGAAAGTGCTTGGGTATAGTGGTTCACAGGGAATTTCTTTTCCGAAGACTATAGAGTGGTATTTTAATATTATTTCTGAACTTGGAAGAATGTGTACGACGGCAAAGGTTTATTCGGGCGATAATCATTGGCCTAATCTGTATACAGGTGCATTTTCAATACTTCTTGTATTATTGTATGCACAAAACAGGAGAATTACATTAGAGCATAAATTGCCAAGACTTGCGATGATAGTATTTTTCCTTGTCAGTTTTTCCAATAATATCCTTGATTTTATATGGCATGGATTCCATTTTCCAAATTCTCTGCCAGGTAGACAGGCATTTTTGTTTTCATTCTTACTGCTGACAATTGCTTATAAAGAGGTGCTTGAATTTAAAGGAACACGATTACGACATATACTAATAAGTGTGGTGGTAAGCCTTGCAGTTTTAGTAACTGGGGCAATATGGACGGATCCAGAGATTACAGAGATTATTTCATTTGTGATAACATCACTTTTTGTATTGTGTTATGCGATTACTGCAGTCCTTTATAAGATTGTGGGGGCACAGAATAAGCAGACAATCATAGGCTTTGTGTGTGTAGTTGCAATTGTTGAGATAATTGTAAATATAGGTGTAACAGGATTTTGTGTGACCAGCAGAAGTAATTATATTTCTAAAAGGGATGATTATAAAGAAATAATAAAACTTGCGGATGAAGATTCGGAAGGTGGATTCTATCGTCTTGAAGATACACAGAGAATGACGAAAAATGATGACTGCCTGTATGGTTATGCGTCAGGAACACAGTTTTCATCGCTTATGAACATAAATGTAAGCCACTTTTACCAAAAAGTATATATGGAAGGTGGAAAAAATTTCTATGGTTATAATGGTGCGACACCGCTTACGACAGCAATGCTGTCTGTGAAATATTTTGTGGCTGACTCACCGCTTTATGCAAATAATTACAGAACCCTTGTGGGACAATGCGGAAATCTTTATCTTTATAGAAATAATTATTGTCTGCCAATGGGTTATATGATGAGCGAGGAGGGTATCAGTGAGTTTGAAAGCTGCACTTTTAACAGGCTTTCAGGTCTTAATGCTCTTGCATATTCACTTGGTGCAAGCGAGCAGTATATGGCAGATGCAGATTATCTGATAGACAAGAAAGCAGGATGTTCAACGATAACTGTTCAGGAAACGGGCCACTTTTTTGCAGCGTACACATCGTGCACTTCTGACCAGCTTACAATTGCCTCTGATGATGGCAGGAAGATGACATATTCAAAGACGACACATCCTTATCTGATTGATCTTGGATATTATAATGCAGGGCAGGATATACGAATAACTAATGCAAAGCTCGATACAATAGATTTTAATGTGTACAGGATTAATGATAAGGCTTTTGAAGAGGCATTTAGTAATTTGAATGAGCAGACTATGGATGTACAGGAACAAACAGATACCTATATCAAGGGCAGCATTGATGTAACTAAGGCTGGCAGGCTGGTGTTGCCAATTGCGAATGAAGAGGGATGGAGTCTGTATGTAGATGGAAAGAAGACTGAGGCGAAGTATTATGCAGATACATTTATAAGTGTAAGTCTTGATGAGGGACAGCATAAGATTGAACTGAGATATGAGACCCCATGCCTTGTTATGGGGGCAATAATAAGTGGAATCTGCGTGTTTATTTTTGTAATTTTGTGTATGACCAGATATTTTATCGGAAAACATACTTTATGTAGTCATGACATTGAAGCAGAAGAGAAAGAAGTTTTAGAAGTTTAAAGGCAATTAAGAAGAGGTACGGTTATTAACAGACAAGAAGAAATGCTGCTTGAATTTTATGTAGAACAATACAGAGAAGCAAGTAGGAAAAGCAAAAAGAAAAATATAAAAACTAAACAATATATGAGCAGAATAAATGCAAAAGCCAGGTCAATATCAAGAATGATAGTGACACCGGGGCAGGAGATTGCCATGACCCTTTTGCATCAGGATATAAAAAGGCTTGCGTATCTTGCATATTATACCAACAATAAAGAGGCTATAAAGGTTTTGAATAGACAGATTATGCCACATGTAGTAAGGCTTGATCTTGACTTGTTTGAAAATGATGAGGCAGCAAATATAGATGAAGAGTATATCCGCAGGCTCAGAAAAGAAAATAATGGACTAATATGCAATAAAAATTTAAAGGATATATATTTGTTCAGACGAAATGAACAGCTTAAAAAGCAGATAATTCAGATGGTTCCGGCAAATCCAGAGCAGGAATTTCCAGAGAGTCTTGCAATGGAGAGAAAATTTATTCTGCATATAGGTCCGACTAACAGTGGTAAGACTTATCAGGCGCTTGAACGCCTTAAGAACGCACAGTGTGGTGTTTACCTTGGCCCACTTAGACTTCTTGCACTCGAAGTATATGAGAAAATGATGGACTATGGCACACCATGTACCATGCTTACCGGACAGGAATGTATAGAAGAGAAAAATAGCAGAATTACTGCATCTACAGTAGAAATGCTAGATATAGATAAGCTATATGATATTGCAGTCATAGATGAGGCACAGATGGTAGCGGATGATGACAGAGGACATTCCTGGACGAGGGCAATACTGGGTGTTAAGGCGAAGGAGATTCACGTATGTATGAGTCCGGCTGCCGAAAATGTTGTCATACATCTTATTAACTTATGCAATGATAGATACGAAATTCGCCATTATGAGAGAAAGACACCACTTGTCATAGAGGATATTCCATTTGATTTTCCGAAGAATATTAAAGCGGGCGATGCATATATTGTTTTTTCGAAGAAATCTGTATTAAATATTGCGGGAAGACTTGAAGAAAATGGTGTGAAATCAAGTGTTATATACGGAAGTCTTCCACCAGAGATAAGACGCAGGCAGATGGAATTATTTAATACAGGACGGACAAAGGTAGTTGTATCAACAGATGCAATAGGAATGGGACTTAATCTTCCGGTAAAGAGAATAGTTTTTCTTGAAATGGAAAAGTTCGATGGAATATCTAAAAGACCTTTGGAATTACCTGAGATAAAACAGATAGCTGGCAGGGCCGGAAGATATGGACTTCATGAAAATGGACTTGTCACTGCGATGGGAAAGAAGAATCTGAATTATCTTCAAAGAATGTGGAACAATGATGAAGATATGACAGATAAGGTAAGTCTTGGTTTTCCGCAGGTGCTTCTCGAAATGGATGCACCGCTGGATGAAATAATTAAGTTGTGGCACGATGTAAAGACACCTGCACCTTTTGAAAAGGTTAACATTGAAGATATTTTATTCTTATATAAAGAGGCATCAAGGTGCAAAAGTTTTATCGCTGATTTTGATGATAAATATATGCTCTACAAGATGGTAACTTGTCCTATTGATATAAAAGACCGCGAGGTTGTCAGGCAGTGGAAGAAGTATTGTATGACATATACAGCAGATATTTCTCTTGCATATCCTGATAAATCTACAAGATATCAGGGACTTTTAAAATACGAATCATACTATAAAAAGCTTGATTTGTATTATCAGCTGTCTGTGCGCCTTGGCAAAATAATAGACGATAAATGGCTCGAGGATGAGCGGGACAAGGTACAAGGACGGATAATGCAGCTTCTTTCAAAAGACAAAAATGAATATATTTTAAGATGTAAATATTGTGGACGTATATTGCCGATTGGTTCAAAATATAGTCTTTGCAAAGACTGTCAGGATATGAAATCTTCAAGACGCTATTATTAAAAACAAGTCCGTTTTATTGGACCGTAAATATGCGATACTCCTTTCAACAAAATGAATCGACGTTGAAAGGAGTATTTTTTATGAAGGGATATACAGTAGATTGCGGTTATATGGGATATTTGGATGGAAGATATTTTTTATTTGCAGATGAAAGTGATTATAGAGAAGCTTATTGGGAAAATTTACAGGGATAGATTAATTTTGCGATGTCAATGCGACATTGAATTTGTAACATCTTTGTGTCATAATATAGTGTAATTGAATTGTTTTTGATAGGAGGTATTGGTATGTCGAAACAGGAAATTGAAATTGCAGGCCCAGAGGAAGAACTTAAAATACGTCCTTATGAGCATCACGCTAAGTATTATGAGACTGATCAGATGGGGATTATTCATCATTCTAATTATGTCAAGTGGATGGAAGAGGCCAGACTTGATTTGATGGATCAGATAGGGCTTAATTATAAACAAATGGAAGCTATGGAGATTATTAGCCCGGTTCTCTCAATTGAGGTGAATTATCACAGTATGGTACGATTTGATGATACAGTTGTGATTCAGACAAAGCTTATCAAATATAATGGAATTAAGATGGAAGTTGAATATATTATGACAGATAAAGAAACAGGAGAACTTAGAACTACAGCAAGAAGCAGTCACTGCTTTTTGAACAGGTCAGGAAAGCCTATTTCGCTTAAGCGTTCATATCCAGAATTGGATACTAAGTTCTTTGAGTTCAAGGAGGATTAAGATGGTTACAGATAGACTGGCTAAGCTTAGACAGGAGATGACCAAGAGAAATATTGCTGTATATATTGTGCCTACAGCAGATTTTCATGGCTCCGAATATGTGGGAGAGCATTTTAAAGCACGTAAGTATATTACTGGATTTACAGGTTCGGCAGGTACAGCTGTTATAACTATGACAGAGGCTGGACTGTGGACAGATGGAAGATATTTTGTTCAGGCGGCACAACAGCTTGAAGGCAGTACAATAGAACTTCGTAAGATGGGGATGGAAGGTGTTCCTACTATTGAGGAGTATCTAAAGGACACTCTCAAAGAGGGAGAAACAATCGGTTTTGATGGACGAGTAGTAAGTGGAACCTGGGGTAATACTCTTTTAGAGATTGCAAGGGAGAAGAATGGCTCGTTGTATGTTGATGAAGATTTAGTTGACATAATATGGGAAGACAGACCACCGATGTCAAAGGCTGATGTTATGCTTTTTGATATCAAGTACACTGGCAGAGATGCATCAGACAAGCTGGCCGATGTCAGAAATGTGATGAAAGAAAAAGGTGCCGATGTACATCTTATGAGCTCGCTTTACGATATAGCATGGCTTTTGAATGTAAGAGGCGGGGATATAAGCTATGTACCTGTAGTATTGTCATATTTATCTATTACACAGGAAGACTGTACATGGTTTGTTCAGGAAGAAGTAATCACAGATGAAATCAGGAAGTATTTAGATAAATATAATATTTCTACCAAACCATATGATAGTTTTTATGATTATGTAAAGACTATAGGTAAAGACAAGAAAGTATTGATGGATAAGTCTGTTGTTAATTATAGAATCTGCAACAATATTCCAGAGGGGGTAGAGGTGATAGATGCAACAGATCCTACAGTATTCATGAAAGCGATTAAGAACGAGACCGAACTTGAGAATACAAGGAAGGCTCATGTAAAAGATGCAGTTGCCATGATTAAATTCATGTACTGGTTAAAGACAAATGTTGGGAAGATGCGCATTACGGAGATATCAGCAGCAGATTATCTTGAAGAACTTCGTTCACAACAGGAAGGATTTTTAGATTTAAGTTTTGATACTATTTGTGGATATGCGCAGCATGGAGCAATCGTGCATTATGCGGCGACACCAGAGACTGATGTAGAGATTAAACCAGAAAGCTTTTTACTTGTAGATTCAGGTGGACATTATCTGGAGGGAACTACTGATATTACCAGAACATTTGCATTTGGTGAAGTTACAGATGAGATGAAATCAGATTTTACGAGAGTATTCAGATCTCATACTAATCTTGCAAATGCCAGATTCAGATATGGATGTACAGGTCTTAATCTTGATATTCTGGCAAGGGCACCATTCTGGGACATAGACATGGATTATAACCATGGAACAGGACATGGGGTTGGATATGTGCTTAATGTACACGAAGGACCAAATGGATTTAGATGGAGACAGTCACCTGACCGCTCAGAGGGAAGTGTACTGGAAGAAGGAATGATTACTACGGATGAACCAGGTATATATATCGAGGGTAAATATGGAATCCGTACAGAGAATGAGCTTATTTGCAGAAAAGGCAATAAGAACGATTTTGGTCAGTTTATGTATTTTGAGAATCTGACATATGTACCGATTGATCTGGATGCGATTGATCCAAATCAGATGACATCGGTTGAAGTAAAGCATCTTAATGACTATCATGCTATGGTATTCGAGAAGATGTCACCTTATTTTGAGGGAGAGGAATTGGAGTTCCTCAGAAAATATACAAGAGCAATATAAAGGAAATAGATTATGAGCGAAAAGTTAGTGCTTATTGATGGGCATAGTATATTAAACAGAGCATATTTTGGACTTCCGGATCTTACTAATTCACAGGGAGTCCATACGAATGCAGTATATGGATTTTTGAACATTATGTTTAAGATTTTAGAGGAGGAACAGCCTGATTATCTTACAGTTGCATTTGATGTTCATGCACCGACATTTCGCCATAAGATGTTTGATGCTTATAAGGGAACACGAAAGCCTATGGCGGATGAGTTAAGGCAACAGGTTCCTTTGATTAAAGAGATGTTGACTGCCATGGGCATAAAAATCGTCGAGAAAGAGGGCTATGAGGCAGATGACATTCTGGGAACTATATCTGTTATGGGCGAGAAAGCAGGAATGGATGTAGCGGTTATTTCGGGTGACAGGGATTTGTTGCAGCTTGCCACAGATCATGTCATGATTCGTATTCCGAAGACGAAGAAGACGGGAACAGAGATAGAGAATTATCTGGCTTCTGATGTTCAGGATAAATATCTTGTTACTCCGAAGGAATTTATAGATGTTAAAGCTCTGCAGGGAGATACAGCTGATAATATTCCTGGTGTGCCTGGTATTGGAGAAAAGACCGCATCTGCACTTATAAGTGAATATCATACAATAGAAGCTGTTCATGAGAATGCAGCCACAATAAAGCCACCTAGAGCAGGGAAGAACATTGTTGAGTACTGGGAGCAGGCTGTTATGAGTAAAGAGCTTGCTACGATAATTACAGATGCTCCAATTGAGTATGATTTTGCTGATGCAAAAATTGAATCGAACGAAGCACTTTATACAGAGGAAGCATATCTTATGTGTAAGCGTCTTGAATTTAAGAATCTGCTTAACAGATTTCAGGTGGACGCACCTAAGAATAAGGCAGAAGATTACTTCAAAGTGATAGAAGATAAGGCTGCTGTTGATAAAGTATGGACAAAGGCAAAAGGAAAGAGTGTTGCGTTTTCCTTTGTGTATGGCAGCAATAAGTCCGGTTCATCTGATGCACAGATGAGTTTATTTGATGAACCGATTGTAAATTGTTTTGCTGGTATGTCAATTGCGTTTGGAGAAGAGGAGATTTATTTTTTCCCAACAGGAAGTGATATAACAAGTGATTATCTAATAGAGAAACTACAGAATTTGGATGCCCAGATTTTTATTTCGCCAGATTTAAAGCCAGCACTAAAGCTATTTGATCCGATGAATGGCAAAGATATATATTCTAATTGGGATTTATATATCAAAAATAGAAATAAATATTTTGATATGTCTGTAGCTGCATATCTGCTTAATCCGCTGAAAGGAGAATATCCATATGAGGATATTGCAAAGGATTATCTTGGACTTATGCTTCAATCCAAGAAGGATTATCTGGGAAAATCATCAGCTGTAGAGATGCTTGCAGAAGATCGAAATAAGGTGGTACAATACGCTTGTTATGAAGCGTACACAGCATGGAAGTCACAACCTGTGCTTGAAGAAGACTTAAAGAAAAATAATATGCTTTCTCTTTTTAGAGAAATTGAGATGCCGATAGTATTTGTGTTATATGACATGGAGAAAGAGGGTATATCAATAGATGGTCAGGCGTTAAGTGAATATGGTAAGAAGCTTTCTGTTTCTATAGAGGAACTTGAAAAAAGAATATATGAGGCAGCGGGAGAAGAATTTAACATTAATTCACCTAAGCAGCTTGGCGTAATTCTCTTTGAAAAGATGCAGATGCCACATGCGAAGAAGACTAAGACTGGATATTCTACATCAGCAGAGGTTCTTGATAAGCTTGCGCAGGAATATCCTTTTGTATCGGATATACTTGAATACAGACAGCTTACTAAGTTAAAATCGACGTATGCAGATGGTTTGTCAAACTTCATAGATGAGACAAATAAAATCCATACAACATTCAATCAGACTATTACTGCGACAGGCAGATTAAGCAGTACAGATCCTAATTTACAGAATATTCCTATCAGAATCGAACTTGGAAAGATGATAAGGAAGGTATTTCACCCTATGGAGGGGGATATATTTGTGGATTCCGACTATTCACAGATTGAGCTGAGAGTACTTGCACATATGTCTGGTGATGAGAAGCTTATAGAAGCTTTTAAGAATAACCAGGACGTCCACAGGACTACAGCGTCACAAGTGTTTAATGTTCCTTTTGATGAGGTTACACCACTACAGAGAAGAAATGCAAAGGCTGTAAATTTTGGAATAGTATATGGAATAAGTGCGTTTGGATTGTCTAAGGATCTTGATATTGATATCAAAGAAGCGCAGAGTTTCATTGACAAATATTTTGAGACATATCCTAAGATTAAAGGCTTTTTGGATGATACAGTAGCAAATGCAAAGAAAGACGGATATACAAGAACTATGTTTGGCAGAATCAGACCTATACCAGAGCTATCTTCAAGTAATTTCATGCAGAAACAATTTGGAGAGCGTGTTGCGATGAATTCACCAATTCAGGGAACAGCAGCTGATATAATTAAGATTGCCATGATAAGAGTTCATGACAGGCTTATTTCAGAAGGACTTAAATCCCGTCTGATTTTGCAGGTACATGATGAGCTGCTTATAGAGACTGCGGAGTCAGAAAAAGATACAGTTATAGCAATTCTTGAAGAGGAGATGCATAAGGCCGCAGATTTAAAAGTTGAGCTTGAAGTTGGTACAGAAGTCGGAACAGATTGGTATGAGGCACATTAATATGAAATTTATTGGAATTACAGGTGGGGTAGGCGCTGGAAAATCAGCGATACTTGATTATCTTGATAGCAAGCCTGATATAAGAGTTATGCTTGCGGATAATATTGCGCATGATATCATGGAACCAGGAACTTTGTGTTATAATGAAATAAAAAATTTGTTTGATGATAGTATTTTTGAAGATGATGGTCATATTAACAAGAATAGAATGGCTGCGGCTATTTTTAATGATAGCAGCTTAAGAGATAGATTAAATGCAATTGTACATCCAGCTGTCAAAGAATATGTTATAGAACAATATGAATATGAAAAGAAGGCTGGAAAAAATAATTGGCTGATATTAGAGGCAGCTTTGTTAATAGAAGAACATTATGATGAAATTTGCGATGAACTCTGGTATATTTATACAAGTGAGGAAAATCGCAGATTGAGATTGAAGGAATCAAGAGGCTATTCTGACAGCAAGATTGATAGTATTTTTGCGAGTCAGCTGAGTGAAGAAGATTATAGAAACTCATGCCAGCAATGTATTGATAACAATGGTACAGTTGAACAGACCTACAATCAAATTGAAGATATAATCAAGTCATACAAGGAGTAAAAAGATGAATAATGTATTTGGTCTCGATATCGGAACTAGAAATGTTGTCGGTACAGTAGGATATCGTACAGAGGATGATGAATTTATAGTAGTTGCGCAGTATATTAAACAGCATGATACAAGAGCAATGCTCGATGGACAGATTCATGATATTGGTAAAGTGGCAAAGACTATTGATGCAGTTAAGAAAGAATTGGAGCAGCAGATTGGACAGCCGCTTACAGAAGTCTGTATTGCAGCCGCCGGTCGTGTACTTAAGACAGTAACTACGCATGTTGAATATGAATATGCTGAGGAATCTGTTGTCACAGGCGAGGATATTCATACCCTCAATCTGCTTGGAATAGAGAAAGCTCAGACATCTCTTAAAGATATTAATGACACTAATTATAAGTTTTATTGTGTTGGATATTCTGTTGTTAAATATTATTTGAATGATGAACCGTTTATCAGTCTAGAGGATCATAAAGCAGATAAAATTGGCGAAGACATAATTGTGACGTTTTTGCCAGAAGATGTTGTTGATGGTCTTTATTCGGCAGTAGGACATGCTGGATTAAGTGTTGCCAATATGACTCTCGAGCCTATTGCGGCAATCAATGTTGCAATACCAGAGAATTTTAGAATGTTAAATATAGCCCTCGTTGATGTGGGAGCAGGAACATCAGATATTTCACTCACAAGAGATGGAAGTATTATAGCATATGGAATGATTCCACATGCAGGAGACGAACTTACCGAACTTATAGTACAGCATTTTCTTGTAGATTTTAAAACGGCAGAGGCTATGAAGCTTGATTCAACAGAATCAGATGAAGTTACATACAATGATATTATGTGTATCACGCATACTATCCCTTCATCAGATATATGGAAAGTTGTGGAACCTGTAGTTGAGAAAATTACAACTGAGGTCGCAGAAAAAATAAGAGAATTGAATGCCAATAAATCAGTAAGTGCATGCTTTGTTGTAGGAGGCGGTGGCAAAGTCCATGGTTTTACAGAGCTGCTTGCAAAGAAGCTGGACCTGCCAGAAGAACGAGTTGCATTACGAGGAGAGGAAGTTCTTGGCGAGGTGACATTCCAGCAGCCGGATATAAAGAAAGATCCACTATTGGTTACACCGATTGGTATCTGTCTTAACTATTATGAGCAGAGAAATAATTTTATTATGGTTCGTTTTAATGGAGAGAGATTAAAGTTATATGACAATAATCGTCTTACCATCGTGGATGCTGCTATGCAAGCGGGATTTCCAAATGATCAGCTGTTTCCAAAGCGTGGTATGCCTATCAATTTTACAGTCAATGGTGCTGCAAGAATTGCAAGAGGTGAGGCAGGGGAAGCCGCTGTGGTGACAATGAATGGAAGACCTGCTAATATAAATACACCGCTTGAACCTAATAGTGAGATTACAATTGAGCCATCTACAGCAGGTGAGGCAGCCAGATATACAATTAATCAGTTAGAAGAGTTTAATCAGGCATCGCTTACATTTATTATAAATGGCAAAGATGTTATTTGTCCGAAGTTTGTTCAGGTTAATGGAAGTCTGGAGCCTGGAAGTTATGAGATTCAGGAGGGAGACGAAATCGAGACCCGTAACTTCTATACAGTAGGGCAGATCGCTGAATTTATGGATGTTGTAATTGATGAGCAGCAGGAAATTCTTGTAAATAACAGGGATGCCGATTTGAATACTTTAGTGTATGAGAATTTTTCTATTGAATGGACGGAAGATCCTTATGGAGTTCGTACGAATTACAACTCAGATTTTTTCAGAAATGATTTTGCAGCGTACAATTCGGGCACCGCATCGACTGATATTGTAAGCAATAATATTGGTGCATCAGATACTGGTTTGGTTGATAATTCAACTAATAATACAACTGATTATAAGATAGATAATTCAAGTCAGGAAATTAAATCAGAAGCAGGCACACAGATACAGACAGAACAGGAAGTATCATCAGGCACACAGATACAGACAGAACAGGAAGTATCATCAGGGGCACAGATACATGCAGAACAGGAAGTAGCATCAGAGGCGCAGATACATGCAGAACAGGAAATGTCAGCAAATGCACAGATACAGACAGAGCAGGAAGTAGCATCAGGGGCGCAGATGCAGAATGGTATTAGTGATGGTGTAGGATCTGCAGGCGAAGTTGAAGAGCCGGCAGACAATACTAAGATTATAGTAGTTACAGTCAATGGAGAAGCTGTTGAGTTATCTGGAAAAGAAACATATATTTTTGTTGATATATTTGATAGAATAACATTTGACCTCCAGAAAGGAAGGGGACGGGCTATTGTGACTCTTATAAATGGTCGTGAGGCACAGTTCTCTGAAGAATTACATGATGGAGACAAGATAGAATTATACTGGAAAGAGAATTAAGATGTTAGAATTATGTAGTATAGCAAGTGGCAGTAGTGGAAACTGTATTTGCGTCGGTACAGATGATGATCATATTCTTGTTGATGCAGGAATAAGTGGTAAGAAAATTGAAAAAGGTCTTGAATCCATTGATTTGAAAGCAAGTGAGATGAGAGGCATACTTATTACTCATGAACATATTGATCATATTGCAGGACTTGGTGTTATGTCAAGACGATATGGATTGCCGATATATGCCACAAGAGGAACTGTTGAGGCTATTAAGAATGTCAAATCAGTAGGAAATATTGATGATGGGCTTTTTAATGTAATAGAACCAGATGTTGAATTTACTATAGGTTCCTTGAATATGAAGCCATTACATATTTCACATGATGCCGCAGATCCTGTAGCATATAAGGTGTCAAATGGAAATCATAGTGTGGCAGTAGTTACAGATCTTGGCACATATGATAAGAAAATAGTTGACGAACTGCAAGGTCTTGATGCATTATTATTAGAAGCGAATCATGATGTTAATATGTTGCAGACGGGGGTATATCCATATCCACTTAAGCAAAGAATTCTTGGTGAGCGAGGTC
Source organism: uncultured Agathobacter sp. (assembly GCA_934359755.1). Taxonomy (GTDB): domain Bacteria; phylum Bacillota; class Clostridia; order Lachnospirales; family Lachnospiraceae; genus Roseburia. Next base: position 74,108 of record CAKRLV010000004.1, read on the forward strand.
ATTTGTCAAATGAAAGCAGTGGTCAGTTATTATGCGAACTGCTTCATGATAATTTTGGAACAGTGATGTTAGGACATCTTAGCAAAGAGAACAACTACGAAGAATTGGCATATGAGGCAGTTCGGCTTGAAGTTACGATGGGAGATAATCCATATAAGGCGGAAGACTTCCCTATGTTTGTTGCTAAAAGAGATGAGCCATCTCAGCTGATTCGAGTATAGTAAGATAAAGGAGATAACTATGGAAAACACAAAGAACAAAGTAATTATTACAGTAGTAGGAAAAGACACTGTAGGTATCATCGCAAAGGTGTGTACTTATCTTTCAGAAAGTGGTGTGAATGTATTAGATATTTCACAGACAATAGTATCAGGATATTTTAATATGATGATGATTGTTGATATGGTTTCAGCAACAAAATCTTTTGCAGATATTTCAGCACAGCTTGATTCTTTAGGAGAAGAAATTGGTGTTGCAATTAAATGCCAGAAAGAAGAAATTTTTGAGAAGATGCATCGTATCTAAGGATAACTGATGTTTTGTGGAAGGAGACAAGTATGATTAATATTGGTGAAGTAATAGAAACCAATGAAATGGTTGAGAAGGAGAATTTGGACGTTCGTACAATTACTCTTGGTATCAGCCTTTTAGATTGTATTGATTCAGACCTTGATAAGGTGAATCAGAATATTTATAACAAAATTACAACATTAGCAAAGAATCTTGTTGCAGTAGGACAGGATATAGAGAACAATTATTGTATTCCTATTGTAAATAAAAGAATATCTGTTACACCTATAGCATTAGTAGGTGGAGCTGCATGTAAGTCGCCAGAAGATTTTGTTACAATTGCAAAGACTCTTGACAAAGCGGCAAAGACTGTAGGAGTTAACTTTATCGGAGGATACTCAGCACTTGTATCTAAGGGTATGACTAAGGCTGATGAGAATCTGATTCGTTCAATACCAAAGGCATTGGCTGAGACTGATATTGTTTGCAGTTCTATTAATGTTGGCTCAACAAAGACTGGTATCAATATGGATGCCGTTAAACTTATGGGTGAAATCGTAAAGGAGACAGCAGAATATACTAAAGAACAGGATTCGTTAGGATGTGCTAAACTTGTTATCTTCTGTAATGCACCAGATGATAACCCATTCATGGCAGGAGCATTCCATGGTGTGACAGAAGCAGATGCAATTATCAATGTCGGAGTAAGTGGTCCGGGAGTAGTTAAGACTGCACTTGAGAAAGTTCGTGGAGAGAATTTTGAAGTCCTTTGTGAGACAATCAAAAAGACAGCATTTAAGGTTACAAGAGTAGGTCAGCTTGTTGCAAAAGAAGCTTCAGTTAAGCTTGGAGTTCCATTTGGTATTATTGATCTTTCGCTTGCACCAACTCCAGCAATCGGTGATAGTGTCGCTGATATTTTATGTGAAATCGGTCTTGAACATGCTGGTGCACCAGGAACGACAGCAGCACTTGCACTTCTTAATGATCAGGTTAAGAAGGGTGGAATTATGGCATCTTCTTATGTAGGCGGACTTAGTGGTGCATTTATACCAGTTAGTGAAGATCAGGGTATGATTGATGCTGTTAATGATGGAGCACTCACTCTTGAAAAGCTTGAAGCAATGACATGCGTCTGCTCAGTAGGACTTGATATGATTGCTATTCCAGGAGATACAAAGCCAACCACTATCTCTGGTATTATTGCAGATGAGATGGCAATTGGTATGATTAATCAGAAGACAACAGCAGTTCGTCTTATTCCAGTAATTGGAAAGGGTGTAGGGGAGACTGTTGAATTTGGTGGACTTTTAGGATATGCACCAATTATGCCTGTAAACCAGTTTTCATGTGATGCATTTGTAAACAGAGGTGGACGTATTCCTGCACCAATACATTCATTTAAGAATTAACACAAATACCATTTGGATAGAATTAACTGAATTAACACAAATACCGTTTGGATAGAATTAACTGAATTAACACAAATACTGTTTTGATACTTGACAAAATGTGTTTGTACATGTTTAAATTGATTTAGTTATATGACTGACGGAATAGTGGAGTTTACCACATGAAGTATAACGAACATTGAATTTAAGCCGACCGTCTGGGCGTACAGAAGTTATTAAATAGCTACGTGTGCGCTTGGAAAGGTCGGTTTTTAGCGCATATAAAGAAAGAGAGGTAATAAAATGAACAAGGTATCACTTGCACAGGAATTATCAAGCACAAGCTATCCAGGACGTGGAATTGTAATTGGCGTATCTAAGGATGGAAAGAAAGCAGTAACAGCATATTTTATTATGGGAAGAAGTGAGAACAGCCGTAATCGTGTGTTTGTAGAGGATGGTGAAGGAATCCGTACACAGGCATTTGACCCATCTAAGCTTGAAGATCCAAGTCTTATTATTTATGCACCTGTAAGAGTTCTGGGAAATAAGACAATTGTTACTAATGGTGATCAGACAGACACGATTTACGAACTTATGGACAAGCAGCAGACATTTGAGCAGGCACTTCGTACAAGAGAGTTTGAGCCAGACGCACCTAACTATACTCCTCGTATTTCTGGAATTATGCATATTGAAGACGGAAGTTTTAATTATGCTATGTCAATTTTAAAGAGCAACAATGGCAACCCAGATGCATGCAACAGATATACATTTGCATACTCAAATCCAATAGCAGGCGAGGGACATTTTATTCACACATATATGGGTGACGGAAATCCACTTCCTAGCTTCGAAGGCGAGCCTACATGGGTTGATATAGATGGCGATATTGATAGTTTTACAAATATGGTATGGGAAAATCTGAATGAAGACAATAAGGTTTCCCTTTTTGTAAGATATATTGACATTGCAACAGGAGAATATGAGACACGCATAGTCAACAAAAATAAATAATACTTAAAAGTAATAATACTCAAATTGTATAATATACGAAAAGTATATGTTCAAACGATACTATAGAGTGCAAGAACATTAAGGCAGCAAAAATAAATACAAATTAACAGTACATATCAGGAGAATTTATTATGCAGGAATATGAATTAAAATACGGATGTAACCCAAATCAGAAGCCATCAAGAATATATATGCAGGAAGGTGAACTTCCAGTAAAAATCCTAAGCGGTAGAGCGGGATATATCAATTTTCTTGACGCATTCAATGGATGGCAGCTTGTAAGAGAACTTAAAAGAGCTACAGGACTTCCAGCTGCAACTTCATTCAAGCATGTATCGCCGGCCGGAGCAGCAGTTGGTCAGCCACTATCTGATGTAGAAAAGCAGATTTATTGGGTGAACGATATGGATATCGAGTTCACACCACTGGCAAATGCATATATCAGAGCAAGAGGCGCTGATAGAATGTCATCTTTTGGTGATTTTATTTCTTTATCAGACGTATGTGATAAGAGCACAGCACTTGTAATTAAAAGAGAAGTTTCAGATGGTGTAATTGCACCTGGATATACTGATGAAGCTCTTGAGATTCTTAAAGCCAAGAAAAAGGGAAATTACTGTGTAATTGAAATAGATCCAGATTATGAGCCAGCGCCAATTGAGCGTAAGGATGTATTTGGAATTACATTTGAGCAGGGAAGAAATGAGCTAAAGATAGATGATGATTTCTTTAACAATATTGTTACAGAGAACAAAGATCTTACAGAGCAGGCTAAAATTGATTTAGCTATTGCAATGATTACACTTAAGTATACACAGTCTAATTCAGTATGTTATGTAAAAGGTGGACAGGCAATTGGTATTGGTGCAGGACAGCAGTCGCGTATTCACTGTACAAGACTTGCTGGTTCAAAGGCCGATAACTGGTGGCTCCGTCAGTCTCCACAGGTGCTTGGTCTTCAGTTTGTAGATGGAATCAAGCGTGCTGATAGAGATAACACAATTGACTTATACATTGGAGAGGATTATATGGATGTTCTTGCAGAAGGTGAGTGGCAGAAATTCTTCAAGGTTAAGCCAGATGTATTTACAGCAGAAGAAAAGAGAGCCTGGTTAGATAAGAATACAGATGTTGCTCTTGGTTCAGATGCATTTTTCCCATTTGGAGACAATATTGAGAGAGCATATAAGAGTGGTGTTAAATATGTTGCACAGCCAGGCGGATCAGTTCGTGATGACAATGTAATTGATACATGTAACAAGTACGGAATGGTTATGAGCTTTACAGGAATTCGTTTATTCCATCACTAATTTGTACGATGTTTATGAAATATTAAGAAAAAATCCCTTGTTCTTGGCACTTTAATTGATTAAACTATAAGAGTGAGATTAAAGGAGGAGAAGAAGAGAATGAAAGAAATAACAAGAGAACAACTTATCGAGATGGGAAATGATTGGTTAAGAATGCAGTTTGTCACAGGTGATGAACATTTTGCTAAATTATTTTCTGAGATGGCTACATATGATTATATTGCTCTTTTGCTATTACAACGTAGAATGGGATTAGGAGATGACCGAATCTATCTGAAGGAAATCTGCGAGGAACTCGATATGCAGATGGCTCAGGTATCTAAAATTGTACAGCGAATGCAGAATAGAGGATTTGTTTACTGGACACACGATGCATCAGATAGACCAGGAACGTTTATTACATTGTCTGAGAGCGGAAGGGATACGCTTAAGAGACAAGAAGAAAAAATCGCAGTATTTTTCGAGAAAGCAATTACGAAATATGGAGCAGATGATTTCATTAAGTTGATGGATCTTAGAAAGCGTTTTAACGATACGATGGAAGAGGTCTTAGAAGAATCTGAATAATGATTTTAATTATACTGAGTGCAGTCTTTACAATTACAAGGACTGCACTTTTTATACCTTCTTTAAGGGAAACTAAAGTTAACCTGAACGTTATCTTAATAATGTGTAGAATTGTTGAAAGCGAATTGGGGGATAGTTATAATTAATAACAGTATAAATTGTCAATTTATGTGAATATCAGAAAGGTAAGAATATCAGAAAGGTAAGAATATCAGAAAGGTAAGAATATCAGAATGGTAAGAATGTCAGAATGGCAAGAATGTCAGAATGGCAAGAATATCAGAATGGTAAGAATATCAGAATATTAAAAGAAGCATATTAATAAAATATCAGGTAATAAAAGTATAATATGTATTGTTTTACATAGGGATAGTTGATTATGAAAAGGAGACAATATGGTAATTGCAAAGGATTTAGTAAAAGAATTTACTAAAACAGAAAGAGTTGGGCGAAAGAATGTCAAGACGACATTTCGTGCTGTTGACAGCATATCAATAGAAGCTAAAGATGGCGAGACTCTTGGAATTTTAGGTCCTAATGGAGCAGGTAAGACGACACTGCTTAGAATGTTAGGAACATTGATGGAGCCTACATCGGGAAGCGTCAGACATATAACACCAGATGGAGTGGAGCTGACAAAGCCTGAGGAAATTAAGGCTAGAATGGGATATCTTTCAAATAATACGAAGCTTTATGAGAAGTTTTCTGTACGGGAATTTCTGACAATGCTTGCGGATTTATACGACATCAAAAAGGACGAAATAGATACACGAATCGATTCTGTAATAGATACACTTGGAATGCAGAGTTTTGCTGACAACAGGGTGAAGGCACTGTCGACAGGACAGACACAGCGAGTATCAATTGCAAGATGCCTTTTTGCAGATCCTGATTTATACATATTAGATGAGCCAACACTTGGACTTGATATAATGTCGGCAGCGGCAATAGTGGATTTTATGAAGTCTGAGAAAGAAAAAGGAAAAACTATAATTTATTCAACACATTATCTGGAGGAGGCAGAGACTCTTTGCGATAAGGTTATACTTATCAATAAAGGGCATATTATTGCCATGGATTCGCCAAAGAAATTGTGTGAGAAGACAAATACAGAGTCACTTCGAGAGGCGTTTCTTACACTTATAAGAGAGGATGGTCAGACAGATGAGATGGAATAAAGTATATGCTATTTTTAAGAAAGAAATAAGGGAACTTGTAAGAGACAAGAAGACTTTGTTTGTAATGTTTGCACTGCCGCTTATTATTTACCCATTGCTTATAATGGGAATTTCCATGGTTATGATTAATGTTCAGAATGGCTATGAAACAAGTGAGTATGTGGTTGGAATTGATGGCAGTGTAAGTGATACCAAATTAATTGATTCCTTAAATTCGGCTGGAAGAGATGATAGTGCAACGGACAAGGTAAATGCAGCAGATGCAGTTGATAGTACAACAGACAAGGCAAATGCAACAGATGCAGTTGATAGTACAACAGACAAGGCAAATGCAGCAGATGCAGTTGATGATAGTACAGCCGACAAGGCAAATGCAGCAGATAAATCTGACAGCGTAAGTTTTAAGACTGTGCAGTGTGATGATTATAAGCAGGCTTTGTCTGATGGAACTGTTGATGCATATCTGACATTTTCAGATGATACATATCAGATATTCTATAATTCATCAGATACAGATTCGGGATATGCAGCTGATTATTTACAGGATACATTAGAGACTTACAAAGAGGGAATATCATTAGAACTTTTTAAAGAGGCAAATCTCGATGCGGATAAGTTCATGAATCCGATAAAGTTGATAAAAGAGGACTTAGCTTCTGATGAACAGTCTATGGGATCTGTTCTTGGAATGATTGTCCCATTACTGCTTATAATGGGAGTGTTTGTTGGTACTATGACGCCTGCAATTGATGCTACTTCTGGTGAAAAAGAGAGAGGTACACAGGAGACTCTTATGTCTTTTCCGATAAGCAGTCATGAATTGATATGTGGAAAATATCTTGCAGTATCGGCAGCTGGTGTTTTGTCTGCCTTTTTATATCTTATCTCAATTGGAATTCTGGCAGGATATATATATGCATTAGCGGGAATGGGCGCAGGGATGACTATAAGCCTTGGAAAATTTGTTCCATCTCTTCTGGTGGTTATTATGTCAACGATTGCACTTGCGCTTTTCTTGGGAGCGTTTATTATGTGCGTTTGTAGTTTTGCAAAGAGTACAAAGGAGGCATCAAGCTATATATCACCAGTCATGGTTGTGATTATGCTTATAGCTTATGCAGGATATCTTGATGTACATCTGACCGTTTCATTGTCGGTTGTACCTATTCTTAACATTGTATTGCTTATAAAGAGTGTACTTGCATTTGAATATAATACACTGGCAATAGTGCTTGTGCTTGTATCCAATATTGCATATGCGGTAATTGCAATTACTGTGCTTGGCAAATTATATACTAGTGAGAGAATTCTTTTCGGGGAAAGTTTCGGCTCTTTATTCGAGAGAAGGGACCAACGTCAAAAAGGAACAGTACCAACTATTGGTGATGCAATACTTGTACTATCTATAACGGCTGTATTATTTTTGTATGTAGGAAGTATATTGCAGTTGAAATTATTGCTGATAGGTCTTGCGCTTAGTCACATTATCATAGTTGGAATGCCGATTCTTGCAGCTTGGTATGGCAAGATTGATTTTAAGAGGACATTTTCTTTAAATAATTTTGGTATGAAGAATCTGCCTGCAATCATTATTACTGCAATTGGAGCATTTATAGTTGGAAATATAGCATGTATGCCGATATCAAATATCGTAAATGACAGCATGAGCACCTATAGTGACGGCATGAGCACACTTATGTCTTCACAGAGTATATGGGTTGTATGGTTTGTAATAGGTGTTGTACCTGCAATATCAGAAGAGACATTATTCAGGGGATATCTGCTTTCTTCTCTTCGTCAGAAGACAAAGCCGATTGTGTATATAATTGTCACAGCATTGATATTTGGAATTTATCATATGAATCTTTATCAGGGATGTTATGCGTTTTTACTTGGACTTGTGCTTGCCTATGTGGTTTACAAGACAAATAGTATTTTTGCATCAGCGATTATACACTTCATATGTAATTCGATGGCGGTGATTTTAAGTATGACTACTATCATTAATCTTGAGAAGATAAGTGATATACAGCTGATAGGAATTGGCATAGCAGGACTTGTTATGTTGGTGGCAGGACTTTGGTTTATATCGAGGAAAAAGAATGAAGTTACAGCAGATGTATAGTAAAGTCAGGCAGGCTGTTGATGCATATGACATGATTGAAGAGGGCGATAAAATCGCCCTTGGAATTTCAGGGGGAAAAGATTCTCTTGGACTTTTATATGCACTTGCAGGTCTAAGGCAGTTCTATCCCAGACATTTTGAACTTGTTGCAATTACAGTGGATTTGGGATATGAAGGATTTGATTTGTCAAAGATAGAAGCTTTGTGCAAGCAGCTTGATGTAAAATATTATATAGTAAAGACAAGCATTTCCAAGATGATAGAAGAAGAGGGATGTTCATTATGTTCGAGACTTCGCAAGGGTGCGCTATGCGATAAAGTAAAAGAGCTTGGATGTAACAAGATTGCATACGCACATAATATGGATGATGTAGTGGAGACTATGATACTTTCTTTGATATATGAGGGAAGATTTTCCACATTTTACCCAGTTACTGATTTGGAAAATATAGGAATCAAACTTATAAGACCATTTGTTTTTGTGACACAGGCAGAGGCTGTTGGTTTTAGAAATAAATATGAACTTCCAGTAGTTACCAATCCATGTCCATTTGACCATGCGTCAGAGCGGGCATATGTGAGAAATCTGCTTGATGAAATGAACCGCCATACACCAGGTGTGAAAAAGCGGATGATGACCGCTATATGTGATGGTACACTTTCAAATTGGAAGAGATAAATAAAAATATAAACATAAGTATAAACATAAATATAAACATAAGTATAAACATAAATATAAATACAAATACAGGCCAGCATTATACTTGTACACCATGTACGAATATAGCTGGCTATTTTTTATTGTTCAGACGCAAGCTTGACACCGTACTGTCAAGCTATGTGTCATAGTGTTAATTATTGAGTGATTACAGCCACGGCATCGCAGAGGCGACGGTTTTATGTTTTTAAATATATACATTTACATATATTGACTGTGATTTGGACAAAATATATAATGCTCTAAATGGCATATGCCGATAATAAATAACTAAGGAGATATAGCATGTTAGAGTTAAAGGATTTATGTTTTGATGTTTCTGATGATAAATGTCAGAAAGATATCATTAAGAACTTAAGTCTTACAATAGATGATGGAAAGTTTGTTGTTATCACTGGTCCTAATGGTGGAGGAAAATCTACACTTGCAAAGCTTATCGCTGGAATAGAGAAGCCTATAAGCGGTCAGATTATTTTTGACGGAACAGATATTACAGATATGGGAATTACCCAGAGAGCACAGCTTGGAATAAGCTTTGCATTCCAGCAGCCTGTTAAATTTAAAGGAATTACAGTTTTGGATCTGCTTAGATTAGCAGCGCAAAAGGAACTTACAGCAGGTGAAGCCTGTGAGTATCTTTCAGAAGTAGGTCTTTGTGCAAGAGATTACATTAATCGTGAAGTCAATGGTTCATTGTCTGGTGGTGAGTTGAAGAGAATTGAGATTGCAACTGTCCTTGCAAGAGGTACTAAGATGTCTATCTTTGATGAGCCAGAGGCTGGAATAGATTTATGGAGTTTTCAGAATCTTATCCGCGTTTTCGAGAATATGAGAGAAGCTACGAATGGTTCTATCCTCATTATATCGCATCAGGAGAGAATTCTTGAGATTGCCGATCAGATTGTGGTTCTTGCGGATGGACAGGTATCTAAGATTGGTACAAGGGAAGAGATTATGCCAGAGCTTCTTAATTCAGCAGATGTTGCCAGAGGCTGCAATAAATTAGATGGAGGTAATCAGTAATGGTAGATGAGATTCAGAAGAGATTACTTGAGGAGATTGCCGATTTACATGATGTTCCAGAGGGAGCTTACAATATAAGAGCCAACAGTAAATTAGCTGATAGAAAGACTACTGCCAATATAGATATTGTCACAAAAGAGGATGTAAGTGGAATTGATATCCGTATCAAGCCAGGTACTAAAAATGAGAGTGTACACATTCCGGTGGTACTTAGCGAGAGTGGATTAAAGGAGACTGTCTATAATGATTTTTATATTGGAGAGGATTGTGATGTAGTTATTGTCGCAGGATGTGGCATTCATAACTGTGGTGTTCAGGATTCAGAACATGATGGTGTTCATAGATTTTATGTCGGTAGAAATTCTAAAGTGAAATATGTCGAGAAACACTATGGTGAAGGTGACGGACAGGGAAAGAGAATTCTTAATCCTGTAACAGAAGTATACATGGAAGAGAATAGTTCCATGGAAATGGAAATGGTACAGATAAAGGGAGTGGATTCTACAGTCCGTACTACAAAATCAGAGCTTGCAGCTGGCGCAGCTATTGTAGTAAGAGAGCGTCTTATGACACATGGAAACCAGACGGCCCAGAGTATATATGAGACTTATCTAAATGGTGATGGAGCATCTGCTGATGTCGTATCAAGATCTGTTGCCAAAGACAATTCATATCAGAAATTCGATTCAAAGATAGCTGGAAATGCTGCATGTACAGGACACACTGAATGTGATGCCATCATTATGGACAATGCAAAAATACTTGCAGTTCCACAGCTTGAAGCCAATAATATTGATGCGGCACTTGTACATGAAGCTGCTATTGGCAAGATTGCAGGAGAGCAGATAATTAAGCTTATGACACTTGGGCTTAGTGAAGAAGAGGCCGAAGCACAGATTGTTAATGGTTTCCTGAAATAAGGGGGAGATTATGGCAAGACCTAGCAAAGTCAGAAGGGTATGTCACGACCCGGGAGATTTTTATATAACAACGGAAAAAGGACTCTCGGCAAAAGAGAACGAAGATACAATTGTGATGACTGTAGATGAGTACGAGGCGATAAGGCTTATAGATTATGAGAATATAAGTCAGGAAGAGTGTGCTGTCAGGATGAATATTGCCCGTACTACTGCACAGGCAATATATAACAGCGCAAGGCGTAAGCTGGCAAAATGTCTGATAGATGGAATGAATCTTCATATTGTTGGCGGAAATTTTGATTTATGTGACGGTTCCGCTGGATGTTCTAAGTGTGGTCAGAAGTAGAGCAAAATTTAATTTTTGGAGCTGATATACTTTTTGACATATTTGCAGTACTTTGACATCTTATTGCCCGTCAGATCGCTTTTGGATTTTACACCCCAGAAGCAGGAACTTACATTATATTTGTTCATGACTTTTATCCATTTTCCAGCCTGTTCATAGTCGACATCGCCGGCACCGGAATAGTCGGTAAAGCCGTACTCGGATACGAATACAGGCAGTCCTGATTTTATGGCAGAAACCATTTCACTTCGGTTGTAATCAGTGTGTGATTTAGCATAAAAGTGGCAGCTGTACATGATGTTGGAATAGCCTTTTATCGGTGATGATTTAGGCGAAGACAAGTCCTGACACCATGTAGGGGTGCCTACAATAATTATAGCATCTGAATTATTTTTCCTGATAACAGGAATAACCTGATTTGCATATTTTTTGATTCTGCTCCAGGTGACATCCCCGCCATTTGGCTCATTACAGATTTCATAGAGGATATTGTCATTGTCGGCATACTTCTTTGAAATCTTCTTGAAAAAATCTTTTGACTGTTTTATGTATTTATTAGGATCATGTTCGTCAAGTACATGCCAGTCTACTATTACATACATACCAAGTCTGGTTGCTTCATCTATTCCCTTATACATGAGTTCAAGAATATTTGTGCGTTCCTTAGAGTTTGCGCTTGCGTACCCCTCGCATCCTGATTGAGGTCCATACATGGAAGTGTCCACATACATAGAGAGCCTTATCACGTTTGCTTTCCATTCATCTCTGTAGATTTTAAAGATATCCCTATCTATCATTTCAGGAAACCATGTCACTCCGCATATACATGAACCTTTAAGCTGTATCTTTTTCCCTTTTTTGTTAACAATATCAGTGCCTTTAAGTGTAAGCTTTCCATTTTTATCAAGTGGTGAATTTTTATAACTGTAGTTATAGGCTCCGACGATATCAGTGTTTGGTGTGGCGTTCACATTTTGTGGTGCAGCATTTACATTTTGTGGTGCAGCTGATGTCAGTACAAGCACAGTAGCGACCGCAAGGCAGATACATTGTTTTAATAATCTCTTCATAGCATTCCTCCGTTTTAATAAATTGTATGTGCATATCATATAATGCAGTTATAGTTTATCACATATGTAGCATTTTGTAACAGATTAAATGTTATTAGTATCATGTCAAATTTACCTGGTAGTGGTTAAAGCAGGCAACGGCAGTTCGGGCTTCGATATAAAAGATGTATGCATGATAGTTGTCAAATAAAGCGAATCCAAATAAAAATATTTATATGCACCAACACAATATAATATGTGATATAATGAGTGGAACGTATACTATATATTTTTATATATTTGGAGGCAGAAGAAAATGGAATCCACACTTAAGCGTACATGGGCTGAGATAGATATAGATGCTTTAAAGCACAATTACAGGACTTTACGTAAGAAAGTCGGAGAGAAAGTTAAATTTCTTGGTGTTGTAAAGGCTGACGCATATGGACATGGTTCAGTCGTAGTTGCAAGGACACTCGAAAAAGAGGGAGCCGATTATCTCGCGGTAAGCAGTATTGATGAGGCTATGGAACTTCGTGTAAATGGAATTAAAATGCCAATTCTCATATTGGGACACACACCTAAGGAACAGGTCGAAAGACTGATAGAGTATGATATAACCCAGGCTGTATCGTGCAAGGCAAAGGCAATCCAATATTCAGACGAAGCATCACGCCTTGGCAGAGAACTTAAGATTCACATCAAGGTAGACACAGGTATGTCACGTCTTGGTTTTTTGTGTAATGAAGATTACTTTGACACAGGAGTAGATGGCATATGTGAAGCCCTTAATATGCCAGGACTTAGTGCGGAGGGGATATTTACCCACTTTGCAGTATCGGATGAGACAGGAGATGAATATAGCGCGTACACTAAGCACCAGTTTAAGCTCTTTTGTGATGTGATAGAGGCAGTAGAAGCAAAATGGGGCAGGAAATTTGCGATAAGACATTGTGCCAATACAGGTGCAGTTGCACGTTATCCTGAGACTTATCTTGATATGGTGCGCCCAGGACTTTTGTTATATGGATACGGAGAGTTTGCAGAAGAACTTAATCTAAAGCCGGTTATGACTTTAAAGACGACCGTAAGCACTATAAAGATTTATCCGAAGGACACAGCAATAAGCTACGGCGGAATATACAAGACAACAGACCAGACCAGAGTAGGTGTAGTGCCATATGGATATGCTGATGGTTTTTTCAGATGTCTGTCCAACAAATATTCGCTTATGACTGAGGATGGACCAGCGAGAGTACTTGGCAAAATCTGCATGGATATGTGCATGATCGATTTGACCAACAAGCCGGATGTAGATGTCGGATCTGAGGTGGAGATATTCGGAAATAACAATTCGATAGATGGTATGGCAGCTATGGCAGGAACAATCCCATATGAGCTGACATGTGCAGTAAGTAAGCGTGTGCCAAGGACATATATTGAGGATGGTAAGATAATAGACAAAGAGCTTATGCTTAGAATGTAGTGTAGAGACTTTCTTTTACATTATGTAAAAGAAGGTCTTTTTTTGAAAAATAAATAGTTAAAAATTTTTAGTTAAAAGTATTGACATTTCAAAAAGAATAAGTAAACTATAAAATAGTTAAAAAAACTTAACTAAAAATTTGTAGATTATTATTTGAAAATGGAGGAACCCACAATGTTCGAAAAGGTAAAAACAATTATTGCAGAGACACTTAATTGTGAAGAGGATAAGATTACACTAGAGGCTAATCTTTTCACAGATTTAGGAGCTGATTCACTTGATGCAATGGAGCTTAGCCTTGCAATCGAGGAGAACCTTGGAGTGTCAATCACAGATGAGCAGATGGCAGAGATTAAGACTGTTGGAGATATTGTTAAGATTTTAGGAGAATAATTAGAAGATGGAGTTAGAGCAGATTTTCAAAATAATTGAGAAGTTTGATGCTTCTGAAAGCTCCTATCTGGAATTACAGCTTGCTGAGGATTACATAAAGCTCAAGAAGCCATCTGATAAGACAGTAGTACAGATGGCTTCAACAGGAGCAGTGAATATGATACCTGCTCCTGTTGTAAATCCAGTTGATGATGGAGCAAAGAGTCAGTTACAAAATGCAAATGCGGATACGGACTTTGAAGAAAAAGATTATGTTAAGGCACCACTTGTAGGAGTGTTCTACGAAGCAGCATCGCCAGAGCAGGATCCATTTGTTAAAGTTGGCAGCCGTGTTTCAAAAGGAGATACACTTTGTCTCATTGAGGCAATGAAGATGATGAATGAAGTTACAGCACCAAAAGATGGTGTAATCAAAGAAATTCTCGTAGAGAATGGAGATATGGTGGAATATGATGCACCACTATTTGTAATAGAGGAGTAGAATTGTGTTTCGAAGAATATTAATCGCTAACCGAGGCGAAATAGCTATAAGAATTATAAGAACATGTATAGAAATGAATATAGAGACAGTAGCTGTGTATTCGATTGCTGATAAGGATTCACTTCATGTGAAGCTTGCAACAGATGCAGTCTGTATCGGACCAGCAAAGGCGGCTGACAGCTACCTTAATATGAAAAATATTCTTATGGCTGCGACAGAGAAAAATTGTGATGCCATTCATCCAGGATTTGGATTTTTGTCAGAAAACAGTGATTTTGCAAGATTATGTGAGGACTGCGGAATCACATTTATCGGTCCTAAAGCGGATGTTATTGATCTGATGGGAAACAAGGCAATGGCAAAAAAACTTATGCGTGATGGCAATGTGCCAGTAGTTCCAGGAACTGTAGGTGCTGTTGCAGATTTTAAGGAAGTAGAAGATATCGCAAAAGAGATAGGATATCCACTTTTGCTTAAGGCATCTGCAGGCGGCGGCGGACGTGGAATGCGCAGAGTGTACAAGAGTGAAGAACTAAAGAGTCTGTATGAAGAGGCAAGGGCAGAAGCAAGAGCATGTTTTGGAAATGATGAGATGTATGTGGAGAAACTTATCCTTCATCCAAGACACATTGAATTCCAGATACTTGCAGATGAATATGGAAATGTAGTTCACCTCGGAGAACGAGATTGTTCTATACAGAGAAAGAACCAAAAGCTTATAGAAGAAAGCCCATGTATGAGATTGTCGGACGAACTTCGTGCGAAAATGGGAGAAGCTGCTGTAAATGCAGCAAAAGCGTCAGGATACACAAACGCAGGAACTGTTGAGTTTGTACTTGATGAAAATGATAATTTTTATTTTATAGAGATGAATACAAGAATTCAGGTTGAACATGGCGTGACAGAAATGGTCACAGGACTTGACCTGATAAAAGAACAAATCAGAATAGCATTTCATCAGCCGCTTGATATGACACAAGACGATGTGGTTTTAAATGGTCATGCGATGGAATGTCGAATTAATGCGGAGAATCCAGCATGTGGATTCAAGCCGAATTCAGGAAAGATTACTTTTCTAAATTTACCTGGAGGTCCAGGGGTACGAGTAGATACACTGCTCTACAACGGATACGAGACGAGTCCGTTTTATGATTCGATGATGGCAAAGGTGATAGTTCACGCACCGACGAGGCTTGAGACAATTAGGAAGATGAGACGAGCACTTATTGAACTTACAACCGAAGGAATAACTACAACAGGCGATTTCGACTATTTTGTATTACATCATCCGGATTTCGTAAAAGGCAACTATAATGTAGATTTCATTGAAAATAATATTGATGAAATTTTGTCATGGAATGAGTTTGGAGAAGAAGATGACGGAATTAATTGATAAAAGAAAAGGAAAGTTTCAAAGACTCCTGAGAAAAAGAGAGACACAGAGAAAGACAAGGACGATTGAAAAACAGAAGAATAACGTAGATGTTAACAATCTTTTTATAGAGTGCAGCAAATGTAAGAAAGAGTATAGTAAAGTGCAGATTCGTTCTTCACTGTATGTATGTCCAGGTTGTGGACATCATTACTCAATGCCGCCCGAAAAAAGAGTACTAAGTATTGTTGATGAGGGAAGCTTTAAGGTATTTAATTATAAATTCCCTGAAATTGATCCACTGAAATTTGAAGGCTATGTAGAAAAGAAGCAGGAGCTTAGGCAAAGACTTAATACATCGGATGCAGTTTTTTCAGGTGTTGGAGCAATACAGGGGAGAAAAGCTGTAATTGCTGTTATGAACAATAAATTTATGATGGGAAGTATGGGTATCGAGGTTGGCGAGACAATAACACGCGCCGCTGAATACGCTACAGACAATAAGCTTCCTCTCATTATATTTACAGCGAGCGGAGGCGCAAGAATGCAGGAGGGAATTGTATCTCTTATGCAGATGGCCAAGACAAGTGCCGCAATCGAAAGATATAAGCAAAAAGGCGGTCTTTATGTAGTGTGCTTCACACATCCGACTACAGGAGGTGTAAGTGCAAGCTTCGCAGGACTTGGAGATATCAATCTTGCTGAACCAGAAGCGCTTGTTGGATTTGCTGGTCCACGAGTTATTGAACAGACAATAGGACAGAAGCTTCCAGAAGGCTTCCAGAGAACTGAATATCTTATGGAGCATGGTTTTGTTGACCAGATAGTAAGCAGGGATCGTATGAGAGAGACTCTTGGAAAAATACTTATGCTTCATAATGCGCCAATAGTAAGAGGATAAGAATATGTTATTGGAAATTGATGAGATTATAAATGAAAAGCTGATAAATGATATCCCACTTTCAGCTATGGATAAGGTGAATCTTGCCAGAGATGCAAGAAGACCGAAAATACAGGATTACATAGACAATCTGTTCACAGATTTCTTTGAACAGAAAGGTGATATGCTTGGAAAAGAGGATGGAAGTATTTTAGGTGGAATTGCTCTTTATCATGGAACACCTGTTACTGTGATTGGACACAGGAAAGGCAACAATCTGCAGGAAAATCTGGCATGTAATTTTGGTATGCCCGGACCAGAGGGGTACAGAAAAGCATTAAGGCTTATGCAGCAGGCAGAGAGATTCAAGAGACCAATTATCACTTTTATAGATACACCAGGGGCATATCCGGGAGTCGAGGCAGAACAGTATGGACAGAGTCAGGCAATTGCGAATAATCTTGCGATTATGAGTACACTTAAGGTTCCGGTGATTGCAATTGTAACAGGTGAAGGCAGTAGTGGCGGCGCACTTGCAATAGGTGTAGCCAATACAGTGCTTATGCTTGAAAATGCGATATATTCAATTCTTTCACCAGAAGGTTTTGCTTCTATTTTGTGGAAAGATGGAAGCAAAAAGGAACAGGCAAGTGAATATATGAAGCTTACAGCAGATGATTTGCTTGAACTTGGAGTGATTGACGGAATTATTAAAGAACCAAAAGGTGGTGCACATAGAAATCCAGAAAAATTATATGAGACACTCGATATGATTCTTACAAAAGAACTTGTGGAACTTGATGGTAAAAGCGCAAGTGAATTGCAAAAACACAGATACAAGAAATTCAGGCTGATGGATGAAAGATTTCAGACGTTGGGAAGGAACAGATAAATGGATGGATTAAGAATAATATCCACTGGACATTATGCTCCGGACAAAGTGGTAACAAATGATGACATCAGCAAAATTGTTGATACATCAGACGAATGGATAACAGAGCGTACAGGAATTAAAAGACGTCATTTCTGTACAGAAGATGACAATAACGTGACTATGGCATTAGAGGCAGCAAAGATTGCACTGGATAAAGCTGGTATTGAAAGAAATGAGATAGGATGTCTTGTGGTATCGACATTTTCAGGAGATTATCTGGTTCCATCGGCAGCATGTCAGGTGCAGGAAAAACTTGGACTTAGTGATGAGATAATTTGTTTTGACTTAAATGCGGCATGTTCTGGTTTTGTCTTCGGTATAGAGACTATACGAGGACTTCTTCTGCAAAGCAGCAAGAAATATGGACTTCTGATAGGCAGTGAGTGTATTTCGAGACGACTTGATATGTCAGACAGAGGAACATGTATACTTTTTGGAGATGGAGCAGGGGCTGCACTTTTTGAATTAGATGCGTCAAAGAGTTATACAAGTGTATTTGGCTGTCATGGAGATCTTGAGGTGATTAATGTGCCAAATGATGCCGATAATCCGGGACGTGTTCATATGGCGGGACAGGCAACATACAAGTTTGCTGTAGGTACTGTGCCTAAGCTTATAAAAGCAGTCGTACAGAAAGCCGGAATAGAGCTCGAAGATATAGATGCATATATCTGCCATCAGGCTAATGCGAGAATAATTGATGCTGTTGCAAAACATCTAAAACAGCCAAGGGAGAAATTCTTTTTCAATCTTGATGAATATGGCAACACATCGGCAGCGAGTGTAGCAATAGCACTTAGTGATGCAATAGATAAAGGATTTGTAAGACCAGGACAGAAGGTCCTCTTAAGTGGTTTTGGGGCTGGTAAGACCTGGGGGGCAATCATCATAGATTTGTAGGAGGAACTTATGAAATTACAAGAATTATTACATACAAAATATCCAATTATACAGGGCGGAATGGCAAATATTGCAACAGGTGAATTCGCAGCAGCTGTTTCTAATGCGGGAGCTCTTGGTCTTATTGCATCAGGTGGAATGGATCATGTAAAGATTAAGGAAGAAATAGATAAGTGCCGCGCACTTACGGATAAGCCATTTGGAGTAAATCTCATGCTTATGAATCCGGACGCAGATGCGATTGCCGAGCTTTTATATGAGGAGAAGATTCCTGTTATCACTACAGGAGCAGGAAATCCAGGCAAGTATATGGCTAAATGGAAAGAAAATGGCAGTATGGTCATTCCAGTATGTGCAAGCGTACTTCTCGCCAGAAAAATGGTAGAGGCAGGCGCAGATGCGATTATTGCAGAAGGCGGAGAAAGCGGCGGACATGTAGGTGATATGACTACCATGACATTACTTCCACAGATGGTAGATGCACTAGATGTACCGGTTATCGCAGCAGGAGGAATTGCAGACGGACGTCAGATGGCTGCGGCATATATACTTGGAGCGTGCGGAGTGCAGATAGGTACATGTCTTCTTGTGAGCGAGGAATGTCCAATACATGAGAATTATAAAAATGCACTTATAAAGGCTAAAGATAACGGAACAACAGTAACGGGACGTTCTCAGGGTGCCCCTGTCAGAATCCTCAAAAACCGTATGGCGAGACAGTATCTTAAACTTGAAAAAGAGGGTGCAGACAAGATGGAACTTGAAAAAATTACGCTTGGTGGACTTCGCAAGGCTGTATTAGATGGAGATGTTGATATGGGTTCTGTAATGGCTGGTCAGGTATGCGGACAGCTTAAAGAGATTAGACCACTTGCTGACATATTAGAATCTATGTATACAGATGCACAAAAAAGGCTTGAAGAGATGGGAAGGAGAACAATCTAATGCTTGGATTTATATATGCTGGTCAGGGAAGCCAGAGAGTGGGAATGGGAAAAGATTTCTATGAAGCATATCCTGTTTTTGCAAAGGTATTTGATGAGGCCCCTGAATATGTAAAGAAATATTGTTTTGAAGGACCGAAAGAGACACTTGGACAGACTAGATATACACAGCCATGTATGGTTGCATTTGCAGTTGGAGTTACTAATCTTCTAAGAGAGGAGAATATAATTCCTGATTATGTCTGTGGTCTTAGTCTTGGAGAGTATTCAGCTCTTTACAGCGCAGGAGTGTTTTCACAAAAGGATGTTCTCGACCTGATTGAGTTTAGGGGAATAGCAATGGAAGAAGCTGTTGTTGGAAGAAAAGCAAAAATGGCAGCAGTGCTTATGATGGATAGGCAGACAATAGAAGACTGCTGTAAAAAGGCAGGAGAGCAGGTAAGTGATGGTCTTGTAGTAAGTGTTGCAAACTATAACTGCCCTGGACAGATTGTAATATCAGGTGACGAGGAAGCAGTAGATTGCGCAATTGAACTTTTGAAAGAGGCTGGTGCTAAAAGGATTATCCCACTTGCAGTAAGCGGACCTTTTCACACATCACTTATGAAGCCAGCTGGTGATGGACTTGCAAAGAAATTTAAAGAGATTAAGTTCAATGAGCCTTCACAGAAAGTAATATATAATAAAACTGCAAGAGAGATTGCAGAGGATGAGACAATTCCCGGGCTGCTTGAACAGCAGGTTCAAAGCAGCGTATATCTTGAAGATTCTATCCGATATATGATAGACAAAGGCGTTGATACAATTATAGAGATTGGGCCAGGAAAGGGTGTTGGCAAATTTGTAAACAAAATTGATAAAAGTATAAAAGTAATCAGCATAGATTCTGTAGATGATTATAAAGAAGCAGTCAGTTATCTGAAGGGAGAAAATGATGAGCAATAAAGTTGCACTTGTAACAGGTGGAAGCAGAGGAATAGGAAGAGTCATCTGTCTTGAATTATCAAAAAAGGGATATGATATCGTGACATGTTACAGTCATGGCAAGGATGCAGCGCAGCAGACTGTGGATATGTGCAAAGAAAATGGCGTAAATGCCATCGCATATGAAGCTGATGTGTCAGATGCAGCGGCAGTAAGTGAACTTTTTGCAAAATTAAAGACTGAGCATGGCGGAATAGATGTTCTTGTAAATAATGCTGGAATCACAAAGGATAATCTTATTCTTAGAATGAGTGAGGCTGATTTTGAACAGGTAATAAACATCAACTTAAAAGGTGCATTTTTATGCTGTAAAGAAGCTGCAAAACAGATGCTAAGAAAAGGTGGAAGAATTATCAATATAAGCAGTGTTGTTGGAATAAGTGGAAATGCAGGACAGGCAAATTATTCATCAAGTAAGGCTGGAATTATCGGACTTACCAAATCTCTTGCAAAAGAACTTGGAGGAAAAGGCATAACAGTAAATGCTGTAGCGCCTGGATTCATACAGACAGATATGACGGCAGAGTTATCAGATGAACAGAAAAAATACTGGGAACAGCAGATTCCAAGAAAGAGAATTGGCAAACCAGAGGATGTTGCAAATGCAGTATGCTTTCTGGCAGCAGAGGAAAGTGATTATATAACTGGACAGGTTATTGCAGTTGATGGCGGAATGGCAATGTAGACAAGGAGAACATAATGAAAAGACGTGTTGTTATTACAGGAATGGGAACAGTTAATCCCATTGGAAACAGTGTAAAAGAAGCTTGGGAGAGCGTTAAAAATAATAAATGTGGAATCGCACCAATTACAGAGTTTGATACAACTAATTTCTCTGTAAAGCTTGCTGGAGAAGTAAAAGGATATGATGCAGATGCTATTTTAGGCAAGAAAGAATGTAAGAGAATGGACAGATACACACAGCTTGCGCTTGGAGCATCAATTGAGGCAGTAGAAGACAGCGGCATTGATTTTGAAAAAGAAGATACAGCACGCTGTGGAGTGATTGTATCAAGTGGTATCGGTGGACTCAGGACAATAGAGGAAGAACACACAAAGGGAATACAGAAAGGTTTCAACAGAATCTCGCCATTTTTTATTCCTATGGCAATTTCAAATATAGCAGCAGGTCAGATTGCGATAAGATATGGACTTCATGGAATGTGTACATGTGTTGTAACTGCATGTGCTAGTGGAAACAATGCAATCGGAGATGCTTTCCGTCATATCAGGGATGGATATGCAGAGGTTATGATCTGTGGTGGAAGTGAAGGCTGCGTAAGTGAGCTTGGTATTGGTGGTTTCGCATCGCTTAAGGCACTTAACACAACAGAAGATGTCACAAGAGCATCTATTCCATTTGACAAAGAAAGAAACGGATTTGTAATGGGTGAAGGTGCTGGTATCTTAGTTATAGAGGAACTTGAACATGCTAAGAAAAGAGGCGCCAAAATATATGCAGAGCTTGCAGGATATGGCGCTAACTGTGATGCTTATCATATCACAGCTCCAAATCCAGAAGGAACATGGGGCGCAGAGTGTATGAAGCTTGCAATCGAAGATGCAGGAATGAAGCCGGAAGATATCGATTATATAAATGCACATGGAACTTCCACACACTTAAATGACAGCGGAGAGACTAAGGCAATCAAGAAAGCGTTCGGAGATTATGCATATAAGCTTATGGTAAGTTCAACGAAATCAATGACAGGACATATGCTAGGTGGTGCAGGTGCAGTAGAAGCAGTATTTACAACAATGGCAGTATCGGATGACTTTGTGCCGGCTACATTAAATTATAAAGTGCCAGACGAAGAGTGCGACCTTGATATTGTGCCAAATGAAGGAAGAAATGCAAAGGTAAGAGCAGCCGTATCAAATACACTTGGTTTTGGCGGACATAATGCAAGTATATTAATTCGTAAATTTGAGGAGTAATAAAATGGAACTAAATTCAAATCAGATACAGGAAATTCTTCCACACAGATATCCTTTTCTTCTTGTAGATAGAATTACAGAGTGTGAGCCAGGAAAATCAGCTAAGGGAATTAAGTGCGTTAGCGCAAATGAAATGCAGTTCCTGGGACATTTTCCACAGCAACATGTAATGCCGGGAGTTCTTCTTATAGAAGCGCTTGCACAGGTAGGTGCAGTATCACTTCTTACAATGGAAGAAAATAAAGGAAAGCTTGCTTTCTTTGGCGGTATAAAAAATGCCAGATTTAAGAAACAGGTCGTACCAGGTGATGTGGTAGAACTCTCATGTGAACTTATCACATTAAAAGGACCACTTGGAATTGGAAAGGCAGTTGCTACTGTAAATGGTCAGATAGCGGTTACTGCAGAGCTTTCTTTTGCAATTGGCAAATAATTTTGCTATGATGTATACAAGCGGTGGTTACATCGCTTGTATACTATAATGATAATGGAGGCAGCTTCATGCTGCCTATGGTGAAAAAATGATAGAACAAAATTTTTCGGATGTGTATATGAAATTTAAAGTGCATTTTTATCGGGAAGTCTTCAATCAGATTCATTCAAGAGAGACTTCACTGTCTACAGCAGAAGTTTTCTGCGTTGAAATTATACATGCCCTTCATGAGCCTACAGTCAATGAATTCGCAAATTTTATAAATGTATCATCCCCAAATGCTGCATACAAAGTAAATAGTCTTATTCAAAAAGGATATATTACAAAGGAACAGTCTGATACAGACAAAAGAGAATATCATTTAAAGCTGACAGACAAATACTATGATTACCTAAATCTTAGCCAGGCATATATAAGCAAAGTATCAAAGAGAATAGAAGAACGATTTAATGATGAAGAACTTGAGATTTTAGACAGAGTTCTTGACATAACATCTCATGAATTAATGTCTGAAATCGATATCCCCGACATGAAAATTGACTGATAATAATTGTTTTTTATATGTGTGTATAGTATAATATTCTTGGATTGAGAGATTTTCTCTGGGAGGGAATATATGTCGGTTGGTTGTAAAGGAAGGAATATTAATAAGCTAGAGCGCGAGGCACAGTTATATCAGGCGTTAAGCAAAGATTACTATAGTGTATATTATATTGATTTTAAGAAGAACATAATCGAACCGATTCGCATGAGCAAAGAAATAGAACGTGATTATGGAGATTTTTTTAGAAAAAATCCTTCATATGAGGATGCGATATTTGGTTATATAGAGAATAATGTTCTTGAAGAAGAGCAGGCTGATATGAAGCAGGTTGTTTCATATGAGAATCTTAAGAAGCAGCTTAAAGAGCAGAAAATATTTATGCATGATTTTTATGCAATCAGGGATGGCAAGGTTTTCTTCTGTCGGATGAAGGTTGCGAATCTTAGCAAAGATGGTGAGCTAAGCGAAGCAGTTATGGGCTTTGCCAATGTAGACAGCATAAAGAAAAAAGAACTTGAGAGGCTTGCTTATATAGACAACATAACAGGTGGATATAATTACACACATTTTTATGAACAGCTAAAAAAAGAGACACGCGATGGATTTTTGGTAGCGATTGATATAAGAGCATTCAAGATAGTAAATGATGTCTGTGGAATGCAAAAGGGAGACCTGGTATTAAGGAAAGTTGACGGAATTGTTTCAAGGAATATTGGAAAGAATGATTATCTTGGGCATGTCAATGCGGATCACTTTATAGTTTTCCTCGAAAAAAGAAGCGTAAGTGAAGTAGAGTCTATCCTTAAAAATATCTCAGATGAAGTTAACAAGCTGTCAATTAAGATGGATATCCCAAGAGTTGGGGCATATTTTGGAGTGTCAGACTGGAATGCAGGAAAGAGGGTTACAGTTGCACTCAATGAGGCGTCCAAGGCAAAGCATAATGCAAAAGGCAAAAAGGATATAATTTATGCCTTTTACAGCAAAGAGGATAGTGAAAAGAGCCATGAAGAAAAGATGATGATGGCGGCATTCGATAAGGCTATAGAAGATGAGAACTTCGAGGTATGGTATCAGCCTAAGTATAGTCCAATTACAGGTGAGATGACAGGGGCTGAGGCATTGGTACGCTGGCGGGATTCGGATGGACAGCTGATCTCACCAGGCAGATTCATTCCACTTTTTGAGAAGAATGGCCTTATAAGGGTACTTGACGAATATGTATTCAGACATGTGTGTAAACAGCAGAAATACTGGGTGAATACATTAGGCAGGACAATACCTGTATCTGTTAACCTTTCACGGTCAAGTCTTTATTTTGAAAATGTGGTACAGCAATATAAGAGTATTGTCGATGAAATAGGAATACTTCCAGAGCTTGTTCCTATTGAGATAACTGAGAGTATTACGATAGACAATCAGGACATAAAAGAACTTGCAGATGAGTTCTATAAGGCTGGATTTCCACTGCATATAGACGATTTTGGAACCGGATACTCTTCACTTGCCATGCTTAATATGATTAAATTCAATACACTTAAGCTGGACAAGAGTCTTATCGATTACATAGGAAATTATGGTGGAGACCAGCTGCTTAGACATACTGTTTCTCTTGCAAAGGAGCTTGGACTTCACATCACAGCAGAAGGCGTTGAGAATGAGGAGCAGGTATTGTTTCTTAAGTCACTTGACTGTGACAATATTCAGGGCTTTTTCTACGCAAAGCCAATGCAGGCTGATTGTTTCGTAGAGAAATTGAAGGATGAGAAGATAAGTGCTCAATATGTGTACCGCAAGGGACAGATAATTACATACTCTATGATAATCGACAGATTTAAGGCGTGTATAGGAACATCTGCTTTGCATGGAAACCATGGACGTATAGTAGTCCAGATTAATATAACAGGAGAGGGCAAGGGTGCTTTTTATATATTAGTTGACGATTATAAGATAGAAGTAGAACCCTATGAATATTATGACAGGGACGCATTAGTCACTATTGAATCGAGTGTGCTTATGGATGTCATAAGTGGACAGAAGAAATTAGATGATGCGTATGATGCAGGTCAGATTAAAGTTGAAGGTGATTTGAAAGCACTGGATCTTCTTAGGAAAATAATAAATAGTAACATAAACAGAGAGTCATAGATTGGCTCTCTGTTTTTGTGAAAAATATACAAAAATCACTTTGAATATTTGTGAACGAATTTGACGGAATATGATTGACTTCGGCTTTGTGCGAAGATATAATCTAGTTAAAGATGAACGAAATTGAATGAACATGAATGAAAAAGAATACAAATTCAGACCTGGAAGTGCTAAAATATTTATGAATTAAAACAGGAAAGTAGGAAAACAGATGTTAACAGAGGACAGATTTTCAAAAATACTTGAGATTGTAAATAAAGATGGCAGCGCAACAGCACAGGAATTAATGAAAGAACTTGATGTATCAGAATCAACCATTCGGCGTGATCTCAATTCTATGGACAAAAAGGGACTCATTACTAAAGTTCATGGAGGGGCAATTTCTAACAACCCATCAATCAAGACACTTGATGAGGCTGTAAACAACAGAAAAAAGAAAAATACAGAACAGAAGGTTGCCATAGCAAGATATGCGGCAGCCTGCATAGAGGAGCATGATCTCGTTTATATAGATGCAGGCACGACTACAGAATTGATGCTTGACTATATACAGGCACAAAGAGCCACTTTTGTTACTAATTCACTTTCACATGCAAAGAAATTATCTGACAAGGGTTATCGAGTATATATTCTTGGCGGAGAGTTCAAATCTACGACAGAGGCAATCGTAGGTGAAGAGGCAGTAGAGACATTAGATAAGTATAATTTCACAAAGGGTTTTTGGGGTACAAATGGTATAAGTATTAAAAATGGTTATACTACACCAGAGATAAAAGAAGCGATGGTGAAGAAGAAGTCAATGCAGCAGTGTAAAGAGAAATATATCCTTGCAGATGGCAGCAAGTTCAATCAGATTTCGAGTATTAAATTTGCGGAGTATGACGATGCAAAGATTATTACAGAGAGACCAATATCAGATGAATATATTAATCAGACAAACATATTGGAGGTGTAGCAAATGATTTATACAGTGACATTTAATCCATCATTGGATTATATAGTTACAGTCAAGGATTTTAAGACAGGGGTTGTAAATCGTACAACCGAAGAAATTATTTTCCCGGGTGGAAAAGGGATTAACGTATCGATGGTTCTTAAGAACTTAGGTTATGAGAGTACTGCATTAGGATTTATGGCAGGATTTACAGGTGAAGCAATCTGCAATCTTCTTGACAAGAAAGGCATTACTACAGACTTTATTACAGTTGAAAAAGGCGTAAGCCGAATAAACGTAAAGCTTAGATCAAATGAAGAATCAGAGATAAATGGACAGGGACCGGAAATCCTTGATACAGATATACAGAAATTATATAGCAAATTAGACACTCTGGGTGACGGAGATACACTTGTACTTGCTGGAAGTATACCAGACGTGATGCCACAGTCTATATATATGGACATTATGAAGCATCTTGAAGGAAAGAATATCAGAATTGTCGTAGATGCGACAAAAGACTTACTTGTAAATGTGCTCGCGTACAAGCCATTTCTTATCAAGCCAAACAATCATGAGCTTGGTGAAATCTTTGGGGTAGAGATTAGCGACAAAGATGATGTTGTAATGTATGCAAGGAAGCTTCAGGAAAAGGGAGCAAGAAATGTTCTTGTTTCAATGGCTGGAGATGGTGCTGTACTTGTCACAGAAGATGGACAGGAATTCAGGGCAGAGGCACCAAAGGGTAAGGTGGTTAATTCGGTAGGAGCTGGCGATTCCATGGTAGCTGGTTTTATAGCCGGATATTTATCCACAAAGGAATATATAGAAGCATTTAAATTGGGGGTTTGCACTGGAAGCGCAAGTGCATTCTCTGAAGAACTTGCAACAAAGGCGGAGGTAGAAGAGCTACTAAAGCAAAATCAGAGAATCTTTTAGGAGGAAAAATATGAGGATTAGAGATTTATTGGATACCAGAAGCATCCAGCTGAATGGTATAGCGTCTGGTAAGACGGATGTGCTTAATCAAATGGTTGATTTGATGGCAAAAAGTGGAAAAATCAGTGATGTGGACACATATCGAAAAGGGGTTTTTGCGAGAGAAGACGAAGGAACGACTGGAATAGGAGAAGGAATTGCAATACCACATTGTAAGTCAGCAGCAGTTAAAAAGCCAGGACTTGCAGCGATGGTTGTACCAGGTGGAGTAGATTATGATGCACTTGATGGAGCTCCTGTAGATTTACTGTTTTTAATTGCAGCACCAGACACAAAAGAGAATGTACATCTTGATGTACTTAGCAAATTGTCAGTACTTTTGATGGATGAAGGCTTTACTAGCAGCCTTAAATCTGCAAAGAATGTTGCAGAGTTTTTAGATGTGATTGACAGATATGAAGCAACTGATGAAGCCAAAGAAAGTACAACAAGTACTGGATATGATGTTGTGGCAGTTACAGCATGTCCTACTGGAATCGCACATACTTATATGGCGGCAGAGGCTCTTGAGAAAAAGGCAGCAGAGCTTGGTATTAAGATTAAAGTTGAGACACGTGGTTCTGGTGGAGCAAAGAACGTACTTACACAAAGCGATATCGATGAAGCTAAGGGTGTTATCATAGCATGTGACACAAAGGTTCCTATGGATCGTTTTGATGGAAAGCATTTGATAGAGTGCAAGGTTGCTGATGGAATCGGCAAATCAGAGGAACTCATAAACAGAGCAGTAAGACAGGACGCACCTGTTTATAAGGCAAGCGGAAAGAAAGAAGTTGCCAGAACAGAATCAAACGGCAGTATAGGACATCAGATTTATACACATCTTATGAATGGTGTGTCTCATATGCTTCCATTCGTAATCGGTGGTGGTATTTTAACAGCACTTGCATTCCTTGTTGACACACTTTTAGGATACGGTGTATCAGGCGGTGGTAATTTTGGATCATGTACACCACTATCAGCATTCCTTAAGTATGTCGGTGGACTTGCAATGGGACTTATGGTTCCGGTACTCGCAGGATATATAGCAGAGTCAATAGCGGACAGACCTGGACTTGCAGTTGGTTTTGTAGGTGGTCTGCTCGCATCAAACGGAAATGCATCACTTGTAAGCTATATCTTTGCAGATGATAAGCTTTCAGGTTTCCAGGGCTTTATTCAGAAGTTTGCATTCCAGTCACCAAATGGTGGTGCAACAGTATCTGGTTTCCTTGGCGGTATTTTAGCAGGTTTCCTTGCAGGATATATCATTCTTTTACTTAAGAAAATATTTGCTGGACTTCCAGCTTCACTTGATGGAATTAAGCCAACACTTATTTATCCATTACTTGGAACATTGATTATCGGAATCCTTATGTGTTTCATCTTCAATCCACTTATCGGATTAGTAAACACGGGACTTAGCAACATGCTTACAGGTATTGCAAAAGCGAACATGCTTCCACTTCTTGGACTTATCCTCGGAGCAATGATGGCTATCGATATGGGAGGCCCAATCAACAAGGCAGCATATGTATTTGGAACAGGTATGCTTGGTACAGCACAGACACTTTTAGACGGTGGTGCAGGTATCTCAGATCCACAGGTACAGGCTTGTTACATCGCAATGGCAGCAATCATGGTAGGTGGAATGGTTCCTCCAGTTGGAATTGCATTAGCTTGTAAGTTCTTCCCTAAGAAGTTTACTAAAGAAGAGAAGAGCTCATGGCTGTCAAATTTCCTTATGGGAGCAGCATTCATCACAGAGGGAGCTATTCCATTTGCAGCAGCAGATCCAATCCATGTTATTCCTTGTACATTAGCTGGTGCGGGAGTTGCAGGATGTATTTCAGCAGTGTTCAAATGTACACTTATGGCACCACATGGTGGAGTATTCGTATTCGCAACAATTGGAAATGCATTACCATACATTCTCGCATGGATAGCAGGTTCAATCGTAACATGTGTAATGCTTGGATGTATCAAAAAAGATGCAGAATAATGTGTATAATATAAAGCAGAACATTAAATAAATAATTAATATTATGGAGGTATAATTTTATGAAGGAAATTAACTACACAATCACAGATCCAATGGGAATTCATGCAAGACCAGCAGGAGTTTTTGTAAAAGAGGCAGCTGCTTTTCCTTGTGCAGTTACAATTACAAAAGATGGCAGAGAAGTTGATGCAAAGAGAATTCTTGGAGTAATGGGGCTTGGAGTTAAATGCGGACAGCAGATTACTCTCAAATGTGATGGTGAAAAAGAGGAAGAGGCAATTGCTGCATTGGAGAAATTCTTAAAAGAAAATCTTTAATTTTTCCTTAAAAATAATAAATTTGTATTTTAATTATGGCACGGGAGATATACTATAATATATCTCCCGTGTTTTAACGTGACAGGACTTTTTTTAAGATTACATATCATATAAAACTTGACGTATATTAACATTTTTCCTATTTGTGTGGTACAATAGTAATAGGTGTTTGAGAATAACACTTGAACTAAGGAGAGGTGATATATATGTTATACAAAGATTGGATGAAATTTGCCAAAGACAATTATGATATAATAAAGGAAAATTATAACAGTGTAGTTTATACTGCGCAGGTATATGATGACGAGACGCAGGAGAAGACTAATATAAGTCTCACACTTGAGGGTGTGATGGACAAGTGTATGGGAACCAGCATGGAGAATCAGATTAGAAATGCTATCATGAGATCGGTATACACGGGATATGGATTAGAGAAAAATATTCAAAAGGTTATGAATGACTTCTATGTAATATCTGCACCAAGATAAATGTACGAAGAACTGATGTGTAAGTGTTATGAATTTGTAAGAGACTGGTACAGAATACTAGTACATCGTTTTCGAAATAACTACACCATTCACTTGTCTGCAAATCTGATTGTACAGGTAGAAAAGCCTTGGCGTAGCCCACTACGCCTGCGTTTTTATACCTGCACACTCGAATCTGCATTCTACGCGATTGGTATAGTTATTTACGAAACGATGTACCAGGTGGATATTGCAGGAGTACAGGAGGAGATACGTGAATCAGCAGAGAATACATTATTTAGAACAGATGTCAGAGTTGTATCCTACTATTACGAAGGCATCGACCGAGATTATAAATTTACAGGCAATTTTGAACTTACCAAAGGGAACAGAACATTTCCTGTCGGATTTGCATGGTGAATATGAGGCGTTTTCACATGTACTTAGGAATGGCTCAGGGGCGGTACGTAAGAAAATAGATGACGTTTTCGGGGACACTATGGAGCAGTCGCAGAAGGACGTTCTTGCTACGCTTATTTACTATCCGAGAGAAAAAATGGAACTGGTAAGAAAAAAGGAACCAGACATGGAGAACTGGTACAAGGACACATTGCATAGACTGATAGAGGTATGCAAGACGGTATCATCCAAATACACACGTTCCAAAGTAAGAAAGTCTCTTCCTAAGGATTATGCATATGTGATAGAAGAACTGATAACAGAAAAGCCAGAGGTCTTAAATAAAGAGGCTTATTATGAATCTATTGTCAATACAGTTATAGAACTTGGACAATCTGAGAAATTTATTGTTGTATTATGTGAACTTATACAGACACTTGCAGTAGATCATCTGCATGTACTTGGTGATATATATGATAGAGGTGCTGGAGCACATCTTATAATGGACAAGCTGTGTAATTATCACTCAGTTGATATACAATGGGGCAATCATGATATCATATGGATGGGAGCAGCTGCTGGTCAGCTTGCATGCATAGCAACTGTGGTGCGAAACAGCATAAGATATGGTAACCTTGACCTGTTAGAGGAAGGCTATGGAATCAATATGATGCCACTTGCCACTTTTGCCATGCGTGCATATGCTGATGACCCATGCGAGAGATTCGTGTTTAAAGTCGCACCGAGCGGAACAAACAATGTAGAAAATGATATGATTCGTAAGATGCACAAGGCAATTGCAATCATTCGTTTTAAGCTTGAGGGACAGACGATAAAGAAGTGGCCAGAGTATGGAATGGATCACAGACTGCTTCTTGAACATATAGATTATGACAGGCATACAGTTGAGATAGATGGCAAGGAATACAATATGCTTGATCATTATTTCCCAACTATTGACCCTAAGGATCCGTATAAGCTTACAGAGGGTGAACATGATGTCATAATGCGTCTTCGCTCATCATTTATTCACTGTGAGAAATTACAGATGCATGTACAGATGCTTCTGAAGAAAGGAAGCATGTACAAAATTTACAATGGCAATCTGCTTTATCATGGATGTGTTCCGATGAACGAGGACGGAACATTTGCCAAAGTAAATATATATGGCAAAGAATATAGTGGAAAAGCGTTGTTTGATGTATTAGAGTCCTATGTACGTAAGGCATTTTTCTCACAGGACAAAAATGAAAAAGAAAAAGGAATGGATATCATGTGGTATATATGGACGGCTCCTAATTCGCCTATATATGGACGTGAGAAAATGGCTACTTTTGAGAGATATTTTCTTGAAGAGGAAGAACTTAAAGTTGAAAAGAAAAACTGTTACTATTCACTTATAAATGAGCCTAGAATTGCAGACATGATCCTTAAAGAATTTGGACTTGCTGGCGAGCGTGTCCACATAATAAATGGACATGTACCAGTGCACAGGATGAGAGGAGAGAGTCCTGTTAAATGCGATGGAAAGGTTATAGTAATAGATGGTGGCTTCTCAAAAGCCTACAGAAGAAGAACAGGAATTGCAGGATATACACTTATCTACAATTCATATGGTCTAACACTTACAGCACATGAACCATTTGAATCATCAGAAGAAGCAATCAAGAATGAGATAGATATAGTTTCAAGACGTGAAGCTGTTGAATATCTTGACAAGAGGATTCTGGTTGGAGATACTGATATTGGTAAGAAAATGAAAGAAAAGATTAAAGAACTTAAGCTGCTCATACAGGCGTATCAATCAGGTGAGATAGCTGAAAAAGATGGATGATGAAGGTTTATTATGTATGAAGTAAATGGATTTATTTTTGAATCAGAGGAATTAGCAGAGACAGCGCGCAAGGAAGCGGAGGCAATCAAATACATAAAAGCACAGACAAGGATGGATGACCCAGAAAATGTTTTAGAACTGTACAATAAAGTATTGCAGAAGAAGATGTTTGAGACCCCGGTAGGTATGGCTTTTCTTGTTGAATTACAGGAGTATTTAAGAACTATACCATTTATCAAGAATGAAGAGATAAGCGGAATTCCAGTCAGAAATACCAAGACCTCCAAATCTAAGCAGAAGGTTAAGACCAAAGTGGTTAAAGAAGTAAGAGATGATGGATATAAGGGAAGATATCATTTTACACTTGTTGTTACATTTGTACTTAGTGCGATAATAGTTGGAATGTTTGCCATTACATATTTAAGTGGCAATAATACAAATATAATCAATTACGAGAATCAGCTGATAAACAAGTATGAAAATTGGGAAGAACAGCTGAAAGAGAAAGAAGCTGAACTTGATGCAAGAGAATCCGCACTTCAAAAAGGAGAGAATGATGGACAAAATTAAGATTCTTGTTGTGGATGATGAGAGCAGAATGAGGAAGCTGGTCAAGGACTTCCTTGTAAAAAAAGGATATGATGTGCTCGAAGCTGGAGACGGTGAAGAAGCGCTTAATATATTTTATGAGCAAAAAAACATAAGTCTGATTATACTAGACGTCATGATGCCGAAGTTAAATGGATGGGAAGTGTGTAAAGAAATCAGACAAAGTTCGAGGGTGCCTGTCATAATGCTCACTGCCAAATGTGATGAGAGCGATGAACTTATGGGATTTGAACTTGGGGTTGATGAGTATGTTACTAAACCATTTTCGCCTAAGATACTTGTGGCCAGGGCGGAGGCAATCCTACGCCGCACAAACGCAATTGGGGAGACTGCTGTAATTAAGGAATCTGGTGGAATTGTAATGGACAAGACAGCCCATCAGGTTACAGTGGATGGCGAGGCAATAGAGCTTAGCTTTAAGGAATTCGAATTACTTGATTATTTCCTTGAGAATAAAGGAATCGCACTTTCCCGTGAGAAAATTTTAAATGGTGTGTGGGACTATGATTATTTCGGTGATGCGAGAACCGTAGATACACATGTGAAGAAGCTTAGAAACAAGCTTGGTGAAAAGGGAAATTACATCAAGACAGTATGGGGAATGGGATATAAGTTTGAAGCTGACAATAATTAGAAAGAAAAGGCTAAGAGCGGATAGAAGTGTTTAATCATACAAGAGTAATAGAAAAGAAAACATTGACACATAAGCTTGTCATAACTATGACAATTATTGTTGCGGGAACTATTTTATTCTGCTGGTTCTTAAATAATACATTCCTTGAGAAGATATATGAGCAGCATAAGTACAAGGAACTTATCGCGGACTACGAGCTTGTGGAGCAGGCTTATATAAATGACTATCTCGATGATTCAGATTTTCTGTTGCAGTTTCATAAGATCTGTGCAGGAGATAATCTTGATATAATTGTCGCAAAGCAAAATACTGTGGTCTTATCCTCCACGAATGACAGGCAGAGACTTCTTCAGAAGCTGTATGAGATAGTCAATGCCCTGAACAACGAGTCTGTGTTTAATGTCATAGAAAAGACGGATCGTTATTTAATAACAAGGCAGAATGATGAACAGATGCAGGAGGAGTATCTTATTCTTTACGGAGTCGCAGATGAAGATGGTGGAATATATATGCGCACTCCAATAAGAAGCATGAAGGAGAGTGCATCTATCACTAGTATTTTCCTTAGTCTGACTGGTGTTGTCTCTCTTTTTATAAGTATGATTGTTATCATTATTTTATCTAGAAATATTACAAAGCCTATCCGTAAATTGTCCGATATTTCACAGAAGATGACAGACTTACAGTTTGAGGCAAGATATATTCCGAATAAAAGCAGCAGCAAAGAAATTGATGAATTAGGTAACAATATAAACGAGCTGTCGCATTCGCTTGAGAATACGATTTCAGAGCTAAAGAGTGCGAACAACGAGTTGCAGAAAGATATAAAGAAAAAAGAAAAAATAGATGAGATGCGAAAGGAATTTCTTTCCAATGTGTCTCATGAACTTAAAACACCGCTTGCGCTGATTTCAGGATATGCAGAAGGACTGAAAGAATGTGTTAATGATGATGAACAAAGCAGGGAATTTTACTGCGAGGTCATCATGGATGAAGCAGATAAGATGAATGAGATGGTCAAAAAGCTTCTCACGCTTAACCAGCTTGAGTTTGGCAATGATTTCCTTGAATTTAAGAGGTTTGATCTGTGCGAGCTTGTGCAGGGACTTTTGACATCTTCAGAATATCTTATAAATGCTGGCGATATTAAGGTCGTAAATAAGCTTACAGAGTCGCTTTATGTGTGGGGCGATGAATTTATGATTCAGGAAGTTATAATGAACTACTTAAGCAATGCAATTCATTATGTCAAGAATGAGAAAAAAATTATAATATCTTGTGTGAATGAGAATGACAAAGTAAGACTTTCTGTTTTTAATACAGGTGATTTAATACCGAAGGACGAACTTGACAAAATATGGATTAAATTCTATAAAGTGGACAAAGCACGAACACGTGAATATGGCGGAAGTGGAATTGGTCTTTCGATAGTAAAGGCTATTATGGAACTTCATAATCAGCAGTGTGGAGTCATAAATCACGAAGATGGAGTTGAATTCTGGATAGAATTGGATACTAATAATAGCAATATAAAAACAGAAAGCGGACAATAAATAAAAATTAATTATTTTTTTCAGAAATATACTAAAATACTACCGAAAGAGTGTTGTATTCTTTGTTAGAATATGCTAAAATTATCAAATAAATAGGAGAAAAGTCACAGGTGAGATGATGAAAAGAAAACATTTTAAAGCTTATATAGTCATTTTTGCAATGAGTATGTTTCTTACAGGCTGTGGAGTTACTCCATTATATGAGATGTCAGACGAAGAGCAGGATTATATTGTTAAATCAGCAGCATATCTGGTTGCAAAGCACAATATAAAGCAGACTGACGGAGCAAGTGCTTATAAGCCGACGGATGAAGATATCAATGGCTCGACAGAAGAAGTTGAAGATCCGAATGATCCGATGGCTGGAATAAATCTGGATGATCCAGATATTGCAGGCATGATATCTTATTCAGAGGCGATAGGGCAGCCGAAGGTTGACATTACTTATAATGGTCTGTATGTGGACAAATCATATCAGGAGGGCAAGTATTATCTACTGACCGCCGAAGAAGGTCACAAGTATGTGATACTTAAGTATACAATGCGTAATCCATACGTGGATGCGATGAAAGTGGATGCTTACAGTGCTAATCCTGTATTTTACGCAGATTTCGGTGATGGTAATTACATAAAGCAGGAAAGTACGTTCCTGACATATAGTCTCCCGACATATCAGGGAACACTTAAGCCTGGCAAGTCAATTGAGCTTGCACTTGTTTTTCAAGTAGATGAATCTTTCCCGGGTACCAGCGAGCTTAAGACGATGCAGGTAGAGGTAGGTGGAAAGAAATATTATATAAATCCAAATTAAATAGGATTTTTTGACTATATTATGATATACTAAATATATACATGAATTCGGGGAGGAATCATATGGATACTAATATTCTTTTGGAATCAGGAACTAACGAACTAGAGATACTTGAATTTACATTGGGTGAGAATCACTATGGTATAAATGTAGCGAAGATACGTGAGATACTTACATATCAGCCAGTTACACCTGTTCCTAATACACATCCTAGTGTTGAAGGTATTTTTATGCCAAGAGACACGATGATTACAGTAATAAATTTAAAGAAATGTCTTGGAAGAGATGAGGTAACAGAAAAGGGACTTTTCATCATTACTAATTTCAACAAGCTTGATATAGCATTTCATGTAGATGAGGTTATCGGAATTCATAGAGTATCATGGGAAGCTATCATTAAGCCGGATTCTACACTAAGCGGTGAAGATGGAAGTGTTTCAACTGGTGTAATTAAGATGGACAATAAGCTTGTTGTGATTCTGGATTTCGAGTCAATTGTTTCAAGCATCAGTCCAGAGACTGGACTTAGAACCGCAGATATCGATTCAGTTGAAGCGAGAGATAGAAGTGATTACACTATTCTAATAGCAGAGGATTCGCCACTTTTGAGCAAGCTTATCACAGATTGTCTAAAGAAAGCTGGATATCAGAGACTTATAGTTACCAACAATGGACAGGAAGCATGGGACAAGCTTTGTGAACTTAAGAAAGCTGGAAATATCCAGGACGAAATAGATTGTATTATTACCGATATTGAGATGCCGCAGATGGATGGTCATAGACTTACAAAGCTTGCTAAGAGCGATGACAAGATCAAGAAGATACCACTTATCATTTTCTCATCACTTGTCAATGAAGAGATGAAGAGAAAAGGAGAACAGTTAGGTGCGGATGCACAGCTTACAAAGCCAGAGATTGGACAGTTGGTAGATGCGATTGATGAGTTGATTGCTAAGAGCGACAATAAATAATTATGTATCATGAGGGATGTGGTTTTCCGCATCCCTTAATGAGTTTATGGTGCTATATTGCACGACTCGGGCAGAGATGCTAAAACGATTGTAAATGGAGTACATATATGAGTAAGGATTCAGCAGAGAAGTATCTTGATAACTTGCTAAATACAGTAAGTAGCGAGCAAGGCGATATATTGGAAGAATATGGTGATGGAAGCAGTCATGCACTAAAAAGATCAGAAGATGATTTTCTTAAGAAATTCGAGGATGAACTTGAAGCAGACAAATATAATAATTATATCGCTGATTTCGAGATGGAGCTTGAAGCAGAACAGAATAAGGACAAGAATATTGGTGAATCGGCTAAAGCTTTAGATGATGATACAAATGAGTTATCATTAGATGAGGTTCTTGAGAATGCGCAGAATCAGACGGAAATGTCCGAGGAAAAATCCAAAAAACAGGAGAAGATTGTTGAGCCAATTGATGATATGACCGATTTTGAGGAAGATTTAGATACTGCGGTGGAGAAATTCGATTCACAGCCAGTGGAGGAAGAGGCAGACGGAGAATCCGATATGGAGGAAGACTTGTCTGTAGTTTCTGAGCCAGATTTGTCTATGACGGAGATTGGCGAGCCTAATCTGGCGGGAACTGATGATGTGCCTCTAGAAGATATGCTGGATGGTGACTTGTCTGAGATAGGTGATTTGTTATCTGGAAAGGTAGAGGATGAATCACAGGATGAGATAGGCGAGTTTGCCCAGAAGGAGATAAGTGCTCAGCAGTTAGAGGAAACTCCAGAATCAGGAAAGGCAGAAAAAGGCAAGAAAAAAGGCTTTTTTGCTAGAATTATTGAGGCTTTATTTGGTTCAGATGATGAAGAAGATGAAATTGTCAAGGAACCTATAGATGATGGCATGGCTAACCTTACAGAAGAGAATGCACAGATTCTAAGAGAACTTGAAGGTGCAGAAGAGCAGGACGGCAAGAAGAAAAAGAAAAAAGAGAAGAAAGAAAAGAAGCCTAAGGAGAAGAAGGAAAAGCCTAAGAAAGAGAAGAAAGAGAAGAAGCCTAAGGAGAAAAAAGAGAAAAAGCCTAAGGTCAAAGATAACACACCACCACTTCCAAAGGTGCCTGTATTTATGATATGGTTTATGGTTGGTTCAATGTTTATTCTCGTATTGCTTGGCTCTAACCTGATGGGATATCAGACCAAGATAGATGAGGCTAAATCATTTTATCTCGATGGCAATTATGCAGAAGCTGTTAAGAATCTGGAAGGACTCAGTATTAAGAAGAATGACGAACAGTTATACAATAGAGTAAAGCTTCTTGCATCTATTGAATCAGAGTATAGTTCATATCAGACTTTCATAAAGAATGACAAGCAGCTTATGGCGTTTGATTCACTCATATGTGCAGCGGGAAGATGTAATACGTTTGCTGAAGATGCTAAGACCTATGACTGTGAGGATGATCTTGCAAAGATTAGGACGAATGTCGAGAATGAATTAAAAGATAAATATGGCATGACTTTGGATGAAGCATTACAGTTGTACGACCAGAAGGATAGAGATGAGTATACGATTGTGATTTATAAAAAGCTGGCACAGCTTGGAATTGAAGTCGAATAATAAAAGAACAGACATCAAATTAAAGCACTACCGAATATGTTAGGTGGTGCTTTTTGTGTGCAGGTGATAAAAACTATGTGTGAGACTTTGTTTTAAAATTTGTTTTAAAATATGTTTCAAAATTTCGCATATTTTTTAGTGCAAACGACAGGCTTAGTTGCAGGGCAAAATGTTTTATTATATAATGATAAAATGTAATTTAAAGGATTTATCGGTTACAGCATTGTACAGAAATAGGCAGTATGGGGAAATAATATGGCTATAAGAACAGAGCAGATGAAAGAAATTCTGGACATCAGATTTGATGATCCACAAAAAGAAAAGGAATTGTGTATGCAGATGCTTTCAAAAAGCGATGACAGGTACATGGAAGCCTTTGCAAGGACATATCTGGGAGATGCATACCATTCACTTGGACGGATTGATGAAGCCTTGCTTGAACTTGGCAGGGGACTTAAGCTGGCCGAGGCAGAAGAATATGAGGATCTGCTGTTTGTGCTGTATAATCTGATAGGCATCATATATATGTACAATGATGATGAGCAGAGTGCACTGGACTATTTCTTTAATGGCATTGCACTATCAGAAAAAATGAATGACAAGATGATGCAGGCGACACTCTTGTCTAATATAGCCTATGCATACAGAGTTGCAGGAGCATATGATAAAGCTGAGAGAATGACTGATAGATTTTATCAGATGATGTGTGAGACATCGGAAAATGAGTCGAATGTAGAACTTGACAAAATAAGCTATGAGACAGATAAGATAGGACTTTATCTATGCAGGAATGAACCGGATAAGGCGTGGGAGCTGATGCAGCATAGCGAAATACAGGCTGATACAGGCGTAGAAAAATATATTAATTTTGCATCATATTATGGAATAAAGGGTAATCATAAACAGTGTGCCATGTATATAGATACCGTGATGAGTATACTGAGAGAGGATGTCAACAGATATGAGAGTGTATTATATCAGTTTGAAATAATACGTATAGCCATAGATGCAGGGCTTTATGAAAAGGCACTGCAGATATCAGAAATCTCTGAGAAGCTGATGATAAAGAACATAAATATTGGAAAATGGGTTAAGCTTATGGAATATCGCATAGAGATATATGAGGCGCTCGGCTATATGGATAAGCTTAATGAAGCCTACAAAAAGTATTTTGAATATGATGTCATATACGAGGAGGAGAAGAAAAAGGCAGCGGTCACCAGGATAAGGAGAAAAATAGAGCTGATTTATGAAATTGACAGGAAAAGTCAGATAGAGAAAAGACAAGCCGCACTTTCTGATAAGCGCAGCAATGATGAACTGACGGGGCTGTACAACAGATGGGGCTTAAAGAATCGGATTAATCAGTTTTACAGAGAACATGATAGTAAGAATACCCCACTAATGGTTGCTATAGCGGATGTTGATTTTTTTAAAGAGTATAATGATACATATGGACATATTGCAGGAGACAGGTGCTTAAAATGTGTGGCAGATATTTTGAGACAGAATATAGGAGCTGAGGGTATTGTTTGCAGATATGGCGGGGATGAATTTCTTTTTGTAATGCGTGATATATCGAAGGCGCAGACCGAGCAGCTTTTGTCTAAGATAAGCGCCGAACTTGCCGATAAATATATAGAGAATAGCCAATCGGGTGTTTCTGACAGAGTGACAATAACCATTGGAGCAGTTATAGTAAAGACGTCTGCGGAGACGGACTTTGAGACAATTATACATGAGGCGGATTTGGCACTTTATGAGGTGAAAAACAACTCCAAAAATGACTACAGAGTTAAGAGATTGGGTTAGAATATAGGATTAGAATATAGGATTAGAATATAGGATGGATAAGCGAAAAGAGATAATTAAATACAGGTTTGCAGATCCACAGAGAGCCTATGATATATGCTGTGAGCTGCTTGAGCAGGGAAAGCAGTCAGGAAATGCCTATGATATTGCATATGCATATCTTTATATGGGCGATGCGTTTTTTTCCATGGGCAATACAGATGAGGCATTAAAATACCTTATGATGGCGGAAAAGGTCCAGAAGCACAATGGCTTTGATGAGCTGCGGATGAAGACGTACAATATAATAGGAGTTATTTATTTCAATATGGGTGATGAGCTGCTTTCGCTGGACTATTATCATGCTGCGATGGAACTGGCAAGGGAATACAACGATACTGAGCTTCAAGGCATGATTTATAACAATGTGGGAGCTCTGCTTACAAATGCTGGAGATCATGCAAAAGCTACACAATACTATGAGAAGGCATACGAATACTTTAATTGTGAAAGCGATGAAGATAACGAGCCGGCATGTGGCATGTTCAGGCTTTATATGAACGTATCAGAAGGATTGCGGAATGAAAAGCATTATGCTAAGAATAAAGCATATCTGGATGAGGTGATGAAAACAATAAATACAGACTTGCTTGTACCCATGGACAAGATTAAGTTGGTGCATGCATATGGCATGTTGTATTATGAGACCGGGGAATATGAAAAAGCATTTGATATGTGTGTGAAGGCAGTGGCTCTGTGTGAAAATAATATGAATGATATTGATTCATTTGACGAATATAGGGACATAGTAGAGCTTCTTATAAATATGGATAAAATCGGGCATATACATGGAATGCTTGAAGGCTTGAGCGATATGGCAGAAAAAGCTGATATAGACAGAAGAAGAATTCAGGTCTGCAGGCTTCGCATACAGATATACGAAAAGACCGGTGAAAAGGAAAAGTATGCAGAGCAGCTTCGCATATACTATCAGCTCAGAAAGCGAATCAATGTTGAGAGAAACGATATAATAATCTCAGCCTTAGACAATCGCTGCCGCTTAGAGGATGAACGCAAGGAAAACAAACGCCTGAACAAGGACAATATAAAGCTCCTGCACGAGAGCGAGATTGATGAGCTGACAGGTATTTACAACAGACTGGCATTCAGGCGCCGTTATGACAGAATGTACAAATATGCTTTGCGAAATGCTCATACATATTGTATGGGGATATTTGATATAGACTTTTTTAAAGTATACAATGATTCATACGGACATATCAGAGGTGATAAATGCCTGAAAAAAGTTGCCGAAATTTTAAGACACACATCTGCCGGAGATTTTTGTGTGGCAAGATATGGCGGTGATGAGTTTATATTTATGGCATATGACGTATCAGAAGAAAAGGTCAGAGATTTTTTGAACAGACTAGTGGAAAATATAAGAAATGAAGCCATTGCATTTGAAGCAAAGCCGGATGGTACGGATAAGGTAACGATTTCGGCAGGTGCAATTATACAACAGAACGCATCAGAGGATACTTTGATTACAGATTTGTTAAAGCAGGCTGATAAAATACTTTATGAGGTAAAACAAGCTGGCAAGGATGGTTATATAGTAGTGAAACTACAGTAGGCTGTAGGGGATATGAACTTGACAAAAGTTATAAAGAGTTATTTGTCAGAGACAAGGATGCTTGAAAAGATTAAAAAGAAGAAAATGAGAGTTCTTGTGACGAGGAAAACGCTGTATGCATAATTTGCGTGAATAAATTGTAAATAAGAAAATATGTGAATGAATGCAGATAAGAAAATATGTGAATGAATGCAGATAAGAAAATATGTGAATAAATGCAGATAAGAAAATGTGTGAATAAATGCAGATAAGAAAATATGTGAATAAAATGCAGATAAGAAAAATATCGACATCGATAATAGTATATGCTAATATTTAATGCAAAGTATGAGTTTTAATTATACAGGAGAAAAAATATGATTTCAATTATCGATTATGGCGCTGGCAATCTTAAGAGCGTCGAGAAGGCACTTGCATCTATGCATGAGGAATGTATTATCACAAGGAAATTTGATGAAATTCTAGGAGCTGACAGAGTTATTTTACCTGGTGTTGGAGCTTTTGGCGATGCGATGGCGCAGCTTAAGAAGTACGAACTTGATAAGGTTATTCAAGAAGTGGTTGACAGGAAAATCCCATTTCTTGGAATCTGTCTTGGATTACAGCTTTTATTTGAGGGAAGCGAGGAGAGCCAGGGAGTAGAAGGGTTAGGCGTTCTTGAAGGCGAGATAAAGAGGATTCCTGATAAGGAAGGACTTAAGATTCCGCATATCGGATGGAATTCACTTGAACTGGTGAATGATGGACGATTATTCAAGGGACTTCCAGAGAATCCTTATGTATATTTTGTGCATTCATATTATTTGCAGGCAAAAGATGAGAGTATTGTTAAAGCAACGACAGAATACAGCACTACTATACATGCTTCTGTTGAGAAAGATAATGTATTTGCGTGTCAGTTCCATCCAGAGAAGAGCAGTACATTAGGCCTGCAGATACTTAAGAATTTTACACAGATAGAAAGGGGAGAGGCATAATATGTTTACTAAGAGAATAATCCCATGTCTTGATGTGAATAATGGGCGAGTTGTAAAAGGCGTTAATTTTGTTAATCTGCAGGATGCCGGTGATCCGGTAGAAATTGCAGCAGCGTATGACAAGGCTGGCGCAGATGAGGTTGTTTTTCTTGATATTACAGCGTCTAGTGACAATCGAGGCACTGTAGTTGATATGGTTAGAAAAGTGGCTGAGAATGTTTTTATTCCTTTTACGGTGGGCGGTGGAATACGAACAGTTGATGACTTTAAGGTGCTTCTTCGTGAGGGCGCTGACAAGATTTCGATTAATTCATCGGCTATCAACACACCAGAACTTATCGGCAATGCAGCTGACAAATTTGGAAGCCAGTGCGTAGTTGTTGCCATTGATGCAAGAAGAAGAGAAGATGGCAGTGGCTGGAATGTATATAAGAATGGTGGAAGAATTGATACTGGGCTGGATGCGATTGAATGGGCTATGAAAGCAAACAAACTTGGTGCTGGTGAGATTCTTCTTACAAGTATGGATTGTGATGGAACAAAGGCCGGTTATGATATAGAACTTACCCGCCTTATTGCAGATAATGTATCGATACCTGTAATTGCATCGGGTGGTGCAGGAACTAAGGAGCATTTTTTTGATGCGCTTGTTGATGGTCATGCGGATGCAGCGCTTGCAGCATCACTTTTCCATTATAAGGAATTGGAAATTATGGATTTGAAGGAGTATCTGGCAGGCAGAGGCGTGTCAGTGAGAAGATAGTATGTCAATGATAGCAAATGACTGGCTGGATAGTATATCCGACGAGTTTAAGAAACCATATTACCGGGATTTGTATAAGTTTGTTAAAGAGGAATACAGTACGCATGTAGTGTATCCTCCGTCAGAGGATATATTTAATGCTATGCATTTTACACCTCTTAGCGAGGTTAAAGTACTTATTCTTGGACAGGATCCGTATCATAATGAACATCAGGCTCATGGACTTAGTTTCTCGGTCCTGCCTGACCAGAAGGAAATTCCACCATCTTTGCAGAATATCTACAAGGAGTTGAATACTGATTTAGGATGCTATATTCCGAATAACGGATATTTGAAAAAGTGGGCAGATCAGGGTGTATTGTTGCTCAATACAGTGCTGACAGTTCGTGCGCATCAGGCTAATTCTCATCAGGGAATGGGCTGGGAGCAGTTCACGGATGCTATAATTAAGGCCGTAAATGAGCAGGACAGACCGATTGTGTATATGCTATGGGGAAGACCTGCGCAGAGCAAGATTCCTATGCTTACAAATCCTAAGCATCTTATACTTAAAGCACCACATCCAAGTCCTTTGTCGGCATACAGGGGATTTTTTGGATGTAAGCATTTTAGCCA
The DNA here is from genome assembly GCA_934359755.1 of uncultured Agathobacter sp. GTDB lineage: Bacteria > Bacillota > Clostridia > Lachnospirales > Lachnospiraceae > Roseburia. The sequence goes on from CAKRLV010000004.1 coordinate 118,612, forward strand.
GGCGAATCAATTTCTTGAGGAGCATGGAATTTCACCGATTGACTGGCAGATTGATAATATATAAAACAGGCAGATCTTATAGTTATAATATTTATATGTGTGGACCATATTAATCACTATGAGGAGATAAAATGAGCGGAATATGTAAGCACCATTTAAAAAAGTGTCTGCTACTTGTATTGGTAATCAGTTTGGCGGTAGATATACTGGTAGTTCGGGATGCGGCAAAGGCAGGAGAAAACGAAGAGAAGAAGGATTATGGTGTGTTTCTGAGTATAGATTCTTCTCAAATGAGAAAGTTGTATCATTATAAATTGGTTGTGATTGATGCACAGTTTTTTTCTAAAAAGGATATTCGGATGTTGCATAAAAAAGGTGTTAAGGTATATACATATCTGAATGTAGGCTCGATTGAAGAATTTCGAGATTACTATAAGGAATATGAACATCTGGCAATTGGAGATTATGAAAACTGGGATGATGAAAAATGGGTTGATGTTTCTAATCAGGAATGGCAGAATTTCATCGGAAAGTTGTCAAAAAAGCTGCTGGAAAAAGGCGTAGATGGATTTTTTATAGATAATTGCGATGTCTATGATTATGCCCAAACGAAGAAAAACTTTCAAGGACTGGTAAAAATTTTAAAAAATATCAGGAGCCTTGGAGTTGAACTTGTAATTAACGGCGGTGATGTTTTTGTGACAAAATATAGAAAGACATATGGAACGGCGAAGAATATTATGACTGCGGTAAATCAGGAATCTGTGTGGAGCAGGATTCAGTTTGAACAGGGTACATTTGGAAAACAGACAAAAGAAGCACGCGATTATTTTTCAGATTATGTAAAACAATGCAAGAAAGATGGAATGGAAGTTTATTTGTTGGAGTATACAAAAGATATAAAGTTGATTCGACAGATTCGTAAGTATTGCAGGAAAAATAAATTCCATTATTATATATCGGATTCTATTGAATTAGATTAGAAGGACACTTAGGACAAATATCATGACTTTTAAAAAGTCATTGACATTTTAAAAGCAAAAAGAGTCTCGCAGTCGCCAATATTAGCGGCTTGCGAGACTCTTTTTAAATATATAATGTTCTATACAATTAATCATCGGCTTCTTCGTCAGTAGAAGTAGTATAAACCTGACGCTTACGTGCCATAACATCACTTTCGAGATATTCGTCGTAAGTAGATACCTTATCTATCATTGAACCATCAGGAAGGAATTCAATAATTCTATTGGCTGTAGTTTGTACAACCTGATGATCTCGACATGCGAAGAGAATTACACCAGGGAATTTAATCATTCCGTTGTTGAGAGCTGTGATTGACTCCATATCAAGGTGGTCAGTAGGCTCGTCGAACATAAGAACGTTGCTTCCCATAATCATCATTCTTGAGAGAAGAACACGAACTTTCTCACCTCCGGAAAGAACACGCATCTTCTTGACACCATCTTCACCGGCAAAAAGCATTCTTCCAAGGAAACCACGTACATAAGTAGCATCTTTTATCTCAGAATACTGAGTGAGCCAGTCTACGATTAAATCGTCTGTGTCAAAAATCTCTGTATTATCCTTAGGAAAGTATGATTGACTAGTTGTAACTCCCCATTTATAAGAACCTTCGTCAGGTTCCATCTCGCCAGCAAGAATCTTGAAAAGTGTTGTCTTTGCAAGTTCGTTTCCACCTACAAATGCAATTTTATCATCATGATTGACAGTGAAAGAGATATTATTGAGCACTTTAACACCATCTATTGTTTTTGAAATACCCTCAACAAACAATACATCGTTTCCGATTTCTCTTTCTGGGCGAAAATCAATGTAAGGATATTTACGGCTTGAAGGTCTGATTTCATCAAGCTGGATTTTCTCTAAGGCACGCTTACGTGAAGTTGCCTGCTTTGATTTAGAAGCATTAGCAGAGAAACGCTGGATAAATTCCTGTAATTCCTTTATTTTTTCTTCTTTTTTCTTATTAGCTTCTTTCATCTGGCGGACGATAAGCTGGCTTGACTCATACCAGAAGTCATAGTTACCAGCGTAAAGCTGGATTTTGCCATAGTCCATATCAGCAATATTTGTACATACCTTATTTAAGAAATAACGGTCATGTGATACTACGATGACTGTATTTTCAAAGTTGATAAGGAATTCTTCTAACCATGCAATAGCATCAAGGTCAAGGTGGTTAGTAGGCTCGTCGAGAAGAAGAATATCTGGATTTCCGAAAAGAGCCTGAGCAAGAAGAACTTTGACTTTGGTAGCACCAGGCATATCAGCCATGAGATTATAATGTTCTTCTGTTGGAACTCCGAGTCCGTTTAGAAGGGTAGCAGCATCTGATTCTGCATTCCATCCGTCCATATCAGCAAATTCAGCTTCGAGCTCGCTGGCACGGATTCCGTCCTCGTCGGAGAAATCTTCTTTCATGTATATAGCATCTTTTTCTTTCATGATATCATAAAGGCGCTTGTTGCCCATGATTACAGTGTCAAGTACTGTGAATTCATCATACTTGAAGTGATCCTGCTGTAAGAATGAGAGACGCTGACCAGGTGTGATGGCAATATCACCACTTGTAGGTTCGAGCTGACCTGATAAGATCTTTAAAAATGTAGACTTACCAGCGCCGTTTGCACCGATGAGACCATAACAGTTTCCCTCTGTGAATTTAATGTTTACATCTTCAAATAAAGCCTTTTTTCCTATTCGAAGAGTGATATTATTTGCACTAATCATATAATTTACCTTTCTATATATAATATAAAGTAATAAGCAATCGTTTCTATTTTAACGGATAATGGAATTTTTGCAAGCATTTTATGAGTTTTTCACACTTTATATGAGTTTTACAACGCTTTATTATTAGTTACATAACACTTTATTGATAAAAAAGAAATATTTACTCAGAAAAATGTATGTTAAAAAATACAAAAACAGAGGCTTCAAATGCTTGCTTTTTAGGTACAAACATCCTAATATTAGAGTAGAGACATTATGAATCATGTCTATATATGAATAATAGATTTAGGAGGAAATTTCATGTCTAGAGCAAAACAGTCAATGGATGGAAATACAGCAGCAGCTCATGTTGCTTATGCTTACACAGAAGTAGCTGGTATCTATCCAATCACACCTTCTAGCCCAATGGCTGATTCGGTTGATCAGTGGTCAGCAGCAGGTCAGAAGAACATTTTCGGAAGCACAGTAAAAGTTGTAGAGATGGAGTCTGAGGCTGGTGCCGCTGGTACAGTTCACGGATCACTCGCAGCTGGTGCGCTTACAACTACATTTACAGCATCACAGGGTCTTTTACTTATGATCCCTAATATGTACAAGATCGCTGGTGAGAACCTTCCTTGCGTATTTGATGTATCTGCACGTACAGTATCATCTCATGCACTTAATATTTTCGGTGATCACAGTGACGTATACGCATGTCGTCAGACAGGTTTCGCAATGCTTTGTGAGACAAACCCACAGGAAGTTATGGATCTTTCTCCAGTTGCTCATCTTGCAGCACTTGAAGGAAAAGTTCCATTCATCAACTTCTTCGACGGATTCCGTACATCACACGAGATTCAGAAGATTGAGAAATGGGATTATGAAGATCTCAAAGAGATGTGTCCAATGGATGCAGTTGCTGATTTCAGAGCACACGCACTTAACCCAGAGCATCCAGCAGCTCGTGGTTCACATGAGAACGGAGATATCTTCTTCCAGCATAGAGAGGCATGTAACTCATTCTATGATAACCTTCCAGCAGTTGTTGAGAAGTACATGGATAAGGTTAATGCTAAGCTCGGAACAGATTATAAGCTTTTCAACTACTACGGAGCTCCAGATGCAGATCGTGTAATCATCGCTATGGGATCTATCAATGACGTAGCAGAAGAAGTTATTGATTACTTAACAGCTAAGGGAGAGAAAGTTGGACTTATCAAAGTTCGTCTTTATCGTCCATGGTCTTCAGAGGCACTCCTTAAGGTTATCCCTAAGACAGCTAAGAAGATTGCTGTATTAGATCGTACAAAAGAGCCAGGATCACTTGGTGAGCCACTTTACTTAGACGTAGCTACTACACTTCGTGAGGCAGGAATGAATGATGTTGTTCTTGTTGGTGGACGTTACGGATTAGGTTCAAAGGATACTCCTCCTTCATCAGTATTTGCTGTATATACAGAACTTGAGAAGGATGCACCAAAGAACAGATTCACACTTGGTATTGTTGATGATGTTACTAATCTTTCACTTCCAGAGGTTAAGCCAGCTCCTATTACATCTGCACCTGGTACAAAAGAGTGCAAGTTCTGGGGACTTGGTGGAGATGGTACTGTAGGTGCTAATAAGAACTCTACAAAGATCATCGGTGACCATACAGATAAGTATATCCAGGCATACTTCCAGTATGACTCAAAGAAGACTGGTGGTGTTACAATTTCACACTTGAGATTTGGTGACAACCCAATCAGAAGTCCATACTATATTAACCAGGCTGACTTCGTAGCATGTCATAACCCAGCATATGTTATCCAGGGTATGAAGATGGTACAGGATGTTAAGCCAGGCGGAGTATTTATGATCAACTGTCAGTGGTCTGATGAAGAGTTAGCTCATCATCTTAACGCTGATGCTAAGAAATATATCGCTGACAACAATATTCAGCTTTACACAATCAACGCTATCGATAAGGCTATCGAAATCGGAATGGGTAAGAGAACTAATACTATTCTTCAGTCTGCTTTCTTCAAACTTGCAGATGTTATGCCAATCGATGAGGCAGTTGAGTTCATGAAACAGGCAGCTAAGAAGTCTTACTCTAAGAAGGGTGATGCAGTAGTTGAGATGAACTACAAGGCTATCGACGCTGGTGTAGATGCAGTACATAAGGTAGATGTTCCAGATTCTTGGAAGAATCCAGAAGCTGATGCTCCTAAGGCTGCACGTACAGGTCGTCCAGAGGTTGTTGAGCTTGTTAACAATCTTCTTGATCCAATCGCTAAGATGGATGGAGACAGCCTCCCAGTTTCAGCATTCAAAGATATCGCTGATGGTCAGTATGTAACAGGTGCTTCTGCTTATGAGAAGAGAGGAACAGCCGTTACAGTTCCACAGTGGGATGCAGAGAAGTGTATTCAGTGTAACAACTGTGCATTCGTATGTTCTCACGCAACAATTCGTCCATTCTTACTTACAGATGACGAAGTTAAAGCAGCTCCAGACAACATGAAGGTTGCAGATATGAAGCCTAAGGCTGGTGCTTATAAATATACAATGAGCGTATCTCCACTTGACTGTATGGGATGCGGCGAGTGTATCACAGTTTGTCCTACAGCAGCTATTTCTATGGTTCCACAGGAGTCACAGGCAGCTGAGCAGCCAGTATTTGATTACTTAGTAGCTAATGTTTCTAAGAAGACAGACGCTGGAATGGTTGATACAACACCTAAGGGTTCACAGTTCAACCAGCCACTCCTTGAGTTCTCAGGATCATGTGCAGGATGTGCTGAGACATCTTACGCTAGACTTATTACACAGCTCTTTGGTGAGCAGATGTACATCTCTAACGCAACAGGATGTTCTTCTATCTGGGGTAACCCGGCAGCTACATCACCATACACAGTAAATATCAACTCTAAGAAGGGACCAGCTTGGTCTAACTCACTCTTCGAGGATAATGCTGAGCATGGTTTAGGTATGGAAGTTGGACAGAAGTATCTCCGTGACCAGGCTATTGAGAATGTTACAGCTTGTGCTACAAGCGACAAGGCTTCAGCAGAGCTCAAAGCAGCTTATGACGAGTTCATGGCTACAAAGGATGATACAAAGGCAAACGTTGCTCCTACAGCAGCTCTTATTGCTGAGTTAGAGAAGGCAGCAGAAGCTGGATGTCCAGATGCTAAGGCAGCTCTTGACAAGAAAGATTATCTTGGAAAGAAATCTGTATGGATCTTCGGTGGTGACGGATGGGCTTATGACATCGGTTTCGGTGGATTAGACCATGTACTTGCTTCTGGTGAGAACGTAAATGTTATGGTATTCGATACAGAGATGTACTCTAATACAGGTGGACAGGCTTCTAAGGCTTCTAACATCGGTGAAGTTTGTCAGTTCGCAGCAGCTGGTAAAGAGACAGGAAAGAAATCTCTTGCAGAGATCGCAATGAGCTACGGATATGTATACGTTGCACAGATCGCTCTTGGAGCTAACCCAGCACAGGCTGTTAAGGCTATCGCTGAGGCTGAGGCTTATCCAGGACCATCACTTATCATTGGATATGCACCATGTGAGCTTCACGGTATTGCTAAGGGTGGTATGAACCACTGCCAGGATGAGATGAAGAAAGCTGTTAAGGCTGGATACTGGAACCTCTTCTCATTCAACCCTGCACTTAAAGAAGAAGGAAAGAATCCATTTACTCTTACATCTAAGGCTGGAGATGGATCTTATCAGGAATTCCTTAACAACGAGGCAAGATATACACGTCTCATTAAGCCATTCCCAGAAAGAGCAGAGAGACTCTTTGCTAAGTCTGAGGAAGCTGCTAAAGAGCGTTATTCACACCTTGAGAAACTTGTTAAGTTATACGGTGAGGACTAATTCATATATAGACTTTAGTTATATATAAGTTTCCTAAAAGGAGATTGCAGTTTTGCAGTCTCCTTTTTTTAGTATATTAGGAAATATTGCTTATAAAAAACATTAGATAGTGGGGATATAGTGTATATTACATATATAAAGCACAATATTTTGTACTTTATAGCAAATTAACCATTTACAAACAATATGTGTAATGATACAATATCACTAGTGGTTATGTACAAAGGAGTAGTTATGGCGAGCTTGTTAGACGTGCTTATGTTGAATAAGATTCACACTAGACGAGGTCGTAAGAACCCGCGGAAGAAATCGCATGAAAGGATGCATAGGAAAGTGGATAGAGATGATTTTTTATTAGCCCAAATAGATGAGTTCAGAGAGAAGGCTCAGCAATTACAGGAAATACTGGCAACTAAGGAATCGAAGGCTCAGGAGTTACAGACAATCGTTAAAGAACGTGAGTTGAAAGCCGATGAGTTACAGCAGATTCTGGATGAGCGTCAGGAAAAAGCGGATGGAATTACGGCTGAAGTCGCAAAACAGATAGATATTCTTATTGATAGAGTTAATGCTAAGATGCAGGAGATTCAGCAGAATATGAGTGCCGAGATGGATAATCTCAGTCGTTCTATGACAGGTGAGATGGGAAATCTTAGCCGTTCTATGACAGGTGAGATGGACAACCTCAGCCGAAATCTCAACTCAGATATGAATAATATCGGACGTTCATTGAGTGGTGATATCCAGAGTATAGAACAGTCTTTCGGTGGTAGTCTTGAAGAGACAAGGAAGATAACTGAGGAGCAGACAGCACAGATGCGTGCGGCTGTTAATCAGGCAAATTCACAGATGCTTGATACATTAGGTGAATTAAATGAGCAGCTTCAGGGATTGAAGCAGGAACTTACAGAGAAAGTACATACTGAGAATGTTAAGAGTTTTCGTAACATTCAGGATTTGTTCAAAGTCCTTGGTGAGAAGCTTGACCATGTGAATGATCTTGAAGAGTCTGTTAAGACTATAAAGGTTTGCGTAATGGGAGCTCTTGTTTTTGGAGTTATGGATTTCTTTGGATTCCTTGCAATCGTTTTAAAGATTTTTGGAATTTTATAATTTTATTTATAATAAATTGCAATTCCTGCATGCAGGAGTTGCTTTTTTTCCTTATAGCGTTGGAACAAGATTTGTTTTACAATGTCTTATATGCGTAAGCTGTTAAAGATTACACATTAAATGAAATGGGAGAGATATATGAGCAACAAGAAAGTTTGGATTGTAGGGCATAAAAATCCTGATACAGATTCTATTTGTGCGGCGATAACATATGCCAATTTGAAGAACAAGCTTGAAGAAGCAAAGGAAAATGAAGCAGAAAGAATAACTTATATGCCGATGAGGGCAGGTGCTATAAGTGCAGAGACTGCCTACGTGCTTGATTATTTTAAGATGTCGAAACCGGAGCTTCTCACTGATGTGGGAACACAGATCAGGGATATTCAGATAAGAAGAACTGAGGGCGTAAGTGGTCATATTTCCATGAAGAAAGCATGGGAGATGATGAAGATTCTAAAGGTGGTTACTCTGCCTGTTGTAAACAATAAGAATAAGCTTGAAGGTGTCATTGTTACAGGTGATATTGCAACATCATATATGGATGTATACGACAGTACTGTTTTGTCGAGGGCGAGAACACAGTACAGGAATATTATTGAGACTTTACAGGGAAAGCTTGTTACAGGTAACGAGCATGGACATTTTGTCAGGGGTAAAGTGGTTGTTGGTGTTGGAACACCAGAAGTTCTTGCCAGTAATGTCGAGAGTGATGACCTTGTTATTATTGGAGATAGAGAAGAGTCGCAGTTATTGTGTATTGATTCTAATTGTAGCTGTCTTATCGTTACGAATGGATTTGAGATAAGCCAGACGATTATAGATGCAGCGAATACCAAGGATGTTGTTATAATAAGCACGCCATATGATTCTTTTACAGTTTCCCGTCTTATCAATCAGAGTATTCCGATTAAGTTTTTTATGACTAATAAGAATATAGTTTATTATGAGCTGGATGACTATGTCGATGAGGTGAAAGAATCTGTTGCTAAGATAAGACATAGAGACTTCCCAATTCTTGACGAGAATCAGAATTATGTGGGAATGTTTTCGAGACGTAATTTGATGAATGTGCGTAAAAAGCAGATTATTTTAGTGGATCATAATGAAAAATCACAGGCTGTTACCAATATTGATGAGGCTGAGATACTTGAGATTATAGACCATCATAGAATTGGAAGTCTTGAGACTATTTCGCCTGTTTACTTTAGAAATCAGCCGCTTGGATGTACTGCTACGATTATTTATCAGATGTACAAAGAAAAGGGGATTGATATCGAACCAGATATTGCAGGACTTTTGTGTTCTGCTATTATTTCAGATACGTTGATGTTCAGATCGCCGACATGCACAGAGATTGATAAGCAGGTGGCACTTGAACTTGCACAGATTGCAGAGATAGATGTCAAAGTATTCGCGCAGAATATGTTTGAAGCGGGAAGTGACTTCTCTAATAAGACAGAAAAGGAAATATTAAATCAGGACTTTAAAATATTTCATTCTGGAAACGTTAATTTTGGAGTATCACAGATTAGTGCTATGAGTAAGCTTGAATTGGATAAGGTCGAAGAGCGTATTAGATCGGAAATTGAAACAATGCTTGTAGAGAAGAAACTTGATATGATGTTTGTAATGCTTACAGATATCCTGAATGAATCAACATATCTGATTTATTCAGGAGATGAGGCGGCTGCGCTTGCAGCTGAATCTTTTGGATGTGCTGAATCAGAGGCAGGGCTTACTCTTAAGGGAGTGGTTTCAAGAAAGAAACAGCTGATTCCAGCTATCATAAATACACTGGCAGAAAGGTAAGAAGCCACGGGAATACTGATTATATGGGCTGTATCATAAATTCATGATTAAGAATTTCTGGTACAGCTTTTATAATTGCTTTTATTATTAAGTTGTTTTTGCAAGAATTTGGTTGTAGAAAAATTAATATACTTTTATAATAATATAAGATGTTGATGATTAGTACAATAGGTGATTGAGCTATAGATTACGATCAAGAAGATAGATATTTATGCTGTGAGTAAAGATTAAGATAGTTGATAATTTATACTGTAGATAAAGATTGAGGCAGTGGTTAAATTTATATTTATAAAATGAATGTGAGGTATGTTTATGAAATTTACAAAGATGCATGGATGTGGAAATGATTATGTATATGTTAATCTTTTTGAGGAGAAAATTGATGATCCGGCAGAGCTTTCTATAAAGATAAGTGACAGACATTTTGGGATTGGTTCGGATGGACTTATTACAATAGGACCATCCGATGTGGCTGATTTCAGAATGAGGATATACAATGCGGATGGTTCTGAGGCTGAGATGTGCGGAAATGGTGTCAGATGTGTGGCTAAGTATGTTTACGATCACAATCTAACTGATAAGACGGAGATTTCTGTTGAAACTGGTGCGGGAATCAAAATTCTTAAGCTTTTTGTAGAGAATGGTAAGGTAGCGCAGGTCACAGTTGATATGGGAGAACCTGGACTTAAGCCAGAAGAGATACCAGTTGTAGCTGAAGGTGACAAAGTAATCAATGAGCCGATTGAAGTCTGTGGCAGGGAATGGAGAATGACGTGTGTATCTATGGGCAACCCTCATGCAGTAGTGTTTGTTGATGATGTTGAGAACTTTGATATCGAAAAATATGGACCGCATTTTGAAAATCATGAGAGATTTCCGAAGAGAACAAACACAGAGTTTGTACATGTGGTGTCGCCAACAGAAGCATACATGAGGGTATGGGAGCGTGGTTCAGCTGAGACATGGGCATGCGGAACTGGTACATGTGCGACAGTTATGGCGTGTATTTTAAATGGAAAGACGGAAAATAAGGTGCTTGTACATTTAAGAGGTGGAGACCTTACGATTGAATATGACAAGAAGACAAATCATATATTTATGACTGGACCGGCAACAGAGGTTTTTAACGGCGAAATATAAAAGTGTGAATCGGTGTGCTGCTCTTTTAGAGAAGCGGATATTATGATGGTAAAATTAATGTGATGGAAAGAGGAAAAGTGATGAAACTTAGTAAGTTATTAGAAAAAATAGAATATAGCGTCGTTTCAGGTGATGCTGATGTGGAAATTTCTACACTTGTTTATGATTCTAGAAAGGTTGAGAAGAACTCAGTATTTGTTTGTATTTCGGGTGCAATGAGAGATGCGCATGATTTTATTCCAGATGTGGTAGAAAAAGGTGCAGCGGCTATAATTGTTGAGAAGGATGTTGATACAGTAGAGGGTGTTACTTATATCAAGGTTGAGGATACACGTGTAGCACTTGCGTGTATGGCAGCGGCTTATTTTGGTTATCCTGCTGAGAAGATTAAGACGATAGGAATTACGGGAACAAAGGGAAAGACTACGACTACTTATATTGTGAAGTCTATTCTTGATGCATCGGGCATAAAAACTGGTCTGATTGGAACTATCGAGTCAATTGTAGGAGATAGGAGAATCCCATCAGCTAATACTACACCAGAATCATACCGCGTCCAGGAACTTTTTGCCGAGATGGTAGATGCAGGACTTGACGCTGTGGTTATGGAAGTGTCTTCACAAGCACTTATGATGCACAGAGTGTCAGGATTCACTTTTGATATAGGTGTATTTACAAATCTTGAGCCAGATCATATCGGTGAGAATGAGCATAAGGATTTTGCGGACTATATGCATTGTAAGAGTCTGTTATTCCAGCAGTGTAAGCTTGGAATATTTAATGGTGACAGTGAACATATAGATGGTATTTTAAAAGGACATACCTGTGAAGTCGAGAAGTTTGGCTATGGTAAGGACAATGATCTGATTGCTGAGAATGTTGAACTAAAGAAGGAACATGGTGCACTTGGAGTTAAGTATCATGTTGGTGGAATTATGGATATGGATGTTGAGGTAAACGTACCAGGAAGCTTCAGTGTGTACAATTCGCTTACAGCTATTGCGATATGTCACCATTTCAATGTACCAGCCGATGTTATTAAGGAAGCCCTTTTACATGTAAAAGTTAAAGGCAGAATTGAGATTGTACCTGTGACCAGGCGATATACTATCATGATAGATTATGCGCATAATGCAATGTCACTTGAAAGTCTGCTTACTACACTGAAAGAATATGAGCCGGGAAGACTTGTATGTTTGTTTGGATGTGGTGGTAACAGAGCTAAATCAAGAAGATATGAGATGGGAGAGGTTTCTTCAAGGCTTGCAGACCTTACGGTAGTTACATCTGATAACCCAAGGAATGAAGATCCAATGGATATTATAAATGACATCCTTATTGGAGTGAATAAGGCTGATGGAGAGTATGTTACTATTCCAGACAGAAAAGAGGCTATTGCATATTGCATGAAGAATGCACAGGATGGAGATATAGTTGTTCTTGCGGGTAAGGGGCATGAGGATTACCAGGAGATAAAAGGTGTCAAACATCATATGGATGAGCGTGAGCTTATTGCCGAGATTATCGATGAGAATCCAGATTTGTCACTATAAAAGGTGTTTGACAATTAGATATTGGTAGATTTAAGTGATGTAAAGAGTTAAGCATATAAAGACATTGGTATACTTAAGTGATACAAAGGGTTAGGCGATAAGAAGTTAAACACATAGAGATATTAGCAATCATATGTAATACAAAAAATAAAACATATTAAATAGAGGAATCAGATATATGGGAAAACAACATTGGAAAGCTGGTAATATGTTAAATCCAGTACCTGCGGTTATGGTAAGTCTTGCTGACGAGAATGGAAAACCGAATATTATCACTGTGGCGTGGGCTGGCACGATTTGTACAAATCCACCAATGCTGTCTATATCAGTCAGGTCGGAGAGATATTCATATACCCCGCTTGTAAAAACTGGAGAGTTTGTAGTCAATCTCACAACAGAGGAACTTGTAAAAGCCTGTGATTATTGTGGTGTTAAAAGCGGAAGAGATGTAGACAAATTTAAGACATTGGGGCTTACTCCGCTTAAGATGGAGCATGTAAGTGCACCGGGAATTTCAGAAAGTCCAGTCAATATTGAGTGCAGAGTTGTAGAGGTAAAAGAACTAGGAAGTCATTCTATGTTTATTGCAGAAGTACTAGGTGTGACGGTTGATGATAAATATATGGATGAGAAGGGCAAGTTTAATATTAACGATACGGGACTTGTGATGTATTCTCATGGAGAGTATTTTGCACTTGGTGAAAAGCTTGGAAAATTTGGATACAGCATTAAAAAGGATAAGAAGTAATGAGAAGTTTATTTGAGATAGACACAAAAGATTATGATATAAATGGCACAACCTTCAGTAGACCGTCAGCCCGGGGAATCATAATACAGGATGGAAAACTTGCTATGATTCACAGTATTAAATATGATTATTATAAATTTCCAGGTGGTGGAATCGAGAAGGATGAACCAAAGGAGATGGCTCTTATAAGAGAAGTCAGGGAAGAAACGGGACTAGATGTTATTCCTGATTCGATTAAAGAATATGGGATGGTTCACCGTATTCAAAAAGGTGACTATGAGGATGTGTTCATTCAGGACAATTATTATTATCTCTGTAGTGTGGAAAATAAGGTGCATGAACAAAAGCTCGATGATTACGAGAAGGATGAGAAATTTACTCTTGAGTATGTGTATCCATCGCAGGTTATTGAGACGAATCATGCCTGTAAATTTGTCGAAGCAGATCAGATTATGCTTGGCAGGGAATGTAAGGTGCTTAATATTTTAGCAGACGAAGGATATATTGAATTATAAAATCAATTAGAAAATTAAATATTAAATTAACTATCGTGCAATGCGCAGAAATACAAAAAGAAAGAGCTGACAACTCTTTCTTTTTTCTACGTAGCAATTTTAATTTAATATGATAGTATGATGGAGTGACAATAATCATGGAACGTCTAATTATATCCTAAGATAAATAAGTGATAATCATGTCAACTAATTATTTTAGAAGTATATCCATGAGATATGCGTACACATCATCATTTTGATTCTTCCAGTTGTTGCATATTGCCTCGGCCTGTTCTCTTGTTTTAACTGAAAGTGTGAGGTCTATGATATTGTGACCATCGGAACGAACCTGACATCTTACATCATATCTTCTGTCAGTAGTCTTATAATAGTCTGCAAGAATTGAATTTTCCATCTTAAGTTCCATTTTATTCTTTTTGAAAAATTCTTTCACATCATTTGCAATTCCGTCAGAAATCTTGTCTTTGAAAAATCCGAGAGTCTCTTTTCCAGCAGCAGTAAGAGAGTACTGGGTGTTGGAATGAGTAGATTCCGAATTAATGAGACTGGCATCAGTCAGTTCACCGATTACCTCCTGGACGCGAAAGTAATCTGTGTATTCTTTTTCGAGGAAAAAGTTGGAAATCTGTGTATTAGTCAGTGGAAAACCAGCTTTGTCAAGCATGTATAAGATTGTAAGTTTGTATATAGTAAATGGTTCAGCCATTAAAATAAAATCTCCTTTTAATTAATTGAGTTTAATAGAAGTATTTGTGGGACAATAAAGACGTCCCTGATATGTGTCACGCTCTTTAAAAAGGTGATTGATTGAGTTAAGAACCCGTTTTTTGTCTGTGCTCCACAAAGGTGCTATAAGTAATTTGCGGGGACCGTCACCTGTCATTCTATGAATTACAGTATCAGGTGGAAGAAGTTCTATACAATCAACAATCAGATTGCAGTATTCCTCCATTGTAAAAAGAGGAAAAGGCTTTTCCTTATATATTTCTGCTAAAGGGGTGTGGGCAAGTACATGAAGTAACTGAAGCTTAACACCGTCAATCTGCAATGCAGCAACATGTTTTACAGATTCTAGCATCATCTCTTTATTTTCGCCTGGAAGACCTAAAATCAGATGGGCTATCACAGGTATTTTTCTTTCTTGGAGTTTGTAAACCGCAGAGTCAAACTGTAGAACTGTGGTATGTGTATTCATGGATTTAAGGGTTGATTCATGAATACTTTGAAGTCCTAGCTCTATCCATACTGGTTTTATCTGATTAAGCTCATCGAGAAGCAGGTATATTTCATCTGACAGACAGTCACTGCGCGTTCCAATAGAAAGTGCAACTATATCAGGGTGGTTTATCGCCTCGGTAAAAAGCTGTCTAAGATAGTAAACCGGGGCATAAGTATTTGTATACGCCTGAAAATATGCTATGAATTTCTGGCAGTTTGTTTTTGAAATAAGACGTTGTCTGGCAACATCTATCTGGTCTGATATAGAAAGAGAAGCAGGGCTGGCAAAATCACCAGAACCACCTTCGCTGCAATACAGACAGCCGATAGTTGATAATTTCCCATCTCTGTTGGGACAGCTCATACCGCCATTGAGTGAAAGCCGATAGACTTTTTCATGGAATATGTTCTTGCAGTAGTTATTTAGAGAATAAAACCGCTGCCCACCATAAAGGTGGGAAGCGGTTGTTTTAACGTACATGATTTTTAACTGCCTGACTTACAACTTCAGCGACTCTAGGGTCAAATGCCTCTGGCATAATGAAATCTTCATTAATCTGTTCATCAGATACAAGACCAGCAAGAGCTTCGGCGGCTGCAAGCTTCATTTCCTCTGTAATCTGTGTAGCCCTTCCTTCGAGAGCTCCCTTGAAGATTCCAGGGAAAGCAATAACATTATTGACCTGATTAGGAAAATCACTTCGTCCGGTACCAACAACCTTTGCACCGGCAGCTTTGGCAACATCTGGCATAATCTCAGGAACGGGATTAGCCATTGCAAAAATAATTGCATCCTTATTCATTGAAGCAACCATCTCTGGTGAGACAATATTTGGAGCAGATACACCGACGAATATATCAGCGCCCTTAAGAGCATCTGCCAATGTACCAGATTTATTCTCGAGGTTTGTAACTTCTGTCATGTTTTTTTGCATCCAATTAAGGTTTGGATAATCTTTACCGATTATTCCTTCGCGGTCACACATCATAACATGCTTAAAACCATAGCGGAGCAGAAGCTTTGTGATGGCAATACCAGCAGAACCGGCACCGTTGACAACAACATGACAATCCTCTTTTTTCTTGCCAGTAACACGGAGACCATTGATAATTCCAGCAAGAACTACGATGGCAGTACCATGCTGGTCATCATGGAATACTGGAATGTTAAGCATTTCTTTAAGTCTTTCTTCTATTTCAAAACAACGAGGAGCTGAAATATCCTCGAGATTGATTCCACCAAATCCAGGTGCGATATTCTTGACAGCCTCGATTATTTCCTCAGTATCCTGAGTGTCAAGACAAATTGGCACTGCATTCACGTCACCGAATTCTTTAAAAAGAACACATTTACCTTCCATAACAGGCATTGCTGCATATGGTCCGATATTTCCAAGACCAAGAACTGCACTTCCGTCTGATACAACTGCTACAGTATTTGACTTCCATGTATATGTATATGCTGCCTCAGGATCTTTTGCAATAACCTTACATGGTTCTGCAACACCAGGAGTATATGCAAGAGCAAGATCTTCTCTTGAATTAACTTTTGATTTGGCAACTGTCTCTAATTTGCCATTCCATTCTTTGTGAAGCTGTAAAGCTTTTTCATTTATATTCATAATTTTCTCCTACTAAAATATAAGATTGTGTGTAACTATTTTAACATGATAGCATTGTTATTATTACAAATCAAGAAAAAAGGGCTTTATATTTTGGCGGGCATAGTGTATAATACCATTTATATTCGTTAGTCAATTCGGACAAATTCCCAGTTTTTGATTTGACGCACAGGCGTTTTTATAATAAGGAGATAAGTATGAGAGAAAAATATGAAAGTCTTTCAGCTGTCGTGTTGAGAGATTTAGCAAAAGCTCGTGGCATCAAAGGAATATCGACAATGAAAAAGGGTGAGCTCGTTGAGAGAATGCTTGAAGAGGATGCAAAACAAAAGAAGACAGAGACTTCACATTCACATGTGAATCAGCATTCACAGTCAAATCAACAGCCACAGTCAAATCAGCAGTCGCAGAACAGTTCTTCATCTGCAGAGCCATTAGCAGTTAAGGAAGAGGTATCTAATCTCGATAGTGGAATATCAGTTACAGGTATCATAGAAGTAATGCAGGATGGATTTGGATTTATCCGTTCAGACAATTACATGCCAGGTGACAATGACGTATATGTATCACCATCGCAGATTAGAAGATTTGCACTGAAGACTGGTGATATTATCACTGGAAATACGAGAATAAAGACTGAGAAAGAAAAATTTTCAGCACTTTTGTATCTTACAGCTATAAACGGACAGACACCAGGAGCATTAGACAGAAGACCGAATTTCGAGGATCTGACACCTGTATTCCCTAATGAACGTCTTAAGCTTGAAAGAGCTGGCGCAAGTGTGGCGATGAGAGTTGTTGATCTCATCTCACCAATCGGTAAGGGACAAAGAGGTATGATTGTTTCCCAGCCAAAAGCAGGAAAGACTACATTGCTTAAGGAAGTAGCCAAATCAGTTCTGTTTAATAATCCAGAGATGCATCTGATTATTTTGCTTATAGATGAAAGACCGGAGGAAGTTACCGACATCAAAGAAGCCATACACGGTGATAATGTAGAAGTTATCTACTCTACATTTGATGAATTACCAGAACATCATAAGAGAGTATCCGAGATGGTTATCGAGAGAGCTAAGCGTCTTGTAGAGCAGGGCTCAGATGTTATGATATTATTAGACAGTATCACAAGACTTGCGAGGGCGTATAACCTTACAGTTCCACCAAGTGGACGTACATTGTCAGGTGGACTTGATCCAGCAGCACTTCATATGCCAAAGAGATTTTTTGGTGCAGCGAGAAATATGAGAGAGGGCGGCAGCCTTACAATTCTTGCTACAGCACTTGTTGATACAGGAAGTAAGATGGATGACGTAGTATTTGAGGAGTTCAAGGGAACAGGTAACATGGAACTTGTACTCGACAGAAAGCTATCTGAGAAGAGAATATTCCCTGCGATAGATATTGTTAAATCAGGCACAAGAAGAGAAGATCTTCTCTTGACACCGGACGAGCAGCAGGCGGTTGATAATATGCGCAAAGCTTTTAATGGAGTTCGTACTGATGAGGCGGTAGAAAATGTACTTAATATGTTTGCACATACCAAGAATAATCAGGAATTCGTTAATATGGCGAAGAAATCACGTATTATCTAGGAATACACAGACATAATAATATAGTAATTAAGTAATATTGCAAGGGTGCACTATCATGTGCGCCTTTTTGCGTATAGCAAGGAGGAATATATGGAGGCAAAAGTACTAATTGAAGAAGCAAAAGGACTACAGGACGAATTAGTCTCGATAAGACATGAACTTCATCAACACCCAGAACTTGGATTTGATCTGAATTTCACCAAGCCGTTTGTGAAGAAAAAACTTGAAGAACTTGGATATTCGGTTGAAGAAGTTGGAAAAGCAGGACTTGTCACGACAATATCAGGGAAGATACCAGGAAAAACTATCCTGATAAGAGCCGACATGGATGCACTTCCTATAAATGAGGAGGCAGATGTTGAGTTTAAGAGTCTGACAGAAGGAAAGATGCATGCCTGCGGACATGACATGCATGCGACTATGCTTCTTGGAGCAGCGAAGCTTTTAAAGGAGCACCAGGATGAAATAATAGGAACTATCAAGCTTGAATTTCAGCCAGCAGAAGAAATATTCCAGGGCTCAGAGGATATGATAAAGAATGGTCTTCTTAAAAATCCGGATGTAGATGCAGCAGTGATGTTTCATGTTGTTGCAGGAGTTCCAATGCCAGCAGGAATGATTATGGTTCCAGGTGGCGGTGTCACCATGGCATCGTGTGAACAGTATCATATCACGGTAACAGGTAAAAGTGGACATGGTTCTATGCCACATGCATCAATTGATGCAATTACCGCAGCAGCGCAGATACATCTTGCACTTCAGGAAATCAACAGCAGAGAGATAGCACCAGATGAGTATGGTGTATTTACGACATGTAGATTTGAAGCTGGAAATGCATCCAATGTTTTCCCTGAAAAAGCACAGATGTGGGGAACAATCAGAACACTTGATCCAGAAGGCAGAATTGGCGAACAGATTAAGACACGTATGACAGAGATTACAAAAGGAATAGCTTCAGCAATGAGATGTGGGGCAGAGATTGAATTTGCAGATTTTTGTCCATCCATGGTTACAGATGGCGCATTGGCACAACAGGCGTTATCTATAATGCAGGAACTATATGGACCTATGACAATCGATATGGCTGCCATAAATGGAGGAAAGCCTGGTGGAGGAAGTGAGGACTTTGCATTTGTAAGCCATGAGGTTCCAACAGTAGGAATGTATATTGTTGCAGGCAATAGCAAGGAAGGTTATCAGTACGGACAGCACAATTCTAAGGTTCGTTTTGATGATACAATATTAAACAAAGGAAGTGCAGCTTATGCGTATATGGCGCTTAGATGGCTGCAGGAAAACGGAGGAAATTAAACATGAAGGGAAGCGTAGTTGCGAGTAGTCCGCTTTTGTATGCTCTTATAGCAATCGGACTGATAGGTGTAGTGGCTTTTGCTGTTATAAGTGCTAAGAAAGCAGTAAAAAGATGTCTTGAACTTGGCATCAAAAAGGAGACAATTAACAGTGTAATAAAGGCAAGTATTACATCTGCAATAGTGCCAAGTCTGGCAGTTTTGCTTGGATTTGTGACACTCAGTGTATCACTTGGAGCAGCATGGCCGTGGTGGAGACTGTCAGTAATAGGCTCACTTTCGTATGAAGTAATGGCATCACAGTATACAGCAGACGGAATCGGAGTTGAACTGTCCAATATTTTATCATCAGATGCTACAGTGTTTGGTGCGGTAATTATAGTAATGACAATAGGTGTATTAATTGAACCTCTAGCGGTAGCATTTCTTGCAAAGAAATACTCAACGGGAATCATGAATGCAAAAAGTGGTTCGGGAGATTGGGGAACAATTCTTTCAGGATGTTTCTTTATTGCAATGTTTGCAGTGTATCTTCCAATTATGATTTTTACAGATATGCCAACAACACTTACCCTTGTTACAAGCCTTGTAGTCACAATTTTGTGTGGTATTCTATCGAAGAAGATAAAATGGCTTGGAAACTTTACAATGGCATTTGCACTCATCGTTAGTATGTGTTCAAGTGTATTGTGGGTATCATTATTCAAATAGCAGGAGGGCAGATAAATGAAAAAGGAAAATACAAAAGAGACACCAAAGCTTGATGTGTTCGTTGAATGGGCGCATAAATCAGGAAAGGCTTTTTTGCTATGCTTTATATTGTACATGCTTATAGTTCCACTTGTAGTATGTCTTGTGTATGGATGTTTCCCAAGCTTTAAGGTGCTTGCACCAGGACTTGTTACAATATTACTTATTATGGTTCCAACTGGAATAGCTGAAGTTGGAAGCTATACACCAATACTTGGTTCATCAAGTTACCTGACGTTTGCAACAGGTAATCTTATGAATCTCAAGATGCCATGTGTATTAAATGCACAGAAGATTGCAAAAGTAGAACAGAGTACACCAGAAGGCGATGCAATTGCACTTATTGCGACAGCCGTATCTTCAATAGTTACAATCGTGATACTTGCTATAGGACTTGTACTTATAGTGCCAATTCAGCCAATTTTAAGCAATCCATATGTGGCAACAGCAAGCAATTACATCATGCCTGCATTATTCGGATGTATGTCACTTAGCCTATTTGGCAATGGTGGAAGCAAGACTTATGTCAAAAACAGATTACTTTGTGGTCTTATACCAGCACTTTTAGTGTCAGTACTTACAATTGTTGGAATTGCATCAGCTGGAATCGCGAGTTTCCTACTTATAGTTATGATTCCACTTACTATACTTTGCGCAAGAATTCTTTGGAAAAAAGGAGTAATCAGCGTAGAGTCTGTTGAAAACATAGAAAAATAAAATAATACATATTTTTGTAAAGCTATTGCAATGAGATTATGCATATGCTATAATATGAAAGCTGTTTATCGGGATGTAAACGGACGAACCGTGTCATTCTTGTTATAAGTAACATATGCGGATCGGGCATACGGTTATAAAGAATGAAGCTTAAAATAAACGATAAGACATAGAAGAGGTGAAATTATGAGAGAAGGAATCCATCCAGATTATTATCAGGCAACTGTAACTTGCAACTGTGGTAACACATTTGTTACAGGTTCTACAAAGCCAGAGATTCACGTTGAAATTTGTTCAAAGTGTCATCCATTCTATACTGGACAGCAGAAGGCTGCACAGGCTCGTGGACGCATTGAGCAGTTCAACAAGAAATATGGTATGAACTAGTTTATTAAGTTTACTGAAAGGTTGAGGTTGCAATATACCTCAACCTTTTCTTCTTGTTATAGTAGAAAAGTTCGACTTATGGAGAAGCTAATATGAGATATTCAGGAATTGGTGGGCAGGCTGTCATGGAAGGCATTATGATGAAAAATGCAGATAAGTATTCCGTAGCGGTCAGGAAGCCAGACAATGAGATAGAAGTGAAAGTTGAAGATTATAACTTAGGACAGAGATTTAAGACGATTCGCAAGCTTCCGATATTAAGAGGTGTATTTAGCTTTATAGATTCGCTTTATCTTGGGATGAGTACACTTATGTATTCGGCGTCTTTTTTTGAAGAAGAACAGGAAGATAGTGATAGTACAGAGACATTGTCAGAAGAGGAAAAGGCAAAGAAAGAAGCAAAAGAGAAAAAGGAAAATGATGTGTTGATGGCAGGAACCGTAGTAGTATCGGTTGTTATGGCTATAGCAATTTTTTTTGCGCTTCCATATTTTCTATCGACATTTTTTCAGAAGTTTATTTCATCTGATGTAGTTATAGCTCTTTTAGAAGGAATAATCAGACTTGCAATTTTTATAGTATATATTTTACTTATTTCCCTAACCCCGGATATAAAAAGGGTATTTATGTATCATGGAGCAGAACACAAATGTATTAATTGTATAGAGCATGGACTTGAACTGAATGTAGAGAATGTCAGAAAAAGTTCAAAGCTGCATAAGAGATGCGGAACAAGCTTTCTTATCATAGTTATGCTGGTGAGTATAGTATTTTTTATGTTTATAAGAGTTGATTCCAAATTACTTCGACTTGTACTTCGACTGATTCTAATTCCGGTTATAGCGGGAGTCTCATATGAATTTATAAGACTTGCAGGTCGATACGATAATCCAATAGTTGATCTGTTTAGTAAGCCAGGTCTCTGGATGCAGAGAATCACTACAAAAGAACCAGATGATGATATGATAGAAGTTGGTATTGCATCAGTTGAAGCAGTGTTTGACTGGAAGGCATGGCAAAAAGAAGAGGGGTAATATAATGACATATCGAGAGGCGCTTTTATCAGGGGAAAAGATACTAGACATGGCACAAATCGTAGATGCGAAGAATGACGCATGGCTGTTGATGGAGATGGTGTGCAAGATAGATAAGACATTTTATTATGTGCATATGGATGAAGAAATTCCAGTTGATGAGATGAAAGAATATGAATCTGTTCTTAAAAAAAGAGCGGAGAGAGTTCCACTTCAATATATAACTGGTGAGCAGGAATTTATGGGGCTTACTTTTTATGTGAACAGTAATGTTCTTATTCCAAGGCAGGATACAGAGACTTTAGTAGAAGAGGCTCTCAACCTCGCAAAACCTGGAATGCGTATACTTGATATGTGCACTGGTTCGGGATGTATTATAATAAGCATTTTGAAGAATAAATCTGACGTAAAAGGTATGGGATGTGATATTTCAAAGCAGGCACTTATAGTTGCAAAAGAAAACGCAAAGCTTAATAATGTAAATGTTGCATTTGAATATAGTGATTTGTTTGAGAATATCGAGGGCAAATTTGACATGATAGTATCAAATCCACCTTACATAAGAAGTGCCGAGATACCATCGCTTATGCCGGAAGTGGCGCAGTTTGAACCACTAAAAGCACTAGATGGCAGTGAAGATGGACTTGAATTTTATAGAAGAATAATCAAAGAAAGTAAGAATTACCTAAATGCGGATGGGTATATTATATTTGAAATCGGCAATGATCAGGGCGAGGCAGTCTCCAATATGCTGACATATGCTGGTTATAATAATGTCCGTGTTATAAAGGATCTTGCGCATAATGACAGAGTGGTGTGTGCGCAGGTTTAGGTTGAGTAATAGATTAGAATAGTATGTTAAAGTGATATATTAGAGTGATATTAAAAAAACAGATTAGAGTGATATATTAAGATTAGTATATTGGAAAATATATTTAGAATAACTATATTGTGAAGAACTGAAAGGGTGATAGTATGTTTGATAAGTTAGAAGATTTACTTCGTCATTATGAAGAATTAATGAATACATTAAGTGAGCCAGATGTGGCAAACGATCCTAATAGATTTAGAAAGCTCATGAAAGAGCAAAGCGACCTTGCGCCAATAGTAGAAGCATATAAAGAATATAAGCAGTGTAAACAGAATATCGAAGATTCACTTGCAATCCTTGAAGAAGAATCTGACGAAGAGATGAGAGAACTTGCAAAAGAAGAGATGAACGAATCAAAGGCAAGAGTAGAGGAATTAGAAGGCAAGCTTAAGATTTTATTATTGCCTAAGGACCCTAACGATGACAAGAACGTTATTGTCGAAATCCGTGCAGGTGCAGGTGGAGAAGAAGCTGCTCTTTTTGCAGCAGAGATATATCGTATGTATGTGCATTATGCAGAGAGCCGTCATTGGAAGGTAGAGACATTAGAGGCTGATGAGACTGGTATTGGTGGAATGAAATCTGTAGATTTCATGGTAACAGGACAGGGTGCATATTCAGTTCTTAAGTATGAGTCAGGTGTACATCGTGTACAGCGTGTTCCAGAGACAGAGTCACAGGGAAGGATTCAGACATCTACATGTTCTGTAGCAGTTATGCCAGAGGCTGAGGATGTTGAAGTTCATATTGACGAGAAAGATATCCGTATCGACGTTATGCGTGCTTCTGGAAATGGTGGACAGTGTGTCAATACAACAGACTCTGCCGTACGACTTACACATTACCCAACAGGTATTGTTATTTACAGCCAGACAGAGAAGTCACAGATTCAGAATAAGGACAAGGCTTTTGCATTACTTCGTGCCAAATTATATGATTTGGAGCAGCAGAAGAAACAGGATGCTGAGTCTGAACTTAGACGTAGCCAGATTGGTACAGGTGACCGTTCAGAGAAGATTCGTACTTACAACTTCCCACAGGGACGCGTGACAGACCATAGAATTAACCTTACACTCTATAAGCTTGATAAGATTATGAATGGTGATATTCAGGAGATTATCGATGCATGTATTACAGCCGACCAGGCGAAGAAACTTGCAAATATGCAGGATGAAGGCTAGAAGCCTTGATTTCACTGGTTCTTTGAAGAAATATTTAAAAATAGAAATTAAATAGAATCGTAATTGGAACGGTCTTTGACACATGTCAAAAGACCGTTTTTGAGTAAAGAACAATCAACCATCAGCAATCATATTATCACCAGAGGAATATACCAGATTAACAGAGATTGAGGAGGATTATTATCTTTTGTTAGAGGCGAACAGGCGTATAGAGGAGAATGGAGATAATAAGACTGTTTCATTAGATTCTGTGATGAATCATCTTGGAATCAGTAAAGAAGAACTTTTGAGTTGAAAAGCCGTTATTAGGAAAATTTCCTAGTAGTGGCTTTTTTTGTGCGCATTGTGGCGTACGTTTCTAATGGGTAAAAGTCCATAATCCGCTCTAGTAGTGGGAAGGATACAGTCAAAACTAAGGGGGTCACATTAGAGCTTGGCAATAACTTCAGTAGCTTTCATATTATGCTCTTTACGTAGTCTTTTTATGTTAGTGCTGATTAGTGGATTTAAGTGCTGATTTATCCGTTCTGCCATTTTGGTTCACCTCTTTGATGAGTATTATCCCAAATGAAAGAAAATAGTGTCAAAAATAGAAGTTTTATGGTATAATCCCAAAGGTGTTTTCATTATAACAAAAATATAAAGGAAGAGGATTAGAATATCCTGTCTTTGACAGTTTTTTAGAGAAAAAAGTCCCGCAAGCCGCTTGTAAAGCGGATTGCGAGACTTTTATTAAATTTATGAATGCACGTTACACTATCTATTTTTTTGTCTTAGAGCAATAATTTTTCATTTTTGCAATAGGTACTATCTGCTTTGAAGTGCAGAAGCCGAATGCATTATGCAGGGCATCAGTCAATTCTGTTCTTGTATAGACAGGCTGATAACCAATTCCATCATATTTCATGAAATCCATTTCCTGCAAGGTTGGCAGGATTTGCTCAATGGTATATTGGTGATCAAGTTTTCTTTCCAGATACCGGTAAACAATCAATGCGATGAAACAGGTTATGAAGTGAGCAAGTATCCGATCCTGGCGGTTGAGATAAACTGGACGTGCTTCAAAATCTGTTTTCATGATCCGGAAACATTCTTCAATCTCCCAGCGATGTTTATTCGCTTTAACGATACTGCTTATACTGTCATCCAGGTTCGTGCATACTGCATAAAAGCCATCATATTTTGCTTCTTCATCAATAATTGATTGATCGACATAACTGATAGCCTGTTCAGCAACCTCCCCTTCTTTTGTAGCGTGGTTCGTTTTTATAA
The DNA here is from genome assembly GCA_934359755.1 of uncultured Agathobacter sp. Taxonomy (GTDB): domain Bacteria; phylum Bacillota; class Clostridia; order Lachnospirales; family Lachnospiraceae; genus Roseburia. Next base: position 144,056 of record CAKRLV010000004.1, read on the forward strand.
AACGTTTAGGGTCATTCTGCTTTTTGCGATTGATGGTTTTCTCACCGGATTCTACCAGCTTTTGAGCACGTTCGATTTGCCCTTCTCTTATACGCCGCATATAATTCCGATATTTTATGGAGTAGGAAACAATCAGTTTCTGCTCGATAATCTGTTTGCAATCCCTTTTTTCTGTGTGGACAGTGCCTTCTTCTTTTATCCATCTTGTTTTGTAAAAAATTTTGTCTTTATCCTGTTCATCATCTAATTCTGATAATCTATATTTTTTCCCAGATGTATCGCCATCAAGTATCCAGCCGTCCTCAGCCATACACCATTGCTGTAAAAAATCTTTCAGTGTTTTAATGGGCTGTGTTGTGATATATCCACGCAGACCATCGGCCTCGTCATAGGTATTAAATACTCGGTTTGTTGCGGAAGAGAGGCCTGCATCGGTACATACGATAAACTTAGATAGTTCAAAATCGGAAAGCATTTTTTCTTCCAGCGGAATCATGGTGACTTGTTCATTTCGGTTTCCTGGATATATGGAAAAAGATATCGGGATTCCATCCATGTCCATGAACAGTCCCATGCCGACAATTGGAAGAGGGCGGTTTTCTTTACTTTTCCCAAACTGCTTATCATCTTCGGCAGCATCAATTTCAAAATAAAAATTCGTACAATTGTAGTAAATAACCTGTGTATTGCGTTTCTGTATTGCTGAACTGTTTTTGAACAGACGGCTTTGTATATAATCTGATTCCTGTGCAATGACAGAGAGCGCGCGGTATATATCATGGAGTTCGAAGGACGGTTGCTCTATGAATCGTTTTGCTTCCTCCAAACTGCTTCTTTTAGAAGACGGATAAAGGATTCTGGTATAAATAAGGCGCGAGAGTATGTCGTTAAGATCGTATTTAAAAAGATGTCTTTTTGAGATGGCACGGCATATCTTGTGAAGCCCCAGTTCATAATAAATATCTTGAAGAAAAAGGTATCCTCCGTTGAAGCGTCGCTGCTCATTCATAACAAGATCTGTTCCTGCACAAAGTTCTATATTAAATTTTGCAGAATCTTCTTTCTCTGCTTCATTCATTAGTCGTACCTGTTCTTTAGCCCATGCTTTAGCATCGGTTACACCGTAAGTTTCGCAGATATGTTTTTCGGAACCAAAAGACCTGACGATTTGCGTTTTGTTTTTACCATTAATCCGAACAGTCTTAACGGCTCGATATGTAGTAGAATATTTTCCTGTTGTCCAACCTAATCTCATAGCACACCTCCTGTTTCTATTATAGTGGAATGTGCAAGTATAAAATAGAAAATTGACAAAAAAATAAAGCCATTATAGGCTTCGCAAGGTTTTTTATGAAGTTACATTGTCAAACTCCCGGTATTATTGCTGAAAAAAAGGGATGTAACACTATGGTAAGTTTCACGGAATAAGGTGGATTTTCATTGACGCATAT
>CAKRLV010000005.1 GCA_934359755.1 uncultured Agathobacter sp.
CAGGAGAAGAAAGTATATAACATCAAAGTAGATACTGAAAATTGGGCAGAAGAAAATAATTTTTCAAATGGTACATTTAAAAGGGGAACGGAGATTGTATTTGAGGGATGCGCAGGAAAAATATTTGTATATTATGAGGAAGATCACTCGCCGCGGTTACTCACAGTGTTATAACGAATATGCCTCTTGCAAATGCATATGTTTTATTAAATAACGAGGGAAGAAAATGGAAATAAAGACATATATTAAGAATTTGAAAATTAAGCCAGCTGTAAAAAGAAAAGTAGAAAAAGTGATTTCTGAAAAATCAATATCGAGAAAAATTATATTGACAGGAGTTGTTGTACTTACAACTACACAACTACTGACAGGATGTAGCGGGATTTTTCGGTTAGGAAAATCTGACCAGCAAAATGAATTAATGTTAGGGTGTCAGGTGAAAAGTGTTACTGACAATATAGGAACATACATAGATGTCTGTGATAATAGTAAGAGCATATTTTACAATGATGGACAGGCTATATATATGATAGACAAAGATTTTACCAATATATCAGAAGCTAAGCAAATAGTATCAAATGTGGGATTTGATCCCAAATTCATGTGTGCTACGGATAATCAATTGATATATGCAAAATCAAATTATGCACTGTATGTAGTAAATTTAACTGATTTTAGTACGAAAGAGTATTTTAAAGAAGGTAAATTTGATTATGGTTTTTCAAGGAACAATGAAGCTTTTGTGAAATTATATCATACTGATGATATATATAAGATTGAAGTGGACAAAGAGCCAGAACTAGTATCCATTGATGTCACAGAATATGGTTTTGCCAGAAATTTAAATGATGGAATTAACTTCAGAATTGGGGACATGCAATTTTCAACGAATGGAGGATGGTATGGAATAAATGGTGAATTAGGAACAGAGTGGAAGGAAGTATTAAAAATCAGAAAACCATTGGCGATAAATAAGTCAACTATAGTTGCTGATGATGAAGGAGCATATCTTTTATATCAGTATGGAGAAAAGTATCAGGCAGCAGCTGTTAATCCAAGATATGGATATATGGGAAGGACTGCATTGTTTCATTTTGATAAAGAGGATGAGACAACAGAACTCATTTATGCAAATAAAAAAGGTGAACAGATAGGTGCATATTCAGTTGAGAACAAGAAAGTATATGTACTTAGAAATGATGGGATATATGCAATTGATTTTGAAGGAAAACAGGAGAAGAAAGTATATAACATCAAAGTAGATACTGAAAATTGGGCAGAGGAAAATAATTTTTCAAATGGTACATTAAAAAAGGGTACTGAAATTATATTTGAGGGATGTGCAGGAAAAATATTTGTATATTATGAGGAAGATCACTCGCCGCGGTTACTCACAGTGTTGCAATAGGAATCATAAAATAAAGCTTTTCATCCTGACGCATCTATGATATAATAGCGAAGATAGGCGGATTATATAAATTTGCAAATAAGAACGTAAAGGAGATATTCTCATGAAACATGTAAAGACATTAAATACAAGAAAATTACAGAACACAATCAAAAAAGGTGGCTGTGGTGAGTGCCAGACATCTTGCCAGTCAGCATGTAAGACATCATGTACTGTTGGAAACCAGACATGTGAGCAGTGCAAATAATTTGGTCATACATAATTAAGAATTTTGACCGCGCGCATAGCGTGCGGTCATTTTGTGTGATAAGGTAAAAGAATATAAAACGAGTTAGAAAGAGAGGAATATTATAGTGGTTCATCAATATAAGAACAATGGCTATGATATTGTCCTGGATGTCAACAGTGGCGCGATACATGTAGTAGATGACGTCACATATGATGTGATTGAATTGTTTGAGGAACATTCAGCCGATGAGATTGTAGATTCTCTGAGGAGCAAGTATCCAGAAGACGAGATTAAGGAAGCAATCGCAGAGGTACAGGAATTAAAAGACAACGAAGAACTTTTCACAGAGGATGTGTATAAGGACAGAATAATAGATTACAAGAAGCGTCAGACAGTTGTTAAAGCGTTATGTCTGCATATTGCGCATGATTGTAACCTTGCATGCAGATATTGTTTTGCAGAGGAGGGAGAATATCATGGGCGCAGAGCTTTAATGGACTATGAGACAGGTAAGCAGGCGTTGGATTTTCTTATAGCTAATTCAGGCAGCAGAAGAAATCTTGAGGTAGACTTCTTCGGTGGCGAGCCTCTTATGAATTTTGATGTAGTAAAGCAGCTGGTTGCGTACGGCAGACAGCAGGAGAAGATTCATGACAAGCATTTTAGATTTACACTCACTACTAATGGTGTACTTCTTAATGATGATGTTATGGAATTTGCCAACAAGGAAATGGACAATGTAGTACTTAGCATTGATGGACGAAAAGAAGTCCATGACAGAATGCGCCCATTCAGAAAAGGGGCAGGAAGCTATGACCTTATAGTTCCAAAATTCCAGAAGCTTGCAGATAGCCGTAATCAGGACAGGTATTATGTTCGTGGAACATATACACATTTTAATACAGATTTTTCAGAAGATGTGCTTCATCTTGCAGACCTTGGTTTTAAGCAGATTTCTGTTGAGCCAGTAGTAGCACAGCCTACAGATGAATATGCACTTAAGGAAGAGGATCTTCCAGTGCTCTTTGAAGAATATGATAAGCTTGCAGCAGAGATGGTCAAGCGTAAGAAAGAGGGAAATGGATTTAATTTCTTCCATTTTATGATAGATTTAGAGGGTGGACCTTGTGTATACAAGCGTCTGTCTGGATGTGGCTCTGGAACCGAGTACCTTGCTGTTACACCTTGGGGTGACTTGTATCCATGTCATCAGTTCGTTGGAAATGAGGATTTCCTTATGGGCAATGTATGGGATGGAGTTAAGAATACAGAGCTAAGAGATGAGTTTAAGTGTTGCAACGTATATGCTAAAGAAAAATGCAGTAACTGTTTTGCAAAGTTCTATTGCAGTGGCGGTTGCGCAGCAAATTCTTACAATTTTCATGGTACAATCACAGATGCGTATGATCTTGGATGTGAACTCCAGAAGAAGCGTATTGAGTGTGCAATTATGATAAAAGCTGCTGAAGCAGAAATTAATTAATAGGAAGGTTGATTAAGATGAAAAAAGGAAAAGGCGTCGCTATTGTCCTTGGTATCCTTATCTGTCTTGGACTTTTGGGGTACTACACGACAAACATAATCAGCGACACAATCGCAAGTCAGAAAGAGACTGACAACAAGAAAGAGTCTGAGGGTATAAAACTTGGACTTGATTTATCAGGTGGTGTATCAATTACATACACGATTGCGGACAAGAATCCTTCGCAGAAAGATGTAAAAGATACTATAAGCAAGTTGGAAGAACGTGCTTCAAGCTACACAACAGAGTATTCAGTATATGCAGTTGGTGATGATCGTATCACAGTAGAAATCCCAGGTGTATATGATGCGAATGCAGTTCTTGAAGATTTAGGAAGTCCTGGATCTCTTTACTTCATCAGACAGCATGATGCTGATGGCAAGGAAATTTATTCGCGAGACAGCAGTACCGGTGAGTACAAGCTTAATTATGATATCGATGATATCTCTGATTACATTGTAATGACAGGAAATGATATCAAGAGCGCAAGTGCTGAGTATGAAGGAAATAGCAGCAGTGTTGATTCAAAAGAGCCAGTTGTATCTCTTACACTTAAGAATGAGGCAGTAGATAAATGGTATGAGGCAACATCTGATGCATTGGCTAATAATGAGAGTATTGGTATTTATTATGATGATAAGTTCATCAGCGTTCCAACAGTCAGCGCAGCTATCGGTGACGGAAAATGCGTAATCAACGGAATGGCTGATTACGAAGAAGCAGAGAAGCTTGCTACATTCATCCGTGTAGGTGCAATCAACTTAAAGCTTGATGTACTTGAGTGGAATGTCGTAGGAGCACAGCTCGGTGGAGAGGCACTTTCTACTAGTGTTAAGGCAGCTGTTATTGGTCTTGTACTTGTAATGGTATTCATGCTTGTTATGTACAGTGTGTCTGGTGTTTCAGCATCAGTAGCACTTGGTATATATGCCACTTTGGTAGTTGCATTTGTTTACTGGTTTGAGATTACACTTACACTTCCTGGTATCGCGGGTGTTATCCTTGGTATCGGTATGGCGGTGGATGCGAACGTTATTATATTCGCTCGTATCAGGGAGGAAATCGCTGACGGACAGAGCGTATCATCAGCTATTGATATCGGATATAAGAAAGCTTTATCAGCTATCTTAGATGGACAGATTACTACATTTATTGCAGCCCTTGTACTTATGATTCTTGGTTCGGGTACAGTTAAGGGATTTGCGTATACACTTATGATTTCTATCATACTTTCAATGTTCACAGCACTTGTTGTTGCAAAATACTTCATGAGAGCTTTATTTGCAATCGGTGTTAAGAACGAGAAGTTCTATGGTAGAGCTAAAGAGAGAAAGCCAATCAGATTCATTAAGAATCGTGTTATCTACTTTGCAATTTCAATTATAGTTATTGCAGTTGGTATCGGAAGCTTGATTGTGAACACTGCCTCAGGAAAGAAAGCACTTAACTACAGTCTTGAGTTTATGGGCGGTACATCAACCACAGTAGATATGGGCAAGGCTTATACGTTAGATGAACTCGAGAAGGACGTAGTTCCAGTTATTGCAAAAGCAATTAATATGTCTGAGTCAGAGATTCAGCCTACAACAGTATCAGGTACAAACAATATCGTACTTAAGACTTCATTGCTTTCGCTTGAGCAGAGCAAGAGCCTTGAGAAAGTTCTAAGTGATAAGTTTGGCGTAGAGCAGAAGGATATCCAATCACAGGGTATCAGTTCAACAATCAGCGGTGAGATGAGAAGAGATGCAATTGTAGCGGTTATCGTAGCATGTATTTTCATGTTGATATACATCAGATTCAGATTTAAAGATCTTAGATTTGCTACAAGTGCAATCATTGCATTAGCACATGACGTACTTGTTGTACTTACAGCATATGCACTTATCCGTATATCAGTAGGTGGAACATTCATCGCATGTATGCTTACTATCGTAGGATACTCAATCAACGATACAATTGTAATCTTCGACCGAATCCGTGAGAATATGCGTGGAGTAAGAAAGATAACCAAAGAAAATCTTGCAGAAATAGCAGACAGATCTCTTACACAGACACTTTCAAGAAGTATTAATACTTCTATTACGACATTCATAATGGTATTGCTTTTATACATCCTTGGTGTAGCATCAATTAGAGAATTTGCATTACCACTTATGGTAGGTCTTGTAAGTGGATCATATTCATCAATCTTTATAGCAACAGAGCTTTGGTATATAATGAAGCTTCATTTAGGAAAAGATAAAATTACAGAGTAAATAACAATACACGTTACTGTTCACATCTAACGGTGTGAACAGTAAACAATACACCACTACTTGATATTACAAAGTATGTGGTGTATTCTTTTATGGTGATAGGAGATGATATTATGATTAAAGATGATGCATATAATCTTACAAAAGAATTCATTGAAAAATCTGGAATGGAAGAGGGACAGCTTCTGGTGATAGGCTGTTCGACAAGTGAAGTGTATGGAAGCAAAATCGGAACAGATTCAAAGCCTGAGATTGCAGATGATTTATTCCAGGGAATATATAAGGCAGCTAAAGAGAGTGGAATTTATATCGCAGCACAGTGCTGTGAGCATCTCAACAGAGCATTGATACTTGAAAAAGAGGCAGCAATTGCAAGAGGATATGAGATGGTGAATGTTGTTCCACAGCCTAAAGCAGGCGGTTCATTTGCTACGATGGCATACAAATATTTGAAATCGCCGGTAGCAGTAGAGCATATAAAAGCTGACGGAGGAATCGATATAGGAGATACACTTATAGGAATGCATCTTAAAGATGTTGCAGTTCCGCTTCGGATTTCAACAGACACACTTGGCAATGCACATGTTGTCTGTGCAAGAACGAGACTTAAATATATAGGTGGAGAACGGGCACATTATCTGCCTCGAAATTAAAAAGTGGTTGATATTATAGGCTTCCTGTACGATAATTAGTATATAGGAAGTCTTTTTTAGGGGGATATTGATGAGAGAACGGTTTCATAAAATAGCAATTTGTGCTATTTTATTTTTATTGTTTGCAGGTGCAATTGCAACTGCAGCAAGTAATAATAAAAAACAGGAAACAGATACAGTGCAGGTAAAGGAATTTCAACCTCTTACAGATATAAAGGAGGGCAGACCTGACGTATATGTGATTGTGAAGTCTATGACCAGCAGTTACTGGAAGGTTCTTCTCAAGGGGGCAAAGCAGGCCGGAATAGATGAGGACTGCAATATATATGCCACAGGAAGTACATTAGAAACAGAATGGAAAGTTCAGCAGGAAGAGATTGAACTGGCATTGGAACAAGGAGCGGATGCGATAATTCTCGGTCCCGATAGTTCAGTCAAACTGTCTTCAGAGGTTGAGAAAGTTCATAACAAGGGAATCCCGATTATTATAGTAGATACAATTGTTAATACAGATAAATATGATGTGTGCTATATGACGGACAATCTTCTGGCAGGAGAGAATGCAGCCAAAGAAATGCTTAGAATGTTAAAAGAAAAAGGGCGTTTGGAGAACGAAGATGTTAAAGTAGCAGTGCAGCTTGGTGCAAGGGAATCTCAGACAATTAATGAAAGATTGGCCGGTTTTTGTCAGTATTGGACTAAATTTGCTCCTAAAAATTGGAAGATTATTGATGAGATACTATGCAATGATGGAGACGAAGAACTTGCTGTCGAGATGAGTGATGACTTTTTTAAAAGGTATCCGGATATAGATGGTGTGTTTGGTACTGACAATGCGTCATCTATGGGATTTTCGAGTGCAATCATGAAAATAGACAATAAGGACGTTGTGATGGTTGGATTTGATTATTCACCAGAAGTGGCACAGATTGTCGAGAATGGTGAGTATAATGTATCTATCATGTTACAGAAGCAATATGATATGGGATACAACAGCGTGGATTCAGCAGTTTCTATTTTAAATGACCAGCATATCGAGTTGAAGTTTGTGGATACAGGGGTTGCAGTTTTAAACAAAGATACGTTTGAGTCTGATGAAATACAGCAGATTATCAAGCGTAACAGGGGTAAATGATATGAAGTCTGTAAGTCAGAAAAAGTCAAATACGAATATAATCAGTATTTATATATTGGTGTGTATTGCAGGACTGTTGCTAAGTATTGTCGTATTTAATGGGATGATAAATAAGCACGATTTAGAGATATCTAATGAAATATGTGGACTGATTGCCGAGAAAATAAATAGTTCTATTACATATATCACAGAAGCTGTTGGTGGAAGAGCCGAAGTGCTTTCTAACAACAAGATAAATGATTGGGATGCAATGTACCATAGTCTTACTGATGATACAAATGTAGATGGCTGTGTAAGTATTGGGTTAATAGATAGCAATGGCAAGGTATATGGAAAAGCTAATGAGGAGGCTGAACTTGAAAAATGGGGGCTCAAAGCACAGGTAAATGAAGAGGAGGGTGTTTTTTTCTCAGCACCATACAGACAGGAACAAACTGGACAGATGGTCATTACTATTTTTGCACCAATACGTCAGAGCGGAGAGAAAGTTGGAGAGCTGTTTATGACATATGAGCTTGAACTTTTTCAGAAGATGGCCAATAGCGATTTGCTCAAGGATAATTTGGATATATATCTGATGAATCCTTTTTCAAATAATTATATAACATGCTTTTGCGCAGATAGTTCGCTCATAGGAAGCTGGAGCAACACAAGGCTTTTGTACGATCAGATTGAGGCAGAGAACAAGACATACGAACAATGGGAAAAGCAGATGCAGAACGGTAAGAATGGAGACGTTATTACCTTTAAGATGCATGGTGTCAAGTATACTCAGGTATTTGTGAACATCGATGTGATGAAAGACTGGAGTGTAGTTGTCAGGGTTCCGAATGATGCACTTTCATTTAATCTGAGAATTTTCCATATGACAGTAATTGGAGTAATCGTTATACTGATTATCTTGCTTTTTGTGTTGTTTATTATTTCCGCCAAGAAAGCAGATTCCGAGAGAAAAATGCTTAAGCATCTGTCTACATATGATACACTTACCGAGCTTGCAAACAGAAGAGCTTTTGAGATAATCTATAATGACTATATAAATAATCATAAAGAGAATAAAAAAGATGGTGCGCTGGTTTTTATTGATATAGATTATTTCAAACAGGTAAATGATGGATTCGGGCATGCAATGGGAGATAGAGTCTTGCAGGAATTTGCAATGATTGCCAGGGATATTTTTGCTAAGAATGGTGTGGTATCTAGATTTGGTGGAGATGAGTTCATTATCCTTATAGAACATCTTGAAAGTAAGGAACTACTGGAGAATCAGTTAAAGGAGTTTAGCAGAAGACTCAAAGAACTTGATTTTCTTGTGGATAAAGACGGAACGGTCTTTAGAATTCATTTCAGTGCCGGTATTGTTGAAGTATCGGGAGGGCTAGAGTCACTTGAAGAGAATGAGAAGTGTGCAGATAAGGCTCTTTATATAGTTAAGCAAAGAGGACGTGATGGATTTGAGTGGTATAACAATCAATAATTCTAAAGTTCATCATGAAGAAAATTCTCTTTGAGCGCATTGGGTGCTATGTTAAAATATTAGTATGCTAAGCTAAAGTGTGGTATGGGTTACTAGTACATCGTTTTCGAAATAACTACACCATTCACTTGTCTGCAAATCCGATTGTACAGGTAGAAAAGCCTTGGCGTAGCCCACTACGCCTGCGTTTTTATACCTGCACACTCGAATCCGCATTCTACGCGATTGGTATAGTTATTTACGAAACGATGTACTAAGGCATGAATCTATGATGTCTTTTGACAAATTAATCATATTATAGTGGATGATATTATAGTGGATGATATTATAGTGGATGATATTATAATATAAAACATATGTATAGGGAGGACGCAGAATGGACAACTATATTTTTAATAATTCGCATGTTATTGCGTGGTTACAGTACTTTTCAAATAATGTGGAGGTAGACCTTGAGCATGTGAAGATTCTTGATATTACAAGGAAAAATAAGAATCTTATCCCGGCAGTGGAGGCACATCACAATGTCCTTGTTTTTACAGAGGCAGGACATGATGATATATTTTACCGCATGTACAATGCAGGACTTGGTGAATGTACAGTTATCTATAATGATGGAAGCGAACCAGAGGGACCTGTAAAGCAGGATAAAGTCGCAAATATGATAGACCGTGGAATCAATGCATCAGCAGGGATGCTTATTCACAATCCCAATGCGAGAAGCACCGTCAAATTTGGAATGGATAATAAGACATTTGCAAGTGGTTCAGTACGATATGTAGGTTCCGAGATTCGTTCAGTTATTTTATCAAAGATGCAGATTAATGAGGGCAAGAATATCTGTGTTATTTCTGGGGAATCAATTGCTATTGAGGCTGCGATTCTTGATGGTGAGGGAGATGTGATTGCTGTTGAATACAATTCCAATGACAGACGGACATTAGAGGACAATGTAGCACAGTTTGGTCTTAATAATGTTACCATAATAGACCATGTAGATGAAGAAAGCATGAAGAGTCTTGCAGTTCCAGATGTTACAATGCTTGTTGCATCAGCAAGTATGGAGCAGGAGATGGAATGTCTGCTTAAGCTGAATCCAAATATGGAATTTGTAATATATACACTCGATTTTGTTGTTGCAGCATCTATGCCAGATTTGTGCCGCAAATTCGGAATAAGGGACCCTGAGATAATACAGGTGTCTGTATCGAAGCTCTCAAGCAAGAATACATTTACAGCGCAGCCAGCGCCATGGATTATTTCTATATAAAGTGCAGATTATAAGAAAATAATCTATAGAAATTATAGGTTATAGAATCATAGGTTATAGATTCTATAAGTATTTATGAATTGATTAAAAATCACGTATAACATATAATCATATATAATTAAGTGCAGTTAATTAAAAGCTCTAAATAAATATAAAGGAGAATCATATGTACACATTAAATGACATCAAAACAGTTGATCCAGAAATCGCAAATGCTATCACTGATGAATTCAATCGTCAGAATAGTCACATCGAATTGATTGCATCAGAGAACTGGGTAAGTCCAGCAGTTATGTCTGCTATGGGAAGTATCCTCACCAATAAATACGCAGAAGGATACCCAGCTCACAGATATTATGGCGGATGTGAGTGCGTAGACGTAGTAGAGGAACTTGCAAGAGAAAGAGCAAAAGAATTATTCGGATGTGAATATGTCAATGTACAGCCACATTCAGGTGCACAGGCAAATATGGCAGTACAGTTTGCAGTACTTAAGCCTGGAGATACTGTTATGGGAATGAACTTAGATCATGGCGGACATCTTACACATGGTTCTCCGGTTAACTTCTCAGGAACATACTTCAATATTGTGCCTTATGGTGTAAATGACGAAGGTGTGATTGATTATGATAATGTTATGGCAATAGCAAAAGAATGCAAGCCTAAGATGATTATTGCAGGTGCATCAGCATATGCCCGTATAATTGATTTTAAGAAATTCAGAGAAATAGCAGATGAAGTTGGAGCTTTTCTTATGGTAGACATGGCTCATATCGCAGGTCTTGTAGCAGCAGGACTTCATCCAAGCCCAATTCCATATGCAGATGTTGTCACAACAACTACTCACAAGACACTTCGTGGACCAAGAGGTGGAATGATTTTATCAAGCCAGGAAGTAGCTGACAAATATAAATTCAACAAAGCAATTTTCCCAGGTACACAGGGTGGACCACTTATGCATGTAATCGCTGCAAAGGCAGTCTGCTTCAAAGAAGCATTACAGCCTGAATTCAAAGAATATCAGCAGCAGATTATTAAGAATGCACAGGCTCTTTGCAAGGGACTTCAGAGCCGTGACATCAAGATTGTTTCTGACGGAACAGACAATCACCTTATGCTTGTAGACCTTACACCATACAACCTTACAGGAAAAGAGGTTGAGAAGCTTCTTGATATGGCACACATCACAGCCAACAAGAACACTATTCCAAATGATCCACAGAAGCCATTTGTTACAAGTGGTATCAGACTTGGAACTCCAGCAGCTACATCCCGCGGACTTAAGGAAGATGATTTTGATAAGGTTGCAGAAGCTATTGCACTTCTTATCAAGAGCGGTGAATCAGCAGTTGATGAAGCAAGAGCTATTATCAAGACTCTTACAGATAAGTATCCACTTAAATTTGAATAATATTTACAGTTACATGCTATAAGGGTTCTCTTGAAAATTAAACAGAGATACTTATGATGTAATACTGATATGAAAGACAGCTAGAAATCTGATAAGGGTTTCGGCTGTCTTTTTGTATATTTATGAGATTAAATGTTTGTACCATTTCTGTAGAATATGAACTGTTTCTGCAATAAGTATTGTAAAATTTGAATATTATTCTGATAATAATAATGGATTTTTATATCTACATATGAGGAGAAAATAGGATGATAAACATTGCAATATGTGACGATGAAGAATTATTTTTGCAAAGGGAAAAAGAAATCATATATAAATATATGACAAAAAAAGGATATAACTGTAGTATTGATTTATTCTTGAGTGGCAAAGACTATTTAGAATGTGATGATGTAGAAAAATACGATATTGTTTTTCTGGATGTATCTATGGATGAAATGAATGGAATAGAGACTGCAAAGCGCATTAGAAAAAATAATCAAAAGGTCTACTTGATTTTTGTTACAGCATATATTAATTATGCAACGGAAGGATATAAGGTCAATGCAAGCAGATATATACTAAAAAATAATAAGACATTTGAATTGGCGATTGAAGAAAGTCTATATAGTATTATTCAAAAAATAGAAGAGGTTGATTGTAAATATCAATTTTCATTTGTGGAAGGAAATAAGAGAATAAATTTGTCAAAAATTATTTATATAGAAAGTAATCTTCATAGGTTGATTTTTCATATATCAAATAGAGATAAAGGGCAATTTTCTATGTACGAAAAACTGGATGTTATAGATGCTAAAATAGGGCAGTTTGGTTTTTGCCGAATTCATAAAAGCTATCTTGTGAATATGAGATATGCGCAGGATATTGAAAGATATAAGCTATTATTAAGTGATGGTACAAGCTTGAATATTGCAAAACCTCGATATTCAAGAGTCAAGGAAGCATTTGCAATGAGTAAGGGGGAATATGATGATTGAATACATATATAGTATGATTTATACAGTCATATATATTTCTTTATTAAATCTTTTTGTGGGAATTTTTGTGCCAAAGAAGAATATGAATACGCGTATTTATATTGGTATTCAAGTGCTGCTTGTTATCGGAAATTATGGAATATCGTATTTTTTTATGAATCAAATGGCAATAAAACAAGTGCTGATTATTTATATTAATGCAATTATTGTGAACTTTTTATATGTTACAAAAATGAGAAAATCATTTGCATTAACAATTCTGTTTCAGGGCTGTGGAATAGCTATCGAATATTTGGTTTTTGTTATATTGCAGGATAGCTTTGGTTTGAAGAGCGAAGATATTTTGAAAACAGGAATGCTTAATTATATTATGGGAATATTGTGTCTGATGATGATTTTTTGTGCCATTTCTATTATTAAAAAATCATTATCAAGAAAACTTGGTTATTTGTTAACTGAGATGGAATGGTTGAGATTTTCTGTTTTTCCTATCTTTTGTATTATCACTATTGTTGCTTTGATGTTTAATTTTGATGTTGTTGAAAGTAGTAGACAGAGATTGATTCTGATATGCATTGTAAGTGGGCTGGTAGTGATGAATATATTAGTTTTTGAACTTTTGAGTGATGCATTGAAGAGGGAAAGCAAGCTGGCTGATTATAAAGTGATTCAGGAACGCGGAAAAAATGAAACAGAAAAGTACCAATCAATGATAAAAAATTATAATGAACAGCAAAAATTAGTTCATGAATTTAAAAATCATATGGACTGTATTGCTTCACTTATCCAGCATGAAGAATATAGCAGATTGAATAGTTATATATCAGGGATACAAAGGGAATTGAATCATCATCATGATTTGATGGATACAAACAATAAGCTTATAAATACAATATTAAACTCTAAATACATAGAGGCAGGAGAGAAAAATATCTTGTTAGTGGTTAAGGCAAATGATTTATCGGATATTGTTATTGATGACCAGGATCTGGTTATTTTATTATCAAACTTAATCAATAATGCAATTGAAGCCTGTGAAAAAGGTGTGAAAAAAATAATCAAACTCAAGCTTATCAAAGAACCTAAGTGGTTTATTGTATCAGCATCAAATAATTATGAGCAAAAGCCAGTTAAGGAAGAAGGAAAATATATAACAAGCAAGTTTCAAGATGCCAATAATCATGGAATTGGAATAGAGAATATTAAGGATGTTATTGAAAAATATGAAGGGACATATTCTATAAAGGACGAAAATAATATATTTCAGTTTTCAATTATAATACCAATGTAGATGATGTGTAGAAATGGTGTTATGGACGATTTATGCATGATGTGGCATAGTTCTGCAAAAGGGGTGGAAAAGCGTAGTTGGTTTGTGATATATAATAAGAGTAACTTGATATATAGGCGGATATTGAGCAATTTAGGTCTATGGGTGATATGAAAATTATTGGAGGATGAAAATGCAGGTAAATTTTAGTGGATGTGGATATAACAAATATGCAGGAGCGATGAGTAGTACTAAATCAAAGGCTGTTTTTGCTGTTAATGATAATGAAAAAGAAACCCGGGATGATGTTCTTTCTTATTATCAAAAACTATGCAAAGAATTTGATGGGGTATCATTTCGTTTGGATGATTTACAAGAGGCTTTTAAGCATACTGATGATGTATATTTGGGATATAACAATAGTTTTAATCAGATCGGGGATAACTTTGGAAATATGGGGCAATGCAGTATAACTCTAGATGTGTCTGTTATTGAACGAATGCAAAATGATCCTAATTATGAAGAACGAATAAAGGGAATGATTAAAGATTCATATACTAGATATTCGCAGTATGAAGCTAATGCGGTTCAAGATGGATATTCCTTTGTGAGTATTTCAATTGAGGATAACAATGGAGTGCCAATTAGAGGGGTTAAACAATCTCATGTTCCGTATTCGACTGAAGAAGAGGTTAGAGATTTGTGGAACAATGCGGATATGACAAAGAAATTGACATTCAAGATTGAAAGTCAAAAACAGCAAATGCTGGATTCGTATATGAAAATGTTTGACGGAAATCGTAGAAGAAAATCAGAATTAAATTTAGATAATTAATTTGTCATTATGGATATAAATATATAAGAATCCAGAATCATGAAAAATAGATATATAAAAGTTATTATATTAATTGTGTTTGCAATAATATTAGTAATTATTGCAGATAGAAACAAAACAAAGACATATATTCAAAGGATTTGTCTGATATTGTTTGGAAAGTCTATCTAATGGATAAACCATTTGCAGATGCTCCAAGATTTATACCACAGGCAGGATATGAAGCTGTGATTGTTGGAAATGGAGAGATTGAGATAACAAAAGGAACCTATGTTGTGGTGTATTGTTCACAGAATGCATATGAATATGGACTAAATTATGCTGGTGATGATAATGCAGGTTATAAATGTTCTCTCAAAATTAGATAGATTATGATGTAATACTGATATGAAAGACAGCTAGAAATCTGATAAGAGTTTCGGCTGTCTTTTCTTTGTATACTTGCTTTATATTGTGGTTAAGTTGAGATAGGAATGAGGTACGTGCAAAGCGTTGTAATTTCCAAAAGTGTGAATCCTGCAAATGATGTAAACAGGAATTTACTGTGAAATCTTGCATTTTACAGGGATTCGGGGTAGAATATCAAGAAGAAAAAGATATTGAGTAATTATGGAGGAAATATGATAGATTTAAAGTTTTTGCGTGAGAATCCTGACGCAGTAAAAGAAAATATCAAGAAGAAATTCCAGGAGCATAAACTTCCACTTGTTGACGAAGTTATAGAATTAGACCAGAAAGCAAGGGAGGCACAGCAGGAAGCTGATGACCTTCGTAATAAGAAGAATAAAGTATCTAAGCAGATCGGTGCATTAATGGCACAGGGCAAGAAGGAAGAGGCAGAAGCAGTTAAAGCAGAAGTTGCAGAGATTTCTAAGAGACTTACAGAACTTGAGCCACTTGAGAAAGAACTTTCAGAGAAAGTTACAGAGATTATGATGAAGATTCCAAATATCATCGATCCATCTGTACCAATCGGACCTGACGATAGTGCCAATGTTGAGAACGAGAAATTCGGAGAGCCAGTTGTTCCAGATTTTGAGATTCCATATCATACAGAGATTATGGAGAGATTTGACGGAATAGACCTTGATGCAGCTGGTCGTGTAGCTGGAAATGGTTTCTATTATCTCATGGGAGATATTGCAAGACTTCATTCAGCTATGACTGCATACGCAAGAGACTTCATGATTAATAAAGGATTCACATATTGTATTCCACCATTTATGATTCGTTCAAATGTCGTAACTGGCGTTATGAGTTTTGAAGAGATGGATGCCATGATGTACAAGATTGAAGGAGAGGACTTATACTTAATCGGAACATCAGAGCATTCTATGATTGGTAAGTTCATTGACACAATCAATGACGAGAGCAAGCTTCCTTATACATTGACAAGCTATTCTCCATGTTTCCGTAAAGAGAAGGGAGCACACGGAATTGAAGAGAGAGGTGTTTACCGTATCCATCAGTTCGAGAAGCAGGAGATGATAGTTGTATGTAAGCCGGAAGAGTCTAAAGAATGGTATGAGAAGATGTGGAAGTACACAGTAGAACTTTTCAGAAGTCTTGATGTACCAGTTCGTACTCTTGAGTGTTGTTCAGGAGATCTTGCAGACCTCAAAGTTAAATCATGTGACGTAGAAGCATGGTCACCTAGACAAAAGAAGTACTTTGAAGTAGGCAGCTGTTCAAACCTTGGCGATGCGCAGGCAAGACGTCTTAAGATTCGTGTTAAGGGAGAAGATGGCAAGAAGTACTTTGCACATACTCTTAACAATACAGTTGTTGCACCACCACGTATGCTTATTGCATTCCTTGAGAATAATCTCAATGAGGATGGTTCAATCAATATACCAAAGGCACTTCAGCCATATATGGGTGGAACAGAGAAGCTTATTCCAAAGCATTAATAGCCCAAAGTGCTACCAATTGAAAGCATATAATTGGCAGTAAAAAGAATAAAAACAAAGATAATTAAAATGTTGCAAAATTTTTTGAAAATTTTTGCAACATTTTTTTTACCTATCAGGTATTACTAATGTAAAGCGAATTCGAGATACAATAATTATGGAGGGATTGCACATTTAGTATCGCTCCAGAGAAGAAGGATGAATTTTTCAAACACAGAAAGGTAAATATGAGAATGAGAAATGGATTAAAAAGAGGGATAGCAATTGCGATTGCAGCAAGTATGCTTACAACTTCGGGATGTTCAAATGTCGAAAGTCTGATTCATAATATTGGACTGGATGGCACCAATGGAAAAGGGCAGAACACACAGATTGCCGAAGAACAGCCAGGTAAGGATAATACTAAGGACAACGATACAGATAACAGCAGTAATAAGAATGTAAATGATAAAAATACAGACGGTGGGCAGCAGCATAATCAGGGGGCAGGTAATGCACTTGGCGCCGTTTATAGTGGTAATAAAATCAAAATTAAGAGAGATGAAATTATTAACATTGATATTGGCTATGATTATGACGATTACAATGAAGAAAGGATGAATGTTTATGATGCATTTGAAATCTATACAGATTCTACATTGACGATTAAGGAAGATGGAATTTTTGCTGAATATAACAGCGATACCGGAAAAATAGAAATAGATCCGGGGAATTATAGTGTAGGACTTTTTAGCAAGTATGCAGGTACAAGTGAAATTGAGGCAGAAATTGCAACACTGCCCAAGTCGGTTGTTCGTGGCACGTGGACAGAAGATACTCATACATGGGGAAATCTTCCAAGATATTATCTTGTGTCATATATAGATGTCGAGACTGGTAAGAAGCTGAGTACTCCTGAGATAACCGTAATTGAAATTGATGAAGAGATTCCAGAGGCGCCAAGGGTTACATTTTCTCAGACGGATGATGGAAGCTGCAGGATATACTGGAAACCGGTAGAGGGTGCCGAGAAATATGTAATATATGCACTTCCATATTCAAAAGAATACGGATATGGAACAAGCAGTGATGTCATAACCATAACTGATCAGACAGAATGGGTTCAGGATGCAAAAGGCTATTATGAGAATAGTGGTGATTATGATGAAGTATATGAAATGAACCAGCAGTTTTATGGAGGTATGATAAAAACAGAAGGATTTGATGATGCTGTGTATATAGGAGTGCTGGCTGTTAATTCATCAGGAGCTTCATCATTTAGTAACATGGCAGAAGTTGAGGAAATAAGAGCAACACTTCCATATAAATGTGCATATGGGGATGAAGCCGATTCAGAGACAGATGCCTATAATAGTGGATGTCTTGATTATGTGTCTGAACTTCCATCGACAGCACAGGTAAAGATGTGTGATAAGTCAATAGTTCCCAAAGTAATTGAGTATGATATTGATAACTGCGAGTATAATGAGACTGTCAACTGGCTATGTGTTAATGCGAAGATTGTGGGAACTTTGTTCACACAGAAGTTTACCATTTATAATCCGGATAAAGCAACTTACAAGGAAGAACTTGCAAAAATTAAAGAGCGACAGGATTCATTGATAAAAAAAGGTGGAGATACATTAGGACCAGAAGTAACAATTACTGATGGGGAACCAGACACACCAGACACACCGGATGCACCAGATACACCAAGTGAACCGAACACACCAGACACACCAAGTGAACCGGATACACCGGATACACCGGATACACCAGAGACACCAGAGACACCAGAGACACCAGATACGCCAGATACACCGGAGGAGCCAGAAGTAGCTGAGGATCCATCACAGGCTGATACATCGGATGTATATGGAAATAGCGAACTTAGCCGATACATCGGTTCACAGATGCTTAAGACAGTCAGCGCAATCGATGTAAGCAGTTTCCCGGAGTCTGCCGACAGTGATGAACTATTAGATGCTTTCTATGAAGCAAAGAATCAGAATCCGTTAATACTCGGAATCAGGACACTGGAGTATGATTCAAATTCACGTATTCTTTATGTAGGATATGATTATGATCCAGAGACAACAGCACAGAAACAACAGGAAGTAAAGGCTAAGGTTGATGAGGTTATATCATCTATTATCACAGACGGAATGTCTGACTTAGAGAAAGAAATGGCAATCAATGATTATATCTGTGACAACGCAGTATATGATGACGCAGCCTGCGAGAATGCAGAATCATATGATTTCTACAACGTTGATAAAGAGTTCTATGATTCTTTTACAGCATATGGAATCCTGATAAATGGAGTTGGTGTTTGTGCAAGTTATGCTGCAGATTTCAAATTACTTGCAGACGCAGCAGGTCTTGAGAGCAGAATAGTAACAGGAATGCTTGAAGGTTCATCACCTCATGCATGGAACAAAGTTAAAATTGATGGACAGTGGTGCATCGTTGATGCAACAAATAATGATAGTGATTATCTGAAAAATGGGTTACTCAATCTATCAGATGATGCAGCAATGGGTGTACTTACACAGAGTGATGAGTTTGTACTTGATGGCAATGTCAGTGATTATGCAGCAGTATCTGATGACAAAGAATATTACCACATTAATGGAAAATTCTTCTCAAAGGATGAAATAGCTTCAAAACTTGCAGACGAAATTAAAGAGAATCAGGCATCTACACTTAGAACAGATTATGATCTCAGTGAGAGTGAATTTAATTCGATAGCACGGGAAGCGGCAAAGCAGGCTGGTACAAATATAACAGGTGGATACTGGTTTGGTATGATTTATCTGGAAAAGGAATAATCACTTCTTTAATAACTTGTAATTATTACAAAAATAGATTATCCTAAGATGTGCAGTGTTTTGAACTTGTATTTGAAATGTTACTTGCAGATTAGGAGTAGAAATGTTAGTTACATGTGGAAATGTTAGTTATCAGATTGATGACATAGTACAAAAATATACAGATATGTTATATAGAGTTGCAGTGATGAAGATGAAGAATGTCCCTGACGCTGAGGAGATTGTTCAGGAGACTTTTCTTCGTCTGATCAGGCAGATAAAAACGGGAAAGACATTTGAAAGTGAAGAGCATCTGAAAGCATGGCTGCTTCGTGTCGAGGTAAATCAGGGCAACACCATCCTTTCCTCTATATGGAATAACAGAACCCAGGGAATGGACAATATTACCGAGCAGGCATACGAAGATAATTATGATTTCGGAAGTGCATATGAATATGTTTTAAAATTGCCAGAGAAATATAGAATTGCGATTTTGCTTCATTATTATGAAGAATTGAAGACGGAAGAGATTGCAGAGATTATGAAGACGAAACCAGCAACGGTCCGTTCATATCTGCGAAGAGGCAGGGAAAAGCTTAAAGAATTGATTGGAGCTGATGTATATGTTCAAATGGGATGAGTTTACACAGGAGTTTAGAGTTGAAAATGATAATATAAAGCCAAGTCAGGATTTTAAAGCACGTTTGTCAGCAGCAGTTCGTGAGGAGACATCATCGAATGCTATACAATATCGTAAGAGACATAAGGTGGTGGGAACAGTTGCTGCAGCGTGTACAGTTCTTTTGATTGGCGCAGGAGTTTATGGTATAGTTGGTAATTCTTTGAGCAAAAGCGGAGGAGACGACAATTTTAATAGTGGTGTAGAAGTTGTTGCAGGTGATAACAAAGACAATGATGTCGGTAAGAAGAAGTGGTCATATCATTTTAAAGCAGACAGCTCCTCTGATGATGTTGATTTGAATGCAGTGGAAGCGGCGCTATCTGGCAATGCAATGGTGATGATAGATGGCAAAGTGGCAGATGATGCAGCTAAACAGGAGCTGTCAGATGCACTTGACACACATAATATTGTTAAAGAATCTTCGAATCAGAAAGTTTCATCATATATACAGATAAATGGTGATGATACTTGGATTATTGAAGAGTATGAAAATGGAGATTTGTATATCCATCAGAAATAAAACTAACAAATAATTTTAAATTAAACTGCAACATTTTATCCCTTGACGCAGTGTTATTAATGTAGGTATCAAATGACAGAGCTTACAGCTATAAGATATAGCCAGCAGCTATAGGACATAGCCAGTAGCTATAAGATATAGCCAGCAGCTATAAGACATAGCCAGCAGCTATAAGACATAGCTATAAATACAGCTACGTAATAACAGAAAGGGAATAATATGCAGACACAGATTTCAAACGAAGACTTAAACAAGTCACTTACAATTCTTAATAAAATTAACGGATACCTCGACAGCAAAGTCGTGGGACAGCAATATCTGAAATATTCACTTATGGTTTCATTAATTACTAATGGACATATATTGTTGGAGTCGGTGCCGGGTCTGGCGAAGACCACAGCGGCAAAGGCTCTGACAGATGCCATAAGTGGTAAATTCTCAAGGGTGCAGTGCACACCCGATCTTCTTCCAAGTGATATCATTGGAACCCAGATTTATAATATGACAACAAATACATTCGAGAATAATATCGGACCGGTAAATGCGAACTTTTTATTGCTTGATGAGATTAACCGTTCAAGCTCGAAGACACAAAGTGCCATGCTTGAAGCCATGCAGGAGAGAAAAGTTACAATAGGTGGTGTTAATTATGATCTGCCAAAGCCATTTGTCGTAATCGCAACCCAGAACCCTGTCGAGCAGGAGGGAACATACACACTTGCGGAGGCACAGCTTGATAGATTTCTTTTGAAAGTGAAGCTGACATATCCTGATGCAGGAGCGGAGCTTGAGATATTAAACAGAATAGAGAATGATGTATTTGCAGAGAGTCATTCAGTAGTAAATCTCGAAGATATCCTTTTTATACAGGATTTGTGTAGGAAAGTGTACATGGATAATTCAATCAAGAGATATATTGTTGACATCGTACAGGCAACACGTATCACTGACAAAATCCTGCGTCCGGAATTAGCACAGTATGTGGAGATGGGAGCAAGTACCAGAGCGGCAATTTCATTTATGGAAGTGGCAAAAGCGGTTGCATTATTGAACGGACGAAGCTATTGCACTCCGGATGATGTAAAGGCGATGAGATACTCTGTTCTGGGGCATAGAATTATGCTTGGATTTGCAGCAATTGCAGATGGAATAAAGGAAGAGACAATAATTGATGCAATAATAGGAGCTGTTCATACACCATGAAATTAAACTATGTGACAAAAATTGAAGGAAATCTCAAGAATTATAAAAGAATACACACTAAGAAAATGACAACCAGAATACTCGATGGTTCATACAAATCTATCTATAAGGGAAGAAGCATGAACTTCGAGGATATAAGAGATTATGTATCGGGTGATGATGTCAAGGACATTGACTGGAAAGCATCTGCGAGAAGCCAGAAGCTTTTAGTAAGGCAGTACACAGCCGAGAAGAAGCACAATATCATGCTTGTGCTTGATACCAACAGAAGAATGCTTGCGGATACAGATAAGCTGTTTGAAAAGCGGGAAATTGGACTGATGGGAGCAGGGACACTTGCATATCTCGTAAATCAGAATGGAGATTATATAAGCGCGGCGTATGCTATCAATATGATAAAAGAGGGCACAGATTCTACCTCGATAAACTGTACTCCATTTAGAACAGGTCTGGTACATGTAGAGAGCATACTGCAAGGCTATTACAGAGCTGTAAATCAAAGCAATAATTCCAATCTGGATGTGGTTCTTGATTATATAGGAAAGAATATAAAGAGAAGAATGATTATTGTGGTTGTCACTGATTTAGAGGGAATTAATGAGATAAGAGAATCCACTTTGAAGCGTCTTCTGATACAGAATGATGTCCTTGCGATAAATGTAAAAAGTGCCCTGCTTGGTGGGGCGCGGATATTTGACGTAAGCAGGCAGGAATATCTTCCATCATTTTTTGCAGATGACAAGAGACTTCTCAATATGCAGACTGACAGGTACAACAGCATGCAGCAGTCGTGTGACAATAAGCTAAAAAAATATGCCATAGCGACAGCGTCCATAGAAGATATCGAGAATCTGGACGAAAACATCATAAAGCTATTGCAGCGATAGACATGTGATTATAAATAATTAAAGTGATGAGTATGTGAGAAATTGTGTGAGGAATTATGAAAGTAACAGTGAATCTGCAGGAACCATTTACATATGCATTCCTGCCAATGGTAGTGATAGGAATTCTGGTGCTGATAGGCATAAGCATACTGATGGTTC
Source organism: uncultured Agathobacter sp. (assembly GCA_934359755.1). GTDB lineage: Bacteria > Bacillota > Clostridia > Lachnospirales > Lachnospiraceae > Roseburia. The sequence goes on from CAKRLV010000005.1 coordinate 22,596, forward strand.
CATTATTACGAAAGCGATTAAGAAGTAAAAAGCCTACAGGACAAAAGCAGATAGAGATAAAAAGACCGAAGGATATTATGTCGATAAAGCGAAACTTTATCATGCAGCTGACGCAGTTGGAAAATGCGCTGGCAGGCGGGCAGATATCGACAAGAGACGCATACCAGAAAATGAGTGTGTGTATAAGGGCGTTTGTGTATGAGGTGACAGGAATAGAAGTGTTAAGCTATACTTTGCAGGATATTAAGAGGTTAAATATGCCATTATTACAGACTCTGATAGAGGAGTATTATGCACCAGAGTTTGCACCAGATTCTGTAGGTGATGCTATGGCATCTATTCAAAAAACAAAAAGGGCGATAGAGAGATGGAGTTAAAATATCAGGCTATATTGTATATTGGAATTGTTGTGATTGTGATACTTGCAGCCTTAACTTTTGTCAGAAAAAGCGGATATAAAGATGGCAAGAAGATATCAAGCATGTATGGCGTAGAACAATCCGCTTATTTTCAAAAGAAGATGCGCATTTACAAAGTGATGCGTGGAATAATGGCAGTTACATTGCTTGCCGCTATTCTGCTGTCATTTATACTTATGGCGAGACCGTATACGATAAGCAAAGAGAAACAGGATGAATATAAAAGGGATATTATATTGTGCATGGATATTTCTTCGTCTGTTGATGAGCTGAACAAAAGTCTTGTCGGCAGACTTCAGGATACCGTAAGTCAGTTAAAGGGAGAGAGGTTCGGTATCGTGATTTTCAATACATCTGGAGTGATGATCTGTCCGCTTACGGATGACTATGAGTATGTGCAGCAGATTCTTGATGAGATTAAGAATAGTATCGGAGCGGCATCGGATCTGGACGCGGATCTGGATTCAGAATGGATGTACAAGATGCATTACCTGCTCGATGGCACATTGGTAGGCAATGAGGAGAGAGGTTCGTCTCTGATTGGTGATGGACTTGCAACAGCAGCATGTGATTTCCCGGATTTAGGTGAGGATAGAACAAGGATAGTTATTCTTTCCACGGATAATGACCTTGCAGGAACGCCTGTTTTTACAATGGATGCGGCTGCTGATTTGTGTGTCGACAAGAAAGTGACTGTGTATGGTATCGGAACAAATAATATGTCAGATGATAATATGGAAAGTATGAAAAGTGCGGTGAATAAGACTGGCGGCAAGTTCTATGTACAGGAAGAGTCAGGTACGATGGACGGAATAGTAGATGATATCAGCAAGCAGGCCAGGAGCCTTGTAAAAGGGAAGGCAATAACAAAGGAAATACCTCTTGTAAAAGTACCAGTCATAATGCTTGCAATCTGCTTTGTCATGCAGCTTGCGGCATCAAAGATTTTGAAAATGTAATCAGGAAGGGAACTTATATGATAATTAATCCAATCATACCAATTTGGCTTATGGCAATAATATGTGCTGCATGTCTGCTGCTTAAGCGAAAAGGGGCGGCACCATATATCAGACAGGTAATCGCTGTTGCATTACTTTTTATTGTGAATCTAAGGATAATGGTTCCTGATGAAAATGCTACATACCAGAAGCCGGAAATAGATATGAACGTTGTCTTTGTAATAGACAATACACTTAGTATGGTTGCGCAGGATTACAATGGAAACGCACAGAGACTTGATGGAGTAAAAGAGGATTGCGCAAAGCTTATAGATGATTTTGAGGGAGCAAGATTTTCAGTTGTCACATTTGATAATGCTGCGCACCTGCTTATGCCGTTTTCAAATGATGAGCAGTTTGTGCGCAACTCGGTAAATTCTATCGCGCCATTGAACTCTATGTATGCAAGAGGCAGCTCACTGAATATGTGGTATGACATAACGCTTGAACAGTGCAAACAGGCTAAAGAAAATGGTGGTAAGGTAGCTGTTTTTTTCATAAGTGATGGAGAGAATACTTCGGGCGAGACAATTAAATCATTTAATGAATTATCAAAGTACATTGATGCTGGGGCTGTACTCGGATACGGTACATCCAAGGGTGGAATCATGGAGGTTGATGACTGGGAAAATGGTAAGCCGGAGACAGTAAAAGACCCAGAGGATTTTGTCACGGACGCTGTCTCGAAGATTGATGAAAGTAACCTCAAACAGATAGCAAGAGATCTGGATGTGTCCTACGTTAATATGAATACAAAAGATGGTCTGGACCAGGTAGTGAAGAATATGCTTAAGGATGCAAAAAGGACAAATACCGATAAAAAGGCAGCAGGATATAAGGACATTTACTTTGTGTTTGTGATTCCTTTTTTACTGCTTCTCATATTTGAGTATAGGTATTTGTTTATGGCAAAAACAAGGCATTAGTGATTAAGAGGAAGATATGAAAAAGGCAATATTAATAATTACAATAGTCTTATCTATTTTAGAAGGATGTCTGGTAGTGGCATATGTCTCAAACCAGATTGACATAAAGAAATATAATAGCGGAAATTATACTAATAATATTTTTGCAGTGTTTGGATTCATGCAGCCGTATGTCGATGACTATAATATGGGCAACAAATGTTATATGCAAAGTGATTATGAGCAGGCAATTGATTATTACAATAAGGCGTTGAGAAAGAATCCACCGCACAGTCATTATAATGACAGCGGATACAATAAACAGTGTAGTATCAGGATTAATATTGTGCTTGCAATGATTGCGCAGATTGATATGGATGAACTGTCAAAAGAAGATATACCATCGGCACTTCAAATCATAGATGAGGCAAAGGATATTCTGACAGAGAAGGATTGCGCAAAAAGTGACGGAGATGGTCATAGCGAGCAGGCAACGCAGTTGTACAAAGAACTGTGTGATATAGAAGACGAACTGAAACAGAAACAGCAGGAATCAGATGATTCTGACGATAATAACAAAGACAATAAGCAGGATGATAATGATAAGAAAAATAAGCAAAGCGATGAGAGCAAGTCGAAAGTGGATGAGATTATGAACAATCAGTCGGATGGAACAGCCGAGCGCAATAAGAACTTAAACGAGGTACAGGAGTTGTTTGATGAAGAATCCACTTACTATGACGGGGAGAGCTGGTAAGGCGATAGATATGCAATGTCAATTGTATTTGGAGAAGTTATCACTTATAATTTCAATTATTATAGCCGATTTTCTGGTGAAGAATTTGAATTCGTTTGCCCAAAAGTATATTGATTTTCTTATCTTGCATTTCATAAAACATCAATTTATAATAAAAGTGTGATAGAAAACACATAATTATGTATAAAAATGTGACTGGAGGACTTTATGGAACGAAAAATCTTAAATGAACTCTTAAAATGGAAAGATTCTCCTTACAGAAAGCCGTTGATTTTAAAAGGTGTCCGTCAGGTTGGAAAAACATGGATACTCAAAGAATTTGGAAGAAGATATTACGAAAATACAGCATATTTTAACTTCGATGAAAATGAGGATTACAAGCAATTCTTCGAAACAACCAAAGATGTCAGCCGTATCCTGCAGAACCTGATGCTTATCAGCGGGGAAAAAATAGTTCCTGAGAAAACACTGATTATTTTTGATGAAGTGCAGGACTGCCCGAAAGTAATTAATTCCATGAAATATTTTTGCGAAAATGCCCCGGAATACCATATAGCCTGTGCCGGGTCATTGCTTGGAATCACACTTGCCAAACCCTCGTCTTTTCCTGTCGGAAAGGTTGATTTTATGCAGATCGATCCAATGACCTTCTCAGAATTTCTGGTCGCAAATGGTGACGAAAATCTGGCAAAATATATTGAAAGTGTTGATACCATTGAGCCTATACCGGATGCTTTTCTTCATCCATTATATGAGAAGTTGAAAATGTATTATGTAACCGGCGGCATGCCGGAATCGGTATTGATGTGGACGCAAAACCGTGACACAGAGGCAATGCAACGATCTCTTTCCGGAATCATTGGCGCATATGAGCGCGATTTCGCAAAACACCCGGATATAAAAGAATTCCCCAAAATTTCGCTGGTATGGAAATCAATTCCTTCCCAGCTTTCTCGGGAAAATAAAAAATTCATATACAAAGTTGTAAAATCTGGGGCAAGAGCCAGAGAATATGAAGATGCTTTGCAATGGCTGGTTGATGCCAGACTCGTTCACAAGATTTACCGAAGCACAGCTCCGGGACTTCCGATTGCTGCTTATGATGATTTGTCAGCATTTAAAATATATTTGGTAGATGTCGGATTGTTGCGCAGACTTTCTCAACTTGCACCTACAGCTTTTGGGGAAGGAAACCGGCTTTTTACAGAATTCAAGGGAGCACTGACGGAAAACTTTGTTCTACAGACACTGATCACACAGTTTGAAGTGGTTCCTCGGTACTGGACACAGACAAACCCACCTTATGAGGTTGATTTTCTGATTCAGAGAGAAAATGATATTTTTCCAATTGAGGTCAAATCAGAGGCTAATACAACAAGTAAAAGTCTGAAAAAATTTAAGGAATTATTTTCGGATAAAGTCAGACTCCGCATTCGGTTTTCAATGGATAACCTGAAGCTGGATGGGGATATACTTAATATTCCGCTTTTTATGGCAGATCAGACGGATAGGTTAATTGGGATTGCATTAAAGTCGCAGTAATATGCAAGGAAAGCATTTTTACAGGACAGGTGTGATAGAATTAGAATATGCTTATGGAAAACAGTGTATGCAACCACGAAACCGAGTCTGACTATTAGTAATAGAAGGATCCAATTATCATAGTATAAAAATAAATTTGAGGTCATATTTTATGAAAAAAATCTATTCGTTAGTTATATTGGTTGCTATGGGAGTGATGTTATATTTTGGTGCGGAAGTCAATGCAGAGGGGACTCTGGGGGATAATCAGAATAAAGAAATTGAATTTATGAAGTATGCAAATAAAAATCATATTAATAAGTTTAGTAATATAAACAAATACTTTTCGTTAAAAGCAGATATGAAAAGTAAGGTTGGAAAAATACCTGAAAAACAAATATTTGAAGTTGGAAAAAATATAATAATAACCAGGCAGGAAGTGCAGTTATATAAGAAATTTTATGATTTGAATAGAAGTGGAGAAAATAGTGAAAGTGCAGAAGAATATGCACGTGAAAGAAATGCATTGTATGTTGAAGCTATAAAAAATGGTTATTCGGTCACGGAGGAAGAGATAGAAGAATATCTTAAGGAATTAAAAACTCAATTGAAGTCATGTTTGTCTGATGAAGAATATAACAATATATGCTCTGCGTATGGTGGGGAAAGTGAATATTGGCAATATGAGTATGAGGTGTATCAGATGAATTTTCCAATACAAAATTATGTAAAAGATATTGAAGAGGAGTATAAGAAAAAATATGATAAACAATATTCTGCGGATGAGATAGAACAGATGTGGGGAAATGAGTTTGAAAGAATAAAAGAAAAATTGGTTGAAGAACAGAATTTTTCGTAGTAGATTTAAGAAATCTTAAGAAATTTCTACAAATAACTATGGTATTATAATTACATATGCATCTATATAAAATGCAAAAGAAGGGAGGTATGATTATTAGTATATAATCATACAAGGATAATATGAAAATCAGGAAATTTGATATTTTATGGGTGGTATTTTTTTCAGCGTTGTCTACAGGTTATCTTTCAACTATAATCAATGCAAATTCAATTATAGTTGGATTAGTAGTTGGGGTGTTTGCAACAGTGGTTGCGTTCTTCCTGTTAAAGATATATGACAAGAACAACGTAAATGACGAAGTGAATAAGGAAAGTTAGATATTAAGGTCATTTAGTGAACTAAGGGCGTGTGAGAATTTTGGTTTTCACACGCCCCATTATTTTGAAAAACTTAAGAATTCTTCAGAAACTTCTACAAACGGCTGTGATATTATAATGACATAGACGTCTAATGATAAAATGTATGGAAATCTATACGAAGCAAAACTTTAGAAGAATTTGAAAAGAGAACATAGCTATTTGGTAGCTAGGAAAAGAGGCAATTTATGAAGAAAAGAGTATTAACAATGTTAATTATAGCGAGTGTGTTGGCATCATCAACAGTAGTATATGCTGGTGATAGTAGCGTAGAAAATGAATCGTACATGCCAACATGGATGCAGCCTAATTCAGTCATTATTTATGATGATGAACTGAATTACGAAGTTATAGAAGGTGGCAAACTTGAGGATCAGGAGATGACCAACAGGGCTGATATTAAGGCTGTGGGGGAGAGTGATTATTCGGATGAAATGCTGGCTGAACCGAATACGAAGGTAGTATACGATCAACACGGATTTATACAGAATGTTTACAAATTAGTTCCAGGAACTAAAGATGTATATCAATTGTCAGTCCCATCAAAAGCAAGAGTAAAATCTGGAATACTAAAAGCTGGTGAATCAATAACATATGGACAATACTATAATTATGATACGGGAAAAAATCAGAAATGTGTTTTGAAATGCAGTGCAAATGGTAAAAAAATTACGGGAACAGGTAGAATTACATATTATACTGGCGAATATGGAGAAGCAGGGAAACGTAAACTGGTATCAGGAGATTGTGCCACAAAAATGAATTATGATGATGTAAAAGGTGGAACCGAAATCACAGCAGAAAATACATATGCTAAAAAGTCACATACGTATCAAAAATATGATGTTGGCTCATTACCTAAAGCAATATTAGATATATGGTCAAGTTCAAAAACAAATCCTATAAAATATATTACTACTAATGGAAATATAGATAATGTATATTCTGGAAAAATCTCACATGATGCAGTGCAGTATTAGTGAATGTTAATTGGATTAAAAGGATTATAAGAGTATGAATAATGTACTGAAAATTAGAAGATTACTTTCTGTTTTTTTTATTTTAATATGGATGATGAGTTGCATTTCTGCATGCGGAAAAGACCAAAGTAATACTTTGGAGAATTCACAGAATACACAGGTGCAGAGCAATCAGAAATCAGACGAAACAAAGACACACTCATATATTTCAATAACATATGGAAGAAATAACCCAGACAATTTTACAACTCGTGAAATGGCAATTTATACATATGATATCGATGAGGGCAAACTGGAAGAAAGATGTGTAATACCATATGATTCACAGTATGCATGTTCTGTATATTCGAAGAAAAATAACAAGGTGTACTATTCTGCGCGAGTGGAAGAGAATGATCTTTCATCCAATGATGGAATATGGGAATACGATGTTTCAACAGGAAAGAGTAAATTGCTTGAAAGTGAAAATTGGTCATATAATAGCATAAGACTTATGAGAGATGATAGGCTTATGGTTATGGCACTAACTATGGATCATCCAATTTTACCTGCATATTTTGATTTGAATACAAAGAAATTTACCTATATGAATGAGGTGAATGGAGAAGAGATAGGTCTATATAGTTGCGGTCCGGTTGATGCAGAGTATAATTCTGCAACAGATGAAATAGTATGTGCTTATCGTAATGAAAAAGAATCATATAGTGAAGAATATTTGTCCGGGGAAAAGAAAATACCCACATATATAGCAATCGCATCACGCGATATGGTAAAGGATTCAAATAGAATTTATTCCATGGAGTTTGATACACATGATCAAGTGAGAGGGGTGACACAGCTTTCAAAGAATGAATGTCTTGTTGAGGTATTTCATAATGGAGGTACAGAGGAAAAAATGGAATACAGACTGTATGATGTTAAATTTAATGGTGATAAGTCAGAAGCAAAGAGAATAGATTATCCATATCCTGATGCAAGTGATTTGAAAACAATAGATGGAGGAAAAAGTTATTATTTATTGGGTTCTAATGGTGGAGAAAATGGTTTATATCATTATGATGTCGATTCAGGAAAACTTACTGAAATATTAGCAGGAAATCCAGATGAGGAAGGTCATGTTGTTGGTTATTCAATTGTGGAGGAAGATCAATAGACTTAATTCTGGCTAGTTTGCAGGTTATCTTTCAATTTGAGGTCATTTAGTGAACTAAGGGCGTGTGAGAATTTTGGTTTTCACACGCCCCATTATTTTGGAAAACTTAAGAATTCTTCAGAAACTTCTACAAATAGCTGTGATATTATAATGACATAGATATCTAGTGATATAAAGATATAATTTTGGAAGAGGATTTGAAAAAGTATAAAGGAAGGATTGAATTTTATGAAAAAAAGAAGTCGAGTATTGAGTTCAATTTTAGCATTGAGTTTATTTTTAACTGCATGCGGAGATATTGGTAGCGTGGAGAATCAAAAGTCAGATTCGCAAAAGAGTGAAAATCAAAAGGAATCGTTTAAACCATATATCTCAATTACATATTACAAAGATAAAGAAGAGGAAACAGAATTTCCTGAATATGAAGATGCTATAATGTATTCTTATGATATTGAAGAACAAAAATTAGAGGAAAAGGGAGCGTTGCATATTCCTGATGATGCCCAACATGCAGGTGCGCTATATTCAAAAAGCAACAATAAAGCATATTATTCTGATTTAATAATCACAGGCAGAGAATCATCGTATACAGAAATCTGGGAATATGATTTTGAAACTAAGGAAAAGGTTCTTCTTAATAAAATGGATTTGGAATCATTTGAACTGTGTAACATTATTGGACCAAATCAATTGCTTGGCATGTCTGAGAGCAGAGAGCATTTTGAAAATCCAGCTATCTTTGATGTAAAGTCAAAGAAATTATCATATCTGTTTGAAGCAAATAATGAAGAAAATATATATAGTTTTGCACCTGTGTCAGCGCAGTATAATCCAGGCACAGGGGAGATTGTTTGTGCTTATGTAAATAATGAAGAGTCATATTCTGAAAAAGTATTAAGTGGTGAGAAATCTATGCCGACTTATATAGCAATTGTGTCTAAATCGTTAGTGAAAGATCCTAAGCGTATATATATGTTAAATCTGAAGGGCGGAGATCAGGTGTCATATGTTACACAGATTTCTGAGAATGAGTGTATAGCAGAAGTTACTCATTTGGTTGACAATACATCGGATATCGAAGATATTTATTATGATATTAAGTTTAATGGTGATAGTGCAGAAGCTAAGAAAATAGATAATATTTATCCGAATTCATCTGGATGGAAGACAATAGATGGTGGAAAAAATTATTATTTTAGCTTGTATAAGGACAATAAAACATGTCTTTATTGTTATAATGTAGAATCTGGAAAACTTAATAAAATTTTTGATCCAGAAAAAGGTGAATTTGGCTGGACGATAATAGGCGAGAGAGAATAGATAATAACATGAGGTTAAATATGCAAAGGATATTAGTAATAGAGGATGATGTAACGACAAGAAGGGCATTAAAAATATTATTGGAGATGCAGAAATATTGTGTCTTAGAAGCTGTTGATGGAGTAGATGGTTTAAATATGTTTGATGATACATGCAGTCTTATTATTGTAGATATCATGATGCCTAGAATGTCTGGAATTGAGGTGTGCAAGAAAATACGTGAAATTTCCAATGTGCCAATATTGTTTCTTACTGCAAGATCATCCGATAACGATATTGCAACAGGACTTCAAGTTGGTGGGGACGATTATCTCGTCAAGCCTTTTTCAAATAAAGAACTTATAGCAAGAGTTAATGCGCTTATAAGACGTCATCTTATATACAATATTGAGAAAAAAGATTCAAAAGATCAGGATGAGGTAATACAAGAAGCTGGAGTAATGGTATATACAAAGCGAAATCATGTGGAAGTGGATGGTATTCAGGTCAGACTGACAGAAAAAGAGTATCAGATTATTAAGCTTTTGATATCTAGTCCCAATAAAGTTTTCTCAGGTCAGGAAATTTATGAGGCGATATGGGATGAAATGTTTATTAAGAATTCTGAAAATACAATCATGGTACATATTAAAAATCTCAGAGTGAAATTGTCAAAAGCTGGTGGAAATGTTTATATCAAAACAGTATGGGGAAGGGGATATAAATTTGAGGGATGAATATAAAATTATTTCAAAAAAAATCACATGTACAGCATTAATAGCGATTGGCATTGCGGGCATACTTTTTGGAATTATTTATTATATTGGAAAAGGATATCTGAGTAATTATTTTTTTATGACAGATTATATATATGATAGTGAAAGGCCATATATTGAAGAGTTTGAAAGGTATGTATACAATAATTCTGTAAGTACATCAGATTATGAAAAAATGCGCAATTGGATAGATTCTAATGAAATTGCTCATTTTAGTTTATCTTCTGATGGAGTGACTCTATATGAAGTGTCTAATATGGATAAGTTAATTGTACAGACAAAAAAATTGTATGATTATAGATGGACGGAGCCGTTTCACTATAAGGTTAGATTTACAGATATGGAAGCGGACGTGTATATATATGCAAGTTATTTAGATGATTTTTATAAATATCTTATACGCGGAGATCTTGCAGTTTCAGCAATCGTATGTGTTCTACTGATATTTATAAGAATAAGGAAATTGCTTAAAGATATTCTTGGAAGACTTCACACCGCCGAGGAGGGAGAGCAGGAAGCAAGGAAAGAGAAAGATAATCTGATGGGTAATATGGCGCATGATCTAAGAACTCCATTGACAGGACTTCTATCTTTTATTGAGATTATCAAAATGGAAAATGAAAACGGAATGCCAATTACTGAACATATTGAGATTGTTGAGACTAAAGCAAAGGAAATTAAAGAACTAACAGACCAGATGTTTGATTTTTCACTTGCCAGTACAGAAGATGATATTGTGATGAATGAAGCGCAGGAGATAGAGTATGCTATAGGCGATTATCTGTCTGAAATGTACGGCGTTATAACCGAAAAAGGTTACTCTGTCGATATCAGGAAGATGAAATGGGAAAAGGTTGATATATCCGTCAACAGCGGATTTATGGGAAGAATTTTCAACAATATTACAGACAATATCTGCAAATATGCAGATGTAAATAAGCCTGTAATTATTGAGACTTCATATCCAAAGGGCAAAGCGGTTGTTAAGATAAGCAATAGTGTGTGCATAGAGAAGAAGCTGCTTGAAAGTGCAGGAATCGGACTTAAGAATGTAAGTATTATGATGGATCGCATGGGCGGGAAAATGCTGTACCACCTCGACAATAAAGATTTTTATGTTACGCTGGAATTTCCTGTTTCCAAGTAGTTACTGTTCAGACGCAAGCTTGACACCGCGCTGTCAAGCTATGTGCCATAGTGTTAATTATTGTGTGATTACAGCCCCTGCCTCGTAGAGGCATTTTAAATGGGCTGTAATCGTTGCTGGTCACACTGTTAGGTGTGAACAGTAATATTTCCACAGTTAATATAGTGCATTAATTGACATTTTCATATGTTGTGCGTATACTTTAATAGTACGCTTTTACCGTTTAAAGTGATAACTTTTTACGCTTTAAAGCGATACATATTCTAGGAGGAATAATATATGAAGAAGAAATTACTTGCACTTTTACTTACAGCGACTATGGCTGTGACTCTCGGGGCATGTGGTTCCGGGGATTCAGGTTCTAATTCAGGAACACAGAAGTCAGATGCAGCATCATCCGATGGAAAGGTATACAATATAGGCATTTGCCAGCTGACACAGCATCCAGCACTTGATGAAGCGACAAAGGGTTTTGAGGATGCCCTCACAGAGAAGCTTGGTGATTCAGTTAAGTTTGATTATCAGGATGCATCAGGAGAGAGTACTAACTGTGCAACTATTGTAAATGGATTTGTATCAAGTAATGTTGACCTTATTCTTGCAAATGCTACAGCTCCACTTCAGGCAGCAGCATCAGCTACATCAGATATCCCTGTTCTTGGAACTTCTGTAACTGATTATGCTACAGCACTTGAGATTTCAGATTGGAACGGAACAGTAGGAAACAATATCTCAGGAACTTCTGACCTTGCACCACTTGATGAGCAGGCAGCTATGCTCAATGATTTGTTCCCGGATGCTAAGAAAGTTGGTCTTTTATACTGTACAGCAGAGCCAAACTCTGTATACCAGTGTACAGAAGTTGAGAAGTATTTGAAAAATTATGGATATGATGTAGAGTGGTTTGCATTTACAGACAGTAATGATGTTACTTCTGTTACACAGTCTGCATGTGATAAATGCGATGTAATCTACATTCCAACAGACAATACTGCAGCTCAGAACACAGAAGCTATTGCAAATGTTGTTCTTCCAGCTGGTGTACCTGTAGTTGCTGGTGAGGAAGGTATCTGTAAGGGATGTGGTGTTGTTACACTTAGTATCAGCTACTATGACCTTGGATACACAACTGGTGAGATGGCATACGATATCCTCGTAAATGGTGAGGACGTATCTAATATGGCAGTGAAGTATGCGCCAAAGGTTACAAAGAAATACAACAAAGCTAATTGCGAGCAGCTTAATATTACAGTTCCAGATGGTTATGAAGCTATCGAGGAATAGAAGTAGGTGGAGGTTTTTATGGAATTTATTTCAGGGCTTATGAGCTCCATGCCAGGTGCAGTTGCACAGGGTATGATATGGGGCATCATGGCATTAGGCGTATATATTACATACAAGATACTTGACATAGCCGACCTTACAGTAGATGGTTCTCTTTGTACTGGTGGTGCAGTATGTGTAATCCTTACTATCAACGGATATCCGACATGGTTTGCTTTTGTAGCAGCTTTTATATCAGGACTTTTAGCAGGAATGGTTACAGGAATACTTCACACGAAGTTTGGAATACCCGCTATTCTTGCAGGAATCCTTACACAGCTGGCTCTTTATTCTATTAACTTACATATTATGGGATGGGGAACTACCAATGGAAGCAAGTCAAATCTTCCTGTAAGTGTAGATAAATATTCACTGGTAGTTTCATCAAGATACATAAGAGAGATGTCTATTAAGAATCCGCTTGTTGTACTTGTTATCTTTATTATTGTTACAATAGCTGTTTTATATTGGTTCTTTGGAACAGAGCTTGGTGCATCACTTCGTGCAACTGGTGCAAATGGCAATATGGCTCGTGCGCAGGGAATCAATACTGACATGACAAAGGTTCTAGGTCTTATGATTTCGAATGCATTTGTCACATTAAGTGGCGCGCTTCTTGCACAGTATCAGGGCTTTTCTGATATTAATATGGGACGAGGTGCAATCGTAATCGGACTTGCAGCAGTTATCATCGGTGAGGTTGTGTTCAACAGGATTTTCCATAATTTTGCGCTTAAGATGGTAGCCTGTGTAATTGGTGCAATTATATATTATATAGTTATTCAGGTAGTGCTTCGTCTTGGACTTTCAACAGATGATCTTAAGCTGTTGTCAGCTCTTGTTGTAGCACTGTTCCTTGCAATTCCATACTGGAAGAGCAAGTATATGACAAAGAGAGTTAAGAAGGGAGGAAATGCTAATGCTTGAAATCGTAGATATTCACAAGACATTTAATCCCGGAACAGTTAATGAGAAAGTGGCATTAAACGGAGTATCACTTAAGCTTGAAGAGGGAGATTTTGTTACAGTTATCGGTGGTAATGGAGCAGGCAAATCTACTACATTAAATGCGGTAGCTGGTGTGTGGCCTCTCGACAGCGGCAGGATTATTATTGATGGAATAGACGTTACATCGCTTCCAGAGCATAAGCGTGCCAAGTATATCGGGCGGGTATTTCAGGACCCTATGACTGGTACAGCAGCGACTATGCAGATTGATGAGAATCTTGCACTCGCAAAAAGACGTGGCAAGAGAAGAGGATTCAGACCGAATCTTTCAAAGGCTGAGACAGAAGAATTCAGGGAGATGCTTAAGATATTAGATTTAGGTCTTGAGGATAGACTTACATCTAAGGTTGGTCTTCTTTCAGGTGGTCAGAGACAGGCACTTACACTTCTTATGGCAACACTTGAGCGACCAAAGGTGCTTTTATTAGATGAGCACACAGCAGCACTTGATCCTAAGACAGCAGCCAAGGTTCTTGATGCTACAGAGAAGATTGTTACAGCCAATAATCTTACAACACTTATGATTACCCACAATATGAAGGATGCCATCACGCATGGTAACAGACTTGTTATGATGGGGGATGGTAAGGTTGTTCTTGATATTCGTGGAGAAGAGAAGAAGAAGCTTACTGTTGAAGATTTGTTACATCAGTTTGAAAAGGTAAGTGGTCAGGAATTTACTTCAGATAAGGCTATTCTTGGATAGCATGTTAATAAAAATATGATAGTTTTGTGGCTCCCGATTTGGGGGCCACTTTTGTTTTCCATGTGTCCAGCAGATATAGTAACCTTGATAAGAGGTGCGAACAATCCATGTGCACCGTAACAGAAAGTGAATTTTGCTGTATCGTTAAAAAGGTCTCGAAAGAGAGCGAAAAATAATTATAGATATTAAGGTATCAGACAAAAAAAGAGTACAATACTGTCAAATTGTCCAAAACGTATTTCTATGATATGATAATAAATACAATGTAAACAGATACTAAATAAGACTGAGGTGAAAAAATGGCAATTAGTTATAAGAAAATCAAAAATTCCAGTGAGCTGGAGTTTGTTGTTTTTTGCATTGAAAATGTAGCGGCAAAGCTGGGGGTGGATGCAGAGCGGGTTTATCAGGCATTTACCGAACAGAGCGATATTCTCAATGGTTACATCGTGCCGGAATATGAAGTGCTGCATACCCAGAGCAGAGAATATATTGTTGATGACCTCCTTGACGTGATGAAAGAAAAGGGGGTGGAAGTATGATTCTCTATCATGGTTCCTTTTTAGAGATTGCAAAGCCGGACCTGGTTCATTCCCGCCCAAATGTTGACTTCGGGCGTGGCTTCTATGTCACGCCGCTGTATGAGCAGGCGGCGAAGTGGTGCGGTAAGTTCAAACGCCGTGGAAAAGATGGTATTATCTCTCGGTATGAGTATGATGAAAATCGGGAAGTGGAACTGAAAATACTGAAATTTGATTCCTATTCTGAAGAATGGCTGGATTTCATTCTGAACTGCCGCCGTGGAAAAGATTCGACAGATTATGACCTTGTTGTGGGCGGTGTTGCCAATGATAAGGTATTTAACACCGTGGAGCTGTTCTTTGACGGATTGATTGATAAGGCGGAAGCTATCAATCGCCTGCGTTATGAAAAACCGAACTTGCAAATATGTTTTCGCACAGAGAAAGCACTGTCTCTGTTGCATTTTGAAGGGAGTGAAACAATATGACAGCGAACCCGATTTTGCTTCAGAAAAAATATAGTCGTGTCATTGAATGCTTTGCCCAACAGCAGGGACTTTCACTGGATGCGGCATTGGATTTCTTTTATCATTCCCAGGTCTATCAGCTAATCCGTGATGGTGTTTCTGATATGCACTGCATGAGTGATGCGTATCTGGCAGAGGAACTGGAACTGGAATATGCAAAGAAAAACGTCAGATAAGTGCCTTTAAAGCGTCGTTTACTCTTTTTTACTTGCAAACAACCGGTTGCGCATATATAATGTAATTATGCAGGTAACAATTCATATGTATTTTAAGATGCATAAGAATAATCATAGTTACACATGTAATATAGGAGGGTTTTTCATGAAAAAAAGAATAGTAAGTGCAGCTCTTGTTCTTGCAATGGCAGTTTTGACATTTGCAGGCTGCGGACAGAAAGCGTATCAGCCTACACTTCCGACGGAGGCGGTAGAATCTGATATTTTTGTGGCTCCAATTGTTGGCATATCTGATGACTTTATCAAGGGTATGGATGTATCGAGTGTCATAGCCGAGGAAGAGAGTGGAGTCAAGTATTACAATGAGGATGGAGAGGAGGAAGACCTCTTCAAGATACTTGCGGATTCAGGTCTTAACTACATACGAGTAAGAGTGTGGTGCAATCCATATGACAAAGATGGCAATGGTTATGGCGGCGGTAACTGTGATGCGAAGAAGGCGGCAGAGATTGGAAAGAGAGCAGCCAGGTATGGAATGAAGCTTCTTGTTGATTTTCATTATTCTGATTTCTGGGCGGACCCAAATAAGCAGTTTGCGCCAGTAGAGGTTGAAGGAAAGTCTGTAGAGGAAAAGGCGAAGTTTATCAGGGAATACACTACAGAAAGCCTTAACGCTATAATCAAAGAGGGTGCTGATGTTGGAATGGTCCAGATTGGTAACGAGATTAACAATGGTATGTGTGGTGAGACTCTTGTAAGTGATGTCATGGAGCTTCTCAAAGCGGCAAGTGAGTCAGTAAGAGCGGTGGCGAAGGATAAAGACAAGGACATCAAGATTGCTGTACATTACACAGAGATTGATGATACGGATGATACATACAGGAAAGCCGAAAACTTAAAGAGCGCAGGTGTTGATTATGATATATTTGGTGTATCATATTATCCTTTCTGGCACGGCAGCATGGAGAATATGCAGGAAGTACTTTCTACAATAAAGGAAAAATACGGCAAGGATACCTGTGTGCTTGAGACATCATATTGTTATACTGGTGAAGATGGTGATGAATCTGCTAACAGTGTTTCAGAGGGGGACTGTCTTGAGGATTATCCGGTTTCAGTCCAGGGACAGGCATCCTGCATAAGAGATGTAATGTCATATGCAAGTAATGCCGGAGCACTTGGAGTCTTTTACTGGGAAGGCGCATGGGTTCCAGTTGGCAAGAACAAGAGCAGTAATTCAAAGCTTTGGGAGAAATATGGTTCAGGCTGGGCAAGCAGCTATGCCGCCGACTATGATCCAAATGATGCAGGACAGTATTATGGCGGTTCATCCTGGGACAATCAGGCGATGTTTGATTTCGATGGAAAAGCACTTTCATCTTTGAATGTATTTAAGTATGTAAATTATGGTTCGACAGCACCGCTTGAAGTGATAAAGCTTAAAGATGTAGAGGTTGAGAGTGGAATTCACAAGGCACTTTCATTACCTGATACGGTGGAGGCTGTATACAATGATCCGTCTGTCACAGATGGTGTTCCTGTTACATGGGATACAAAGCAGCTTGCAGAGGTTGATGTGGATACAGCTGGTGAATATACAGTTGATGGTACAACAGAAGATGGAACTGCGGTTACAGCAAGTATTAAGATAACAAATAATAACTACCTGAAGAATCCTGGTTTTGAAGAGGCTGATTCTTCTATGTGGGTGCCAACATATATAACAGATGAAGAGTGCACAGATATCCAGGAGAAACCATCTGATGCGGTATCAGGAGACAATGCACTTCATTTCTACAGCACTGCGGATATGGAGTTTTATGTGGAGCAGAAAGTAGAAGGCCTTAAGGCTGATACATATACGTTTACTGGAAATATCCAGGGTGGTGATGTTGGAGATAATGCTGATATATATTTCTACGTCAAGGTGGGAGATAAGGTTATTGAATCTGACAAAGTCACTCTTGATGGATGGTGCAACTGGAAGACACCTGTTGTATCGGATGTAGAGATTGAGGATAATAGCGATGTGACTGTTGGTATTTATATCAAGTGCAGTGCGGGAGCCTGGGGAACTATTGATGATTTGGAATTTTATGGTGCACATTAAACATGAGAGTTAATTAAGAATTTGGTTTGCGATTTTGCAACAATTAAAAAATAGGAAAAAAGTACAGGTTATGAATGCATAATCTGTACTTTTTTGATATACTAGTAATGTAAGACAGCAAAACGGCTGTTATCATCAATCAGCAGCTATTCTTAGTCATGCTATTTAATGCGGGTAGAATAACTGCGATAATACATCAAATTGGAGGACAGAAAAATGTGGGCATATGAAAGTGTATTTTATCAGATTTATCCATTAGGCTTTTGCGGAGCGCCATTTGAGAATGATGGCGTACCGATGAACAGGATTAAGAAAGTTAATGACTGGATTCCTCATATCAAGAAAGTTGGGGCGAACGCTATTTACTTTTCGCCTGTATTTGAATCTGATACACATGGGTATAATACGAGAGATTATACAAAGATAGATACAAGACTTGGTACTAATAAGGATTTTGCCGAGGTGTGTGACAATCTTCACAAGGAAGGTATAAAGGTAGTACTTGATGGTGTGTTCAATCATGTAGGAAGAGGCTTCTGGGCATTTGAGGATGTGCTGAAAAATCGTGAGAATTCTCCATATGTGAACTGGTTCGGACGCATTGCATTCGACGGAAATTCAAATTATAATGATGGACTATGGTATGAAGGCTGGGAAGGCAACTATGATCTGGTTAAACTGAATCTGAGAAACGAGGAGGTAATCCAGCATATTTTTTCAGCCATAAAAGGCTGGGTTGATGAGTTCGATATAGATGGCTTAAGGCTTGACGTGGCATATTGTCTCGACCATGATTTCATAAGAAGACTTCGCGAATTCTGCGACCAGCTTAAGCCTGATTTCTTTCTAGTAGGAGAGACTCTTCACGGCGATTACAATCAGATTATGAATGACAGTATGCTTCATTCAGTTACGAATTATGAGTGCTATAAGGGGCTTCATTCAAGCTTTAATTCCATGAACATGTTCGAGATTAACCATTCACTTCTCAGACAGTTCGGACCAGAGCAGTGGACATTGTATAAGGGCAGGCATCTGCTTTCTTTTGTGGATAATCATGATGTTACCCGCGTTGCAAGTATATTGAACAATCCAGCACATTTGCCACTTATCTATGCAGTTGCATTTGGTATGCCGGGTATACCATGCGTATATTATGGAAGTGAGTGGGGAGTTACTGGAAGAAAAGAGGATGGAGATCCTGGTCTTAGATTGAGTTACGATGAGCCTGTATTTAATGATTTAGCTGAGTGGATTTCAAAGCTTGCCAGGGCAAAGAAGAACTCTAAAGCACTTTGTTATGGCAATTTCATATCAGTTGTACTTACAAATCAGCAGTGTATTTTCTCACGCGAATGGGAAGGAGAGAAAGTATTTGTAGCAATCAATGCAACAGATTCTCCTTACAATACAGGATTTGATGCTGGAAGTAATAAGCTTCTTGATTTAATAACTGGTGAAGAAAGAGAATTTAATGGTTCTGTTGAATTGCCAGGATACAGTGCATTTTTCTGGAAGGCAGTATAGATAGATGATAATAAAGCCGGATTTTTATGATAAGTTTGAGTGTATTGCGGGTGAGTGTGATTTTACATGCTGCAAGGAGTGGAAGATTGCGGTAGATGATGCCACGGCATCGAAGTGGAAGAATATAGCCCCTCCGAATGGAATGAAAACGCGCAGAAAAAGCCTTGAGCAGTTTACCCAATATAAAGAGGGAATGCGTGTTATTTCACTCGACGAGCATATATGTCCATTTTTAAATGAGGATAGACTTTGCAGGCTTGTAGTAGGATATGGTGATGACGTGCTGTCGCAGACGTGTCAGACATTTCCACGCGAGAAGCACGAATATGGCAGCAGGGTAGAGTATTCCCTGATGCCATGCTGTCCTGCTGTAGTTGATCTGCTTGATACGGCAGATGTTTTTAGAACCATTGAGATAGATTCAGATGAAGAGAGACAGATTGTTGAAAAAGCAGAAGAGGAGCCAAAAGAGCATAGTGGTTTGTGGGAGATAAGACAGCTTTTGATGGATATATTGGAAGACTGCAATCATTCCTGTGAGCAGAATCTTCTGGTTGCATTCTACGCAATTACCGAGCTGTATAATGATGATAATCTCACTATTGAAAATGTCAGCTCATCGATAGAACAGATGCATGAGGCGATAAGTGCAATGTCATTCGATGAGGGAGAACACTATGCAGAGTGCAATGAACTGTTTTTGGATTTAAGTGAGAATTATAGGAAGCAGGGGCTGTATAAAAGCTACCTGAGTGATGTGTTGAACGGCGTTCAACAGGCGGATAATATAGAATCATATGATACTATCTTTAAGCGGAAATGGGATGAATTCCAGCCTCTTTTGCACAAATATCTGGTGCAGGAAGTCTATGCTGATATTATGAATGTGGATTCAGAATTAGATTCAATGCTCATTCGGCTTGAATGGATTGGGCTTGAGTATACGCTGATAAGGCATTTATGTTTTGGAAGATTCTGTACAGATGGAAATCTGGATTATAAGAAGGTGCGGGATAGTATTGTGCTCGCAAGTCGGATGATGGGATATGAAGAAGAGGATATATATGATTATCTTGAGAACAGCTTTGAGGATATTATCTGGCAATGGGGATACTTCGCACTTGTAGTTGGAAAGTAGAGAAAACACATGAAAAGGCGGCATCTTGATTTTCCGATAGATGCCGCCTTTAAACTATTTCGTCCATTGGACTTTTCCTCCGTATAGATTTGATTTGTTATATCAGAACTGCTATACAAATCCTGATAGTCAGTTTACTCTGCACATTTTGGTTCGTTCTTCCTGATTTCTACTCGATTTATTATTCATATGGTGTCGGAATCGAATCATCTGACCATTCCATCTTATTAGGTTTACCATGTTTTCATCTTTAAAAATACTGAACGATTAATAATCTAAGGTCCCATTGGATTGTACCACCTTTCTTTAATTGTGTTTCTTTTGTTTATATGCTTATTATAGCATCTGTTCTTATAAAAGCAAGACAATTTAGCGTATTAAAATAAAATTGTCAGACAACAACAAAAACAGGATGGCAAAATTGTGTAAAATGCCGATAAAATTATAAATAGTTATATCAATAAAAAATAACCAGATATGAAAATCATACCTGGTTATTAATTAATGATTCGATTTATATTGTCGTATCAATTAGAAATCTGTAAGATTAGCAGCTCTCTTCTCAAGGAATGCTCCCATTCCTTCTTTCTTGTCATTAGTGTCGTTAACTACACCGAAGAGGTTAGCTTCCATCTCAACAGCGTTCTTGATATCCATGTCATATCCGTTGTTGATAGCAGCTTTTGCAATAGAGTTTGCATAGCTTCCCTTAGAGATAATCTTAGCAGCCATAGCTTTAGCTGTAGCCATAAGTTCCTCTTTAGCAACTACCTTGTTAACAAGTCCGATACGGTAAGCTTCGTTAGCATCGATGTTATCACATGTGAAGATCATCTCTTTAGCACGTCCCATGCCAACTAAACGAGCAAGTCTCTGTGTTCCACCGAATCCAGGGATAATTCCAAGTCCTGTCTCAGGCTGTCCAAAGATTGCGTTCTCTGATGCGATACGGATATCACATGCCATTGCTATCTCACATCCACCACCAAGTGCGAATCCGTTTACAGCTGCGATTGTAATCTGACGCATGTTCATAAGCTTGAAGAATGGTACAGAAGCTTTGATACCGAATGCTCTTGCTTCTGGTGCTGTGAAGTTAACCATCTCAGAGATATCAGCTCCAGCAACGAATGACTTAAATTCATTACCCTTCTTGTCAGGACCACCTGTTAAGATTAATACCTTAACGTCGTCTCTAGCTTCGATTTCTGTTAATGCAACGTTCAACTCATCAAGAGTCTCACTGTTTAAAGCATTAAGTGCGGCTGGTCTTGCAATTGCAAGTACAGCGATTTCATCAGCAACATCAAGTGTTAAGTTCTTGAATTCACTCATTATAGATTTCCTCCTATTTGTCAAACAAAATGTTATAAAAATCGTAACACTTTGACAAAAAATTGTCAATATAAAAGAGTATGTGGTATATAAAGAGAAAGCCTTATAAAAAAGAAAAAGTCTTATAAAAAGAGGAAGCCGATGCATGTGGCTTGCATCGGCATTTATATGAAAAAGATTAGTATGAGAATTAATCTCGTATTCCTAAAGGAAGAACCCCGCCTCACTTGTGAAGCGAGGATTATGAAAAAGAAATTGTTTTCTTTGATGATATTAGTATATCTGCTAAATATGAAATTCGTGTGTTTCCTTTATGAGTTTTTTGTAAATAAAATATGAACAAAATGTTAGGACTAAAGAACTATATGAAGTTTCCACTTTATTTATTACTCATAGCACATAATTCTTCAAGCATTTTTGGAAGGTCAGTATCCATATTTTCATCGGAGAACTGACAGGTACCAACAGCTTTGTGTCCACCACCGTTATATTTTAGCATAAGATTTCCAACATCTATGTCAGAAGTACGATTTAAAATGCTATATCCAACAGCAGCAGAGCAGCCATGACCGCCACGGCCACTTACAATCCATGCAGAGATATTCTGATCTGGGTACATACTGTAAATCATAAAGCGGTTTCCCGTATAAATAGGATCAACCCCTCTTAAATCAGAGATAATTACATTGCCCTCTGTATGTGTGTATTTCTGTACCATTTCCTTGAATTTGTCTGTCTGCTCGTTGTACACTTCGATACGCTCTTTAATATCTGGAAGTGCAAGTATTTCTTCTGTAGTCATAACACGGCAGGCATCAAGAAGTTTTTCCATGAGCTGGTAATTTGAAATAGTGAAATTTCTCCAGCGCCCAAGTCCGGTTCTTGGATCCATAAGGAAACCGATAAGAATCCAGCCTGTTGGGTTTTGAACTTCATCGATTGTAAGGTTTGCAGAATCTACTTTGTCAACGGCTTCCATCATGTCATCAAACTGTGGAAAACGCTCTTTACCGCCGTAATATTCATATATGATTCGTGCGCATGATGGTGATACACGGCTTTCTCCCTTGTATTTTCCTTCAAGCTGTAAGCGTTCATGCTCGCTTGAGTGATGGTCAAACCAAAGTCCACAGCCTTCTACATAAGGGACATTGGCGAGACAGTCATTTTCATTTACCTCTACAAGACCATCTTGTAAGTCCTTTGGATGTGCGAATTTCCAGTTGTCAATAACGCCAGCTTCAAGCAGTAATGCACCGCATGCCAGTCCGTCAAAATCTGAACGTGTAATAAGTCTCATTTGTATTTCCTCCAATATTATTTTGGTAATAAAGTACCATGGCTAGATACCTTAATTATATGTGAAAAAATATTAATTTTCAACTCTAAAATTGATTTTGCGTTGAATATATGTTTTAATGAGGTTACTGTTCAGACGCAAGCTTGACACAGCGCTGTCAAGCTATACGCCATAGCGTTAATTACTGAGGGATTACAGCCCATGCTTCGTAGAGGTATTTTAGATGAACTGTAACTTAATGAGGTTAATGCAGAAAGGAAGAAAGATATGTATGATGTAATTATAGTCGGTTCAGGCGTTGCTGGAGCCGTGGCAGCAAGGGTTCTTGCTGAAAAAGGGAGCAAGAAAGTTCTTATCATAGAAAGAAGAAATCATATTGGTGGAAACTGTTATGATGTGGATGATGAATATGGAATCCTTATTCACCAGTATGGTCCTCATATTTTCCATACTGACGATGAGAAGGTCAGGGAATTTTTGTCAAGATTTACGAAGTGGCATGATTTCGGACATGAGGTTGTGGCTAAGGTGGGAGACGCACTTATTCCTGTCCCATTTAACCTGAATACTTTACATATGGTATATGATGAGCAAAAGGCCTCAAGGCTTGAGCAGAAGCTTATCGCTGAGTACGGAGAGGGCAGCCGTGTGCCTATTATGAAATTAAGAGAGAATGAAGATGCGGATGTAAGGGAAATTGCTGAGTATGTCTATCAGAATGTTTTCCTGAAGTATACGATGAAGCAGTGGGGACAGACTCCAGAAGAGATAAGTCCAGAGGTTACAGGCCGCGTTCCTGTAGTAATATCGTATGACAATAGATATTTCAAGGACAAATACCAGAGCATGCCACTTGATGGGTTTACGCCTATGTTTGAGAAGATGTTAGACCATGAGAATATAGAGGTATGGACAGGTACAGATTGTTCGGATGTGATTAGCTTTATTGACGGAAAGAAGTATTTCCAGGGAGAGGAATTTAATGGTAAGATAATCTATACCGGAGCAATCGATGAATTATTTGACTGCAAATACGGAAGACTTCCATATCGTTCACTGAACTTTAAATTTGAACATTATGATGAGGATTCTTACCAGGGACACAGTGTTGTAAATTATACTGTAAGTGAAGATTTTACACGTATTACTGAGTTTAAATTTCTCACAAATCAAAAGGATACAAATGGAACTACTATCGTGAAAGAGTATCCGTTTGCATATACGGGTGCAGAGGGTGAGATTCCATACTATGCAATTTTAAATGACACAAATGAGAAGCTGTACCAGAAGTACAAAGTACTTACAGAATCATTTGATGATTTTTATCTGCTCGGAAGACTTGCCGAGTATAAGTATTATAATATTGATGCAATGGCGGCTAAAGCAATGGCTCTGGCTGATTCACTTATATAGAAGAACAAGAACAAAAGTAGATAAACAGCTATATGAATAGCTATAAGACAGTAAATAAGCAGCTATATGAATAGCTATAAAACAGTAAATATGCAGCTATATGAATAGCTATAAAACAGTAAATAAGCAGCTATAAATGATATAAATAAACGAGGGTGGATATATGAAAATATTAACATTTGCAATTCCTTGCTACAATTCACAGGATTATATGGAGAAGTGTATTGAATCCATTTTACCAGGCGGCGAGGATGTTGAAATTATTATAGTAGATGATGGTTCAAAGGATAAGACTGCGGAGATAGCAGATAGATATGCAAAGGAGTATCCTACGATTGTAAAGGCTGTTCACCAGCCAAACGGTGGACATGGCGAGGCTGTAAATACAGGTCTTAGGAATGCAACAGGAATTTATTTCAAGGTAGTAGATTCTGATGACTGGCTTGACCGCGATGCATACATGCAGATTCTTGATAAGCTTCGTGAGTTTGCGGCATCTGAGAGAAATGTTGATATGCTTCTTGCAAATTATGTATATGAGAAAGAGGGCGCAAAGCATAAAAAGGTAATGAGGCAGACTGGTTTCCCTAAAGACCAGATGTTTACATGGAGCGATATAAAGCGTTTCCATAAGGGACATTACATTCTTATGCATTCTGTTATTTACAGAACAAAGCTTCTTAGGGAGTGTGGATTAGAACTTCCAAAGCACACATTCTATGTGGATAATATCTATGTATACAAGCCACTTCCAAGTGTGAAGATTATGTACTATATGGATGTTGATTTCTACAGATATTTCATAGGAAGAGATGACCAGTCGGTAAATGAAAAGGTTATGATCAGCAGAATTGACCAGCAGATTAAGGTCAATAAGATTATGATTGAGGATGTACACATCTGGAAAGTGAACAATCCAAAATGCCGTAAGTATATGCTTAATTATCTTGAGATCATTACAGTTGTTACAACTATTATGCTTATCAAGTCAGGAACGAAGGAGAATCTTGAGAAGAAGCGAGAGTTATGGAAATATATAAAGGATAAGGATATACGTCTGTTCCATAGGCTGCGTCACGGAATCATGGGTAATACTATGAATCTTCCAGGCAAGGGGGGACGTAAGATTTCAATTGCAGCGTATAGGATTTCACAGAAAGTAGTTGGATTTAACTAACATTAAAAGAGGAAGAACCAGGGCAGATTGCCAGAAGTTCTTCCTCTTTTTGGTAAGCTGAAAGTATAATAAAAACTACGTCGATAGGATTACTGTCCAAGTGTGAGCATAGTGTTAATACATGCTAATGCTTTAGTACGTACATCCTCATCTAAGGTTATTTCTTCACCGCCGATTCCCTTTAGACAATTGTACACATCAACAAGAGTTGTAAGCTTCATGTTGTGGCATACACAGTCCTTAGAAAGTGGATAGAATTTCTTATCAGGACATTCAAACTGTAAGTGCTGTACAATACTGTTTTCTGTACCGATGATAAATTCATCACAATCACTTTTCTTTGCAAAATCCATAATACCAGTTGTGCTTCCGATATAATCAGCCTGGGCAGATACCTCAGGAAGACATTCAGGATGAACGAGAAGCAGGGCGTTTGGATGAGCCATTTTCGCTTTCATTACATCCATTGTGGACATTCTAAGGTGTGTAGGACATCCTCCGTGTACGAACTTGAATTCTTTTTCTGGAACCTGTTCTTTTACCCATGCGCCAAGGTTGCAGTCTGGGATAAAAAGAATTTTGTCGTTATCTATATTCTTTACGATTTTAACAGCAGATGATGAAGTTACACACACATCGCATAAAGTCTTAAGCTCTGAGGTTGTATTTATGTATGCCACTACAGTGTAATCTGGATTGTTCGCCTTAAGAGACTCTAGTAACTCCAAATCAATCTGTTCGGCCATAGGACATCCAGCATTACTGTTAGATAGCAGAACCTTCTTGTCAGGAGAAAGAATCTTGACAGTCTCTGCCATGAAGCGGACACCGCACATAAGAACGGTCTTCTGTGGTGCTTTGGCTGCCTGAACGCTAAGACCGTACGAATCACCTGTAAAATCTGCGACTTCAAGGATTTCCTGCCCCTGATATGCATGAGCTAAAATACAAATATCATTTTCTTTTTTTATGCGCAGAATTTCATCCTGCATCTGTCTTGTTGTAAGCATATATTTATCCTTTCAAATCAATAAGTTGTTTCTACGATTATAAGGTTCATTTGTTGTACTTGTCAATAAAAACTTACAAGTGTCTTGTCAGTAGTAAAGTTATATGTTATAATCCACCCAATCCAACATAAAGGAAGGCGCTATTATATGAAGACAGATATATTAATAGTAGGGACTGGCTGTTCGGGTCTGTATTGTGCATTGAATTTGCCAAGGGACAAGAAGATAGTCATGATTACGAAATCAGATTTAGAGAGCAGCGACTCTTTCCTGGCACAGGGTGGTATATGTATGTGGAAAAGTGTTGATGATTACAACAGTTTTTTCGAGGATACCATGAAGGCGGGGCATTATGAGAATGATAAGAAGTCAGTTGAGATAATGATCAAATCGTCACCAGATGTAATCGAGGAACTCATATCATATGGTGTTGATTTCCAAAGAGATGAGGATGGAAGACTGGCGTTTACCAGAGAGGGGGCACACTCTGATAAGCGTATTTTATTCCATGAGGATATCACAGGCAAGGAGATTACTCGGCATCTGCTTGAGCAGGTACAAAAGCTTGAGAACGTTACTATTTATGATTATACTACTTTGGTAGATATAATTAGCGGGGACAACAGATGTTATGGTGGTGTGATAAGAAAAAAGGATGGACAGATAGAGATAGTAGAGTCAGCTTATACGATTCTGGCAAGTGGTGGAATAGGAGGTCTTTATAAGCATTCTACTAATTTCAGGCATCTTACAGGTGATTCACTTGCTATTGCCATAAAGCACGGAGTGGAACTTAAGAATCCTGATTATGTCCAGATTCATCCTACGACACTTTATTCTAAGAGACCGGAGGACAGAAGCTTTCTGATATCTGAGTCGGTAAGAGGCGAGGGTGCAAAGCTATATGACAAGAATATGAATAGATTTGTCGATGAACTTTTACCAAGGGATGTTGTGGCAGATGCTATCAAAAAGCAGATGGCAAAAGATAATACAGAGTATGTGTGGGAAGATTTACGTCCTATACCGCCAGATGAACTTAAGAGTCATTTCCCTAATATTGTGGAGCATTGCAAGGAAATGGGATATGATGTTTTTAAAGAATGTATACCGATTGTTCCAGCGCAGCATTATTTTATGGGAGGAATTAAGGTAAATCATCAGAGCAGGACAACCATGGAGGCGTTATATGCAGTAGGAGAGACGGCTTGCAATGGTGTTCATGGAAGGAATAGACTTGCAAGTAATTCACTTCTTGAGAGCCTGGTATTTGCAAGAAGGGCTGCAAAAGAGATGGAAAATCAATGGGAAGAACCGGATATTGATAAAAGTGAAAGACTTGCGGCAGCAGTTGATATAGATAAATACAAAGATGAACAGGCTCTTGCTGCGGAATATAGAGACCTGGCATGGCAGGAAATTAACAGAAAACAGGAAAATTTGCAGAATGCATGAAATCAGCATAATGCATGAAATCAGCATAAGCATGAAATCAGCAGAAGCATGAAATTTGAAGAATGCATGAAATCAGTACAAAACAGGAGGATTAATATGTACGATCAGGTAACATTGGGACTTAATGTTGACCCATTTATTTTAAGCGCACTTAAAGAGGATATTACAAGCGAGGATGTTTCAACCAACAGCGTTATGCCACATCCACAGTCAGGCGAGGTAGATTTAATCTGTAAGCAGGATGGAATCATATGTGGACTTCAGGTTTTTGAGAGAACATTCACACTTCTTGATGCTTCCACAAAGATTGAGTTCTATGTCAAGGATGGTGATAAAGTAGAAGCAGGACAGCTCATGGCAAAGGTATATGGGGACATCAGGGTACTGCTTTGTGGAGAGCGTACAGCACTTAATTATCTTCAGAGAATGAGTGGAATTGCGACATACACAAGCGAGGTTGCAGCACTTCTTTCAGGCACAGGAATCAAGCTTCTTGATACCCGAAAGACAACTCCAAATAACAGGATATTTGAGAAATATGCTGTTAGAATCGGAGGTGGAAATAATCACAGATATAATCTTTCTGATGGTGTGCTCCTTAAGGACAATCATATAGGTGCCGCAGGTGGAGTGAAAGAGGCTATAAAGATGGCCAAAGAATATGCACCATTCGTAAGGAAGATAGAAGTTGAAGTTGAGACATTTGATATGGTAAAGGATGCCGTAGAAGCAGGTGCAGATATTATTATGCTTGATAATATGTCTACAGAACAGCTTAAAGAGGCAATTGATTATATCAATGGCAGAGCAGAGATTGAGGTGTCTGGTAATGTGACCAAAGAAAATATTCAAAGAATAAAAGACTTAGGTGTTGATTATGTATCAAGCGGAGCACTTACTCATTCAGCACCTATCATGGATATATCTTTGAAGAATTTACACGCAGTTTAGGAAGCCTATTAGATTTAGACAATGGGCTGCTTACAGGAATGTAACTATGAAGGGACTAAGCAGTTATGAAGGGATATAAGATGAACGGTGATAAGAGAAGAGAAGATATTCTAAATATTCTGACCAGCAGTGACAAACCAGTAGCTGGAGTAGCCCTTGCAAAAGAATTTTCTGTTAGCAGACAGGTAATTGTACAGGACATAGCATTACTTCGAGCAAATGGAATAAATATTTTTTCGACAAACCGGGGCTACCTTATTCAGGAAAAAAGTGAGACATCAAGCAGAGTGTTCAAAGTTCATCATGAGGAGGATGAAGCGGAGAAAGAACTAAATCTGATAGTTGATCTCGGTGGACGGGTTAAAGATGTATTCGTCTATCACAAAGTATATGGTGTGGTAAAGGCAGAGATGAATATTAAATCCAGACGTGATATAAAAAGATATATGGAAGATATAACAACAGGAAAGTCTACTCCGCTTATGAATATCACATCAGGGTACCATTACCATACAATTACAGCCGATGACGAACAGACACTGGATTTGATTCAGGAAGAACTTCAAAAGAACAATTTCCTGGCCAAGTTGCAGGATTATGAGCCGGTGAATTTCTGGGGAGAAGATGACGAAAAAAATGACTGATAAATGTCGAAAATTTACGACAAAAACTTGACATATTGGTGCTTAGGTACTAATATGACTATATAGCTATTGAAATGAATCGGCACACATATATGTGCGGACAAAGAGTCACTGAGTTATGCAAAGTGACTCTTTTTAAACCTATAAGGTAAGTTGATTTTGCTATATGGGGTAACAGTTGGAATTATTTTTAAAGTTGGAGGAATGACAATGAAGAAAAAGATGCTCAGATGTTTTGGGTTACTACCTGCAATCAGCTTGATTTTGGCGGGATGTGGAAACAGCACTTCTACTGTCAGGAACAATGCTGGAACAGAGGTTTTTGAGGAAACCAGTGAAGATAATGGCAATGTTTCACTCAAGGTATGGGCTGCCAAGGAAGATGCGCAGCTTATGGAACAAGTGGTTTCAAGTTTTCAGTCAGAATATCCTGATACCAAGTTTGACATTACAGTAGAAGCAATGTCTGAGGCAGATTGTAGTAAAAATTTATTGAACAATGTACTTGAAGCACCGGATGTTTTTACATTTGCGGATGATCAGCTTGCATCAATATGTGCATCTGGAATCATTAAACCAATAGAAAATGCAGATGAGATTTCATCAAGAAACAGTGAGGGCGCTGTTGCAGCAGCAACTGTAAATGATAAGTTATATGCATATCCGCTTACAGCAGATAATGGATATTTCATGTATTACAATAAGAAGTACCTGTCTGAATCGGATATGGCAACAATGGATGGAATACTTGCGAAAGCGCAGAGCGCAGGAAAGAAAGTTCTGATGGATTTTTCTTCGGGATGGTATCTGTATTCATTTTACGGAAATACCGGACTTAAACTTGGACTGAATGACGATGGAATATCTAACTATTGTACATGGAATGCAACTGATGGAGATATAAAAGGAACCGATGTATTTAATGCAGTTGCAAAAATTGGAGAGAACCCAAGCTTTATTAATGCGACTGATGAAGAGTTCGAAAAAGGTGCAAAGGATGATACAATAATCGCAGGCGTGAGCGGAGTATGGATGTCGACCGAACTACAGAAAGCATGGGGCGATAACTTTGGTGCTATCAAACTTCCTACATACACATGTGCAGGAAAGCAGATTCAGATGTCATCATATGCTGGCTACAAAATGGTAGGAGTAAATTCTTATTCTACAAATTCACACTGGGCGGCTAAATTCGCAGATTGGATGACTAATGAGCAGAATCAGAAACTTAGATTTGAAATGAGAGGACAGGGACCTTCAAATACAAATGCGGCAAATTCAGACGAAGTTAAGGGGTCAGAGACATTGTCAGCACTTATTAGCCAATCAGAGTATGCAAGCCTACAGCGAATTGGAAATGCATACTGGTCTGCGGCGACAGAACTTGGAACTTCAATGATAACTGGTAAAACAGATGGTCTTGAAATTCAGAAATATCTGGACAAGATTGTCGAGAAAATTACAGTATCTAATGCACAGTAGACGGAGGGAACAGACTATGAAAAAAAATAGCAAAATATATAAGAAAACCAGCATCCGTCTTATGATATTAATACCGGTTGTAATACTTGGGCTGGTATGTGTTATATCAAACGTTCTTGCTCTATTAAATATCAAAACAGTAAATAAAACAGCAACTGTTATATCTGATGATTATCTGACGGGAATACAGTGTTTGTCAGATGTACAGTCGCAGGCGCAGCAGATTCATAATGTTGCCCTTTCACATATCATTGCAACTGATTTTAATACGATGATTGAACTTTCAGAGAAAGTGGAGTCAGTAGAGGTTTCTCTTGAAGACAGCCTGACTGGTTATGCGAACTATGTTGCAGCAGACGATGAAAATTACAAGCAGCTTAAGGAAAACTATCTGTCACTTAAAATGTCAGTAAGACAGCTTCTTGCTTATTCAGCCGCTCAGAATACAGTAGAGGCATATGCTTGTGCTAATGGCGAGGTTGAAGAGGCTTCAAGTGCTATGGATGCTAACATAAATGCATTAAAAGAAGAAATAGATGCAGGTGCTTCTGATGCAAGGGCAAAACTTGCAGCAGATTATAAGATGGCAATGGTAGTGGATATTATTCTTGTAGCAATAAGTATAGTTTCTGTAATCATAGCAGTATATGTTGTCCTTGTTTTTGTTATACGTCCACTTATCAGAGCAAAGAATGAAATACAGGGAATTATAAAAGATATAGATAATGGTGAGGGTGACCTCACTAAGAGAATATCAATTACATCTGATAATGAAATTGCGGCTCTTGGAAAGGGAATCAACGCTTTCATGGAGAAACTTCAGGATATCTTTATTCTTATTACTAACAATTCAGGACAGATGGAACAAGTTGTAAGTGAGGTTCTTGGAAGCGTTAGAACATCTAACGAGAGCGCATCAGATCTTTCTGCTGTTACCGAGGAACTTTCAGCTACAATGCAGGAAGTTGCAAACAGCGCAGGTGTAATTAATACAAATACAAATTCTGTAAATAATGAAGTATACAATATCGCAGAAAAATCAAATGAGTTAAATGAGTACTCAAAGAGCATGAAACAGCACGCAGACCATATGGAGCAGGCTGCCCGTGATAACATGGAACAGACCAATGCCAAGGTAAATGAAATACTTGAGATTCTCAACCAGGCAATTGAGGATGCAAAGAGTGTTGATCAGGTAAATTCACTTACAAATGATATCCTTAATATTTCAAGCCAGACAAACCTTCTCGCACTTAATGCATCTATTGAGGCTGCAAGGGCAGGAGAGGCAGGAAGAGGATTTGCTGTTGTCGCAAGTGAAATAAGCCAGCTTGCAGATTCAAGCCGTGATGCTGCAAACCACATACAGCAGATTAACCAGATTGTTACAGAGGCAGTTCATAATCTCTCAGGTCATGCACAGAGTCTTGTTGAGTTCATGCAGGTAACAATTCTTCCAGAGTTTGAGGAGTTCGTAAATGAAGGTGAGCAGTACAAGCAAAATGCTACTTATATAGAGAATTCCATGGAGAGTTTTAACGAGAAGACGGATTCTCTTCAGGCTGTTATGAACGAGATTACATCATCTATCAATTCTATTACATCAGCCATTGAGGAAGGTGTAAAGGGCGTATCTGGTGCAGCAGAAAGCACACAGGCTCTTGTATTTGATATGGATAACATCACTGAGAGGATGGGAGAAAACGAGAAGATTGCTGGAAATCTCCAGCAGGAAACAGCAGTTTTCAAAAAGCTATAAATTTTATTTGACATCTAAAACTAAAGTTACTATACTAAAAATAGTTTAAAAAGAAAAGACGATGACGAAGACAGTAATCTGTATATTGAAAGTCCAAGAGAGTCGGGATGGTGAGAACCGATACAAGTAGAATGCAGATGAATATCACTTTCGAGTTGCAGGTCGAAATTTTAAGAGTAGATGCTGACGTATTTCCTACGTTACAGGAAACAGGTATGCAGATGAATTAATCTAAGTACATTGTTAATAGGTGGTACAACGTGCGCCCGACGTCCTATTGCAGGATGTTGGGCGTTTTTAATTTTCTATATTTTAGGAGGCAGAGATGTATAACAAAGTTGATACTAATATGAACTTCGTTGAACGTGAGAAAGAAATTGAAAAGTTCTGGGATGAGAATGACATTTTCAATAAATCACTGGAAAAGAACAAAAAAGAAGGAGAGACATATACTTTTTATGATGGACCTCCAACAGCCAATGGTAAGCCACATATTGGTCATGTAGAGACT
Organism: uncultured Agathobacter sp.; assembly: GCA_934359755.1. GTDB lineage: Bacteria > Bacillota > Clostridia > Lachnospirales > Lachnospiraceae > Roseburia. The sequence goes on from CAKRLV010000005.1 coordinate 55,842, forward strand.
CGTACAATAAAGGATATGATTCCACGATTCCAGACTATGAAGGGCAAATATGTTCCTCGTAAAGCAGGATGGGATACACACGGACTTCCAGTAGAACTTGAGGTTGAGAAGCTTCTTGGTCTCAATGGTAAAGAACAGATCGAAGAATATGGTATGGAACCATTCATCAAGAAGTGTAAAGAATCTGTATGGAAATACAAAGGTATGTGGGAAGATTTCTCAGGTACAGTCGGATTCTGGGCTGATATGGATAATCCATATGTCACATATGATGACAATTTCATCGAGTCAGAGTGGTGGGCACTCTCAGAAATCTGGAACAAAGGACTTCTATACAAGGGATTTAAGATTGTTCCTTATTGTCCACGTTGTGGTACACCTCTTTCATCAGCAGAGGTATCGCAGGGATACAAGACTGTAAAAGAAAAATCAGCAATCGTAAGATTTAAAGTCACAGGAGAGGATGCATATTTCCTTGCATGGACAACTACACCTTGGACACTTCCAAGTAACGTTGCACTTTGTGTAAACCCAGATGACGTGTATGTAAAAGTAAAAGCAGCGGATGGTTTCACATATTATATGGCTGAGGCACTTCTTGATAAGGTGCTTGGCAGGCTTGCAGATGAGGAGAACGGAGTAAAGGCATACGAAGTTCTTGAGACATATAAGGGCAAGGACTTAGAGCATAAAGAATATGAGCCACTTTTTGAATGCGCTAAGGAATGTGCAGATAAGCAGAATAAGAAGGGCTTCTTTGTTACATGTGATACCTATGTTACTATGTCAGATGGTACTGGTATTGTTCATATTGCACCTGCATTTGGTGAGGATGATGCCAATGTCGGACGTAATTATGACCTTCCATTTGTACAGTTTGTAAATGGAAAGGGTGAACTCACAGAGGAGACTCCATTTGCTGGAATGTGGGTAAAGGATGCAGATCTTGAGGTTCTTAAGAATCTTGATGCGAGAGACCAGTTATTCGATGCACCTAAGTTCGAGCATGAGTATCCACATTGCTGGAGATGTGATACACCACTTATCTATTATGCAAGAGAGTCATGGTATATCAAGGAGACAGCAGTAAAAGATGACCTTATCAGAAATAACAATACAGTAAACTGGATTCCAGAATCTATAGGTTCTGGAAGATTTGGAAACTGGCTTGAGAATATTCAGGACTGGGCTATTTCACGTAACCGTTATTGGGGAACTCCTCTTAATATCTGGGAATGTGAATGTGGTCACAGAGAGTGTGTCGGAAGCAGAGCAAGACTTGCAGAACTTGCAAATGATCCAAAGGCAGCAGAGGTTGAACTTCACAGACCATATATTGATGAAGTTACATTCCCTTGTCCGGAGTGTGGCAAGACTATGAAGCGTGTACCAGAAGTTCTTGACTGCTGGTTTGATTCAGGAGCTATGCCATTTGCACAGCATCATTATCCATTTGAGAATAAGGAAGTGTTCGAGCAGCAGTTCCCGGCACAGTTTATTTCAGAGGCTGTAGACCAGACAAGAGGATGGTTCCATTCACTTATGGCAGAGAGTACACTACTCTTCAACAAGGCACCATATGAGAATGTAATCGTACTTGGACATGTACAGGATGAGAACGGACAGAAGATGTCTAAATCAAAGGGTAATGCGGTAGATCCATTTGATGCATTGGCACAGTATGGTGCAGATGCTATCCGCTGGTATTTCTACACAGCATCAGCACCATGGATTCCTAAGAGATTCTCAGGAAAGCTTGTTCAGGAAGGACAGCGTAAGTTCATGGGTACACTTTGGAATACGTATGCGTTCTTTGTTCTCTATGCAAATATTGACAATTTTGATGCTACAAAATACACACTCGAATACGATAAGCTTCCAGTCATGGACAAATGGATTTTATCAAAGCTTAATTCAGCAGTTGCGGCAGTTGATGATAATCTCAGCAATTATAGAATTCCAGAGGCTGCAAGGGCACTTGATGATTTCGTAGACGAGATGAGTAACTGGTATGTACGCCGCTGCCGTGCACGTTTCTGGGCAAAGGGAATGGAGCAGGATAAGATTAATGCGTACATGACACTTTACACAGCACTTGTTACAATTTCAAAAGCAGCAGCACCGATGATTCCATTTATGACAGAAGAGATTTACCGCAATCTTGTATGTTCAGTTGACAAGAATGCACCAGAATCTATCCATTTATGTGACTTCCCTGTTGTAGATGAGAAGATGGTAGACAAGAAACTTGAAGCTGCAATGGACGAAGTTCTTAAGATTGTAGTTATGGGACGTGCGTGTCGTAATACTTCAAACATCAAGAATCGTCAGCCAATCGGCAAGATGTATGTAAAGGCACCAGAGAAGCTTGATAAGTTCTATGTGGATATAATCGCAGACGAGTTAAATGTCAAAGAAGTTGAATTTACAGATGATGTTTCATCATATACGACATATCAGTTCAAGCCACAGCTTCGTACAGTCGGACCTAAGTATGGCAAGTACTTAAAGCAGATTCAGGCTGCTCTTGCAGAGCTTGATGGCAATAAAGCATATGCACAGCTTAAGGAGACAGGAGAGCTTAAACTTGACAGTATTAGTACTGAAGTAGTATTATTGGAAGAGGATTTACTAGTAACAATGACACAGATGGAAGGATATGTTACAGAGAGTGATAATTCTGTAACAGTAGTATTAGATACAAACCTTACACCTGAATTAATCGAAGAAGGATTCGTGAGAGAACTTATTAGTAAAATTCAGACTATGCGTAAAGAAGCCGGATTTGAGGTAATGGATCATATTGCTATTACATTCAAGGCAGATGAGAAAGTCACAGCTATATTTGAGAAGTATGGCGACGCAATCAAATCAGAAGTTTTAGCAGAGTCTATTGCTGCAGGAGCTTTGGCTGGATACGAGAAAGATTGGAACATCAATGGTGAAAAAGTGCAGCTTGCAGTTGAAAAAAATAATTAATTGACCAAAGAGGGATGTACACCGGTAAGGTGTGCCTCCCTTTTTCTAGTGAGTCAGTTTGATTGGAGTTTTGGTGATAGGGCGTATTAATTTGATGGGCATTGGAGAATTGATATTTAAAAACAAGGAGGTAAGTATGAGGGAGCAGGTATTTAACAAGAAGTCATTTATTAAGGCTGTTTCAGAGCATATTAAAGTAATGTACAGAAAGACATTAGAAGAGGCAAGTCAGCAGGAAATATATCAGGCCGTTGCACATATTACACAGGATGTGATTATGGATCAGTGGCTTGCAACACAGCGTGTTATTGAGAAGGATGATCCCAAGATCGTCTACTATATGTCAATGGAATTTCTGATGGGAAGAGCTCTTGGAAATAACCTTATTAACCTTAGTGTATACAAAGAGGTAAAGGAAGCACTTGAGGAGATTGGACTTGATATTAATGCTATAGAAGACCAGGAGCCGGATCCGGCACTTGGTAATGGTGGACTCGGACGTCTTGCAGCATGTTTTATGGATTCACTTGCGACACTTGGATATCCGGCATATGGCTGTGGAATCAGATACAGATATGGTATGTTCAAACAGCAGATTATAGATGGATTCCAGGTAGAGGTACCAGATAACTGGCTTAAAGATGGATACCCATTTGAATTCCGTCGTCCGGAATATAATTATGAGATTAAATTTGGCGGACATGTTGAGCAGAGCGTTGATGAGAATGGAGAATTACAGTTTGAGCATGTAGACTACCAGTCTGTAATTGCAATTCCTTATGATATGCCAATCGTAGGATACAATAATAATGTAGTAGATTCCCTTATAATATGGGATGCAGAGCCAAAGAACGGCTTCAATCTTGAGTCTTTTGACGTAGGTGACTACGACAAGGCAGTAGAGCAGGAGAACCTTGCAAGAAATCTCGTAGAGGTATTGTATCCGAATGATAACCATGTAAAAGGAAAAGAACTTCGTCTCAAACAGCAGTATTTCTTTGTGTCGGCAAGTATTCAAAGAGCACTTGAGCGTTTTAAGAAACATCACGGTGATATTCATCTTCTTCCAGAGAAGGTTGTATTCCAGATGAATGATACTCATCCAACAGTTGCAGTTGCAGAGCTTATGAGAATTCTCGTAGATGAAGAGAAGCTTTCATGGGATGAGGCATGGGAGATTACTACACACTGCGTAGCATATACGAACCACACAATTATGGCGGAGGCACTTGAGAAGTGGCCAATCGAGATATTCCAGAGATTACTTCCTCGTGTATATCAGATAGTAGACGAAATCAATAGAAGATTCGTTGATGACATAATGAACAAATATCCTGGAAATGACGAGAAAATCCGCAAGATGGCTATTCTCTATGATGGACAGGTTAAGATGGCAAACCTTGCTATGGCAGCAGGATTTTCCATAAATGGTGTAGCTAAGCTTCATACAGATATTCTTATGCATCAGGAGCTTAAGGACTTCTATGAGATGTTCCCGGAGAAGTTCAACAATAAGACTAATGGTATTACACAGCGTAGATTCCTGGCACATGGAAATCCTCTTCTTGCCGAGTGGGTTACTAAGAAAGTTGGAAAGGATTGGATTACTGACCTGCCACAGCTTGAGAAGCTTACAAAGTACGCTGGGGACAGTGCTGCACAGAAAGAGTTCAGAGAGATTAAGTATCAGAACAAGGTACGCCTTGCCAAATATATAAAGGAGCACAATGGTATCGATGTAGATCCAACTTCAATCTTTGATGTTCAGGTAAAGAGATTACATGAGTACAAGCGACAGCTTATGAATGTTCTCCATATTATGTATGTTTACAACCAGCTTAAGGATAACCCTGATATGGACTTTTATCCAACTACATTTATCTTCGGAGCAAAGGCAGCAGCTGGATATCGTACAGCAAAGAGTACTATCAAGCTTATAAACAGTGTAGCTGATGTAATCAATAATGATGCATCTATAAATGGCAAGATCAAGGTTGTATTTATTGAGGACTATAAGGTGTCAACAGCAGAGCTTATTTTTGCAGCAGCAGATGTAAGTGAGCAGATTTCAACAGCCAGCAAAGAGGCATCTGGAACAGGTAATATGAAGTTCATGCTTAATGGTGCACTTACAATTGGTACAATGGATGGTGCAAATGTTGAGATGTATGACGAGGTTGGAGCTGACAATATCTTCATCTTTGGTATGAGTTCAGATGAAGTTATAGCACATGAGCAGAGACATGATTATAATCCTATGGATTTATACAATAATGACGGAGATATCAGAAGAGTTCTTAATCAGCTTGTCGATGGAACATACTCACCAAACGATCACGAACTATTCCGAGACCTTTATAATGCTTTACTTAATCCTAAGCCTGGTGATGTTGCTGACAGATACTTTATACTTGCAGATTTCAGATCTTACTCTGATGTACAAAGAAAAATTAATTCTTTCTATAACAGCAAAGATGCATGGACACGCTGTGCTATGCTTAATGTAGCACACGTAGGCAAGTTCTCATCTGACAGAACAATACAGCAGTATGTTGATGATATCTGGCATCTTGACAAGATAAAAGTAAATACAACAGGAGTATAGGATGAATACGACTGCTTTATATAATAATAAAGGAAATGCCGCCGTGGGCGGCATTTCTGGCTTTACAATAAAGATGATTGCTGTCGTCACTATGCTCATAGATCATGTGGCAGCGTCTTTGCTTGAACGTATTTTAATGCAGTGGAATCTTGGTGACAGCTGGGAATTTTATTATAATGTTTATCAGGTGATGCGTGATATAGGACGACTGGCATTTCCAATTTACATATTTCTGCTGGTTGAGGGCTTTACCTATACGAGAAGTAAGCGCAAATATGCAGGCAGAATGTTTTTATTTGCCATTATTTCAGAGATACCATTTGACATGGCATTCAATGGCTGCGTGCTGGAACTGTATAGTAATAATGTATTCATAACACTCTTTCTCGGACTTATCACGATAAGCATGCTTGATGCAATATCACAGAGTCCTAAGATTGTGGATACGTCGGATTCACCAGTGAAGTGGCTGCTGGTCAATATTGGAAAATGTATTGCTATGGCTGCAATTGTGCTTGTGATGATGGTAGTGGCGAAGTGGCTTCTAAAGTGCGATTATGGTGAAGCTGGTATAGCAGCTATTGTGGGAATGTACCTTCTTAGAAATTACAAAGAGGTTGGTTTTGCAGTTGCAGTTCTGTTGCTGGCTTTTTTCTGTGGGGAGATAGAATTATGGGCGCTGATTGCTCTTATACCTATCCACTTTTACAATGGAACAAGAGGACGTTCACTTAAGTATTTCTTCTACGCATTCTATCCGGTACATTTGCTTGTGATTGCAGGAATTGGATATTTGATAGGACTTGGTTTATAAATGTTGATTATTATTTGTGCAATGTATTGTGAGGCAAAGGGGCTTATTAAGCATTTTTGCCTGAAGAAAAAAGAATATAGTGCCTTTGATATATATGCTGCTTCTGATGATAGAGTGGTGCTTATTATAAGCCAGACAGGCAGAGTGAATGCGGCTGCAGCGGTTGGCTGTGTCTGTGGAATGTATGCAGGGCAATATAATATAAATATTGTTAATTTCGGAATTGCGGCTGGAAGATCGGAAGATATCGGAAAGCTGTTTTTGGTAAATAAGATTGTAGATAGCTGTCAGGGAAAGACTTTTTTCCCTGACATGTTATTCGCGGCAGATATAGACGAGAGGGCGATTTATACACAGGAAAATGTTGTAGCAAGTGTGGACGAAGACGCAAATGTGGTGAATGGTGAAGAGGGTATCTTGTATGATATGGAAGCAACTGCTATTTATCAGGCGGGGGTTCATTTTGCAGGCCCACATCAGATGAGTTTTCTTAAACTGGTATCGGACAGTGGAGTGCGAAGTAAAAAGGAAGGCACGCATATGACAGCAGAGGCTGTAGAGAGACTTATTGCTGCAAGAATGGATGAAATAATAAAGTATATAGATACAGTGCTTTTGTCGGTGCAAAAAGACAAAGATAAGTATAGTCTTTCGAGTGAAAACCAGCTGCTTTTTGTGAAGACGGTGAAAGATATGCATTGCTCGAAATCTATGGAAAGAGAACTTATGCAGCAGTTTCGCTATCATGAATTAAGCCAGAATAGTCTTGCAGAAGAGATTAATAAGATGTATGACGAAGGAAAGCTGCCGTGCAGGGATAAAAGGACAGGAAAGGTGTATTTTGATGAACTCAAACGAGCCGTTTTACAATAGAGTATTTTCCCATATATATGTCGAACGGCAGGTGCTGGATTATGAAGTGACTCAGAAAATACTGGGAAAGTATAGTAGTTCCAAGGTTATAATTATTAATCACTACAAGGATGTTTTTAATAGGGCAAAGCAGAATTATGTCATACAGAATAAAGCGAAGAGTCTGATTCTTGCAAAACAGACGAGCGGATATCTGTATGATGGTGCACCTGTGTGCCAGAATTTTGGAAATGATTATTTTTATTATACTTCATGTGTGATGAACTGTATTTATGACTGCGAATATTGCTATCTAAAGGGGATGTATCCGTCTGGAAATATGGTATTGTTTGTTAATCTGTATGACACATTTACAGAGATTAAGAAATACCTGAATCTGCATCCTATGTATATCTGCGTGTCATACGATACAGACCTTCTGGCGATAGAGGAGCTGACAGGATATGTCGCAAAGTGGATAGATTTCGTAAAACAGAACAAGAATCTGACTATCGAGATACGGACTAAATCGGCAAACACAGGAATATGGGATAAATTAGATGTATGCGGGAGAGTGATATATGCATTTACTTTATCACCAGAGGCGGTCATAGAAGAATATGAGCATAAGACGCCAGCTCTTTTGGCGCGTCTTGAAAGTATAAAAAGAGCGCAGGAACTTGGACATCCGGTAAGACTGTGTTTTGACCCTATGATATATGTAGAAGATTGGAAAAGTAAATATATACAGCTGCTCGAAAGCGTGCGTGAGCATGTTGACGTGGAGAAATTATGGGATGTCAGTGTAGGTTCATTTCGTGTATCACAGGACTATCTGAAGAAGATGCGCAAAAATGACCCGGGTTCAGCCGTAGTGCAGTTTCCTTATCAGAATACAGATGGCGTTTATCATTATCCAGATGCTCTTCTTGAGCAGATGGAAGGATTTATGTATCAGCAGTTATGTGGGATGATTTCGGAAGACAAGATTTTTAGATGGGAGCCGTAAGATACAGCTATGGCGATATGGAATAAAGGAGCGTTTGGATATAACAGGTATGGGAGTAAAATTAAAGGCAGCACTTGTAACAGGTGCGTCATCAGGAATAGGTCATGCAATTGCACAGGTTCTTTTAGAAGAGGGCTATAAGGTATATGGAATAGGCAGGAAGTTTACTAAGAAATGTGATTTTGACACGATAGAGTGCGACATCTGCGATACAGGCAGGCTTCTGGCATATATAGACGAAATCAGAAAAGATAATGATATACATGTACTTGTTAATAATGCTGGTGTAGGATATTATGGATTGCATGAAGAGCTAAATGCTGACAAGATAAAGCAGCTTGTCAGAACCAATCTTGAAGCTCCGATGATTATATCTAATTATCTGCTGCGCGATTTGAAAAAAAATTCAGGATGGATATTTAATGTCTCATCTGTGACAGCAATGAAGACAAATCCACATGGGTGTGCTTATGGTGCCACAAAAGCAGGTCTTTATAGTTTTTCACAGAGTCTGTTTGATGAAGCTAGAAAATACGGTGTTAAGGTGATAAGCATTTTGCCAGACATGACATCTACTAATCTGTACAGGAATGCTGATTTTAAAGAGGATGATGATATGATGGCGCATATTCTGCCAGAAGAAGTGGCTGATGTGGTAAGGTATGCGCTTAGAAGACGTGATGGACTTGTGGTTACAGATTTTACTTTAAAACCACAGCTGCATCGTATATCGAGAAAGAAGTAATTGAAAGGAAGTTTTGTATGGCTTTTTGTCATTTACATACACATACAGAGTACAGTCTTTTGGACGGCTCGAACAAAATTAAAGATTATATTGCGAGAGTCAAAGAACTTGGAATGAACAGTGCTGCTATCACTGACCATGGAAATATGTTCGGAGTTGTTGAATTTTACAAGACTGCAAAGGCTGCGGACATTAATCCGGTTATAGGATGTGAGGTTTATGTTGCGCCAGATTCAAGATTTGAACGTGAAACAAGCCATGGTGATGACAGGTACTATCACCTTATTCTGCTTGCAGAGAACAATACCGGATACAACAATCTCATGAAGATAGTAAGTATCGGATACACAGAGGGATATTATTACAGGCCACGAGTTGATTTTGAAACGCTTGAGAAATATCATGAAGGACTGATATGTCTGTCTGCGTGTCTCGCTGGAGAGATACCGAGATATATCGTAAGAGGTTTTTACGAGGAAGCTAAGAAGGTCGCAATAAAATATCAGGAATGTTTTGGCAAGGATAACTTTTTCTTAGAGCTTCAGGATCATGGAATATCTGACCAGCAGCTTGTAAATCAACAGCTTCTTAGAATGAGTCAGGAGCTTGGAATAGAGCTTGTGTGTACTAATGACTGCCATTACACTTATGATACAGACGTTGATGCGCATGATGTGCTTTTGTGTATACAGACGGGCAGGAAGGTGTCTGACGAAGATAGAATGCGCTATGAGGGCGGACAGTTCTATGTCAAGAGTGAGGAAGAGATGCGAAGTCTTTTTCCTTATGCATTGCAGGCTGTAGAGAATACTCAAAAGATTGCCGACAGATGCCATGTTATTCTTGAATTTGGTAATTATAAGATTCCTAAATACGAAGTGCCGGAAGGCTTTGACAGCGCATGGGACTTTTTAAATGACTTGTGTGAGAAGGGATTTAAGGCAAAGTATATTGATCCTAAAGAATACAGTGAAGATGAACTTGCCGAGATTCATAAATCCATGGAATATGAGCTTGGAATCATAAAAGAGATGGGCTTTATCGAGTACATACTTATAGTATGGGATTACATCAACTGGTGCAGGACACATGACTGCTGGGTAGGCCCGGGACGAGGTTCGGCAGCAGGAAGCCGAGTGTGCTATTGTACAGGAATTACTAATATCGACCCTGTCAGATACAATCTGCTTTTTGAGCGATTTCTAAATCCAGAGCGAGTGTCCATGCCTGATATCGACGTGGACTTTGAATACGCAGAGAGATACAGGGCTATCGAATACGTTCAGGAAAAGTACGGACATGATTCGGTTACGCAGATTACGACATTTGGAACTATGGCGGCGCGAGGTGTAATAAAAGCAGTTGGAAAAGCACTTGATTTTCCTTATGCTGAGACAGACAGGCTGGCGAAGATGATTCCGATGGAGCTTAATATCACAATAGATAAGGCACTTCAGATGAACCCTGAATTTCGTGGAATTTATGAGACGGATCAGGCGATTCATGATATGATTGATATGTCAAAGAAGCTTGAAGGTCTCCCAAACCATACGTCGGTTCATGCGGCAGGTGTTGTTATATATCCGGGTGTGGCAAGTGATTATGTACCACTTGGAAGGGCAAATGATGGAACTCCGACAGCCGAGTACAACATGGTGCAGCTTGAAGAACTTGGTCTTCTTAAGATGGATTTTCTTGGACTTAGAACACTTACAGTACTTAAGGATTCTGTCAAGAACATCAAGAGGACAAAAGGTATCGATGTAGATATTGACCACATTGATTTCAACGATAAAGGCACTCTTGATTTTATCGGTTCAGGAAAGACAGAAGGTGTGTTCCAGCTTGAGTCTGCGGGAATGCAGAATTTCATGAAGGAATTAAAACCACAGAATTTTGAAGATATTGTGGCTGGTATTTCACTTTACCGTCCAGGACCAATGGACTTTATTCCGAATTATATCAAGGGCAAAAATGATCAGGACGCAATAAGCTATGTGACACCAGAACTTAAGAGCATACTTGAGCCTACCTATGGATGTATTGTCTATCAGGAGCAGGTAATGCAGATAGTTCAAAAGCTTGCAGGATACACTATGGGACAGGCTGATAATATCAGACGTGCCATGAGTAAGAAGAAGCAGTATGTCATTGATGCGGAGAGGCAGAGCTTTGTATATGGTGATGAGCAGAGAAATATAAAGGGCTGCGTGGCAAATGGAATCTCAGAGCAGGCTGCAAACAGCATATACGACTCCATGGTTGATTTCGCCAAGTATGCATTCAACAAATCGCATGCGGCTGCATATGCTGTAATAAGCGTCCAGACGGCATGGCTTAAGTATTACTATCCAGTTGAATTTATGGCAGCACTTATGACATCCGTAATTGATAATGCCGCAAAAGCATCTGAATATCTGTATAGCTGCAAGAACATGGGCATAAAGGTATTGCCACCTGATATAAATTGTGGTGCAGGAATGTTTACAGCGGAGGGCGAGAATGTCAGATATGGATTATATGCCATCAAATCACTTGGAAAGCCTGTCATAGACAAGATAATTGCTGAGAGAGAAGAAAATGGTCCATACCGTACCTTGCAGGATTTCATAGAGAGAACTGCCGAAAGAGATATCAATAAGCGTGCGATAGAGAACCTCATAAAAGCTGGTGCGTGTGATGGTCTTGATGGAACAAGAAAGCAGATGATGATAGTTTACGGAACAATTGTAGATCAGGTTGTCCGTAACAAGAAGAACTCTATGTCAGGGCAGATGAGTCTTTTTGACCTTGTCAGTGAGGAGGAGAAGAAGGACTTTGATATCAAATATCCGGATGTTGGTGAGTTTGACAAGGAGACTATACTTGGCTATGAGAAGGAAGTACTTGGAATATATCTAAGTGGACATCCGCTCGAAGAATATACTGACAAGATAAACAAAAATATAAATGCTGTTGCGATGGATTTTGCGTGGGATGAAGAGCTTATGTCTTCCAAAATCAAGGACAATGCGCATGTCGTAGTTGGTGGAATAATAACAGATAAGACTATCAAGTTTACGAAGACAAACAAGGCTATGGCATTTATTACAATAGAAGACCTCACAGGTACGATAGAAGTTATTATTTTTCCAAAAGATTATGATAATTACCAGCGTTTTATAAATGAGGACGCGAAGGTGTTTGTTGTGGGAAGAGCGACATCAGAGGATGAGCAGAATGGCAAAATAATTTGTGAGAGAATAGTACCTTTTGAAGACACCCAAAAGGAGGTGTGGCTGCAGTTTCCGACGAAGGAGGATTTTGCCCAAAAGGAGAAAGAACTGTATGACATCATGAAAGTTTCAGATGGACATGATGAGGTTGTTATATATGTCGCAAATCCTAAAGCAGTCAAACGTCTTGGCAGAAATATGAGTGTATGTGCAAATACAGCTCTTTTAGATGAACTATTTTCATTTTTAGGAGAAAAAAACGTAAAAGTTATTGAAAAGAATATTGAAAACATCCGTTGAAAAGTTTACAATATAACGGGATTATGATTAAAGATAATTATTTAACATATGGAGGATTCACAAATGGCTAAAGAGATTAATACAATTGCGGTACTTACTAGTGGTGGAGATGCACCTGGAATGAACGCTGCTACTCGTGCAGTAGTACGTCAGGCCCTTGCAAAAGGAAAGAAAGTTAAAGGAATCAGAAGAGGATATGCAGGACTTCTCAACGAAGAGATTTTTGATATGGATTCAAAGAGTGTATCTGATACAATTTCAAGAGGTGGTACAATTCTTCAGACTGCAAGATGTCTTGAATTTGTTGAGCCAGAGGTTCAGAAGCGTGGAGCAGAGATCTGTAAGAAGCACGGAATTGATGCTATCGTTGTAATCGGTGGAGATGGATCCTTTAAGGGAGCTCAGAAGCTTGCAGCTCTTGGAATAAATACAATCGGTCTTCCTGGTACAATCGACCTTGATATTGCATGTACAGATTACACAATCGGATTTGATACAGCCTGCAATACAGCTATGGAAGCTATCGATAAGGTTCGTGATACTTCTACCTCTCATGAGAGATGTTCGATCATCGAGGTTATGGGACGTGGAGCTGGATATATTGCATTATGGTGTGGTATTGCCAATGGTGCAGAGGAAATTCTTCTTCCAGAGAAGTATGATGGAGACGTAGATGCTCTTATTAAGAGAGTTTCAAACGCTCATGCAATGGGCAAACAGCATTACATCATTATCAATGCAGAAGGTGTAGGACATTCACAGGAACTTGCCGAGAAGATTGAGACAGCTACAGGAATTGAGACAAGAGCTACAATCTTAGGACATATGCAGCGTGGTGGAAGCCCAACATGTAAGGATCGTGTATATGCTACAACTATGGGAGCTATGGCAGTTGATCTTCTTTGCGAAGGAAAGTCAAACAGAGTAGTTGCACATACAAACGGAAGATTCGTTGATTATGATATCGATGAAGCTCTTGCAATGAAGAAGACCGTTGATGAGTATATGTACCAGATTTCTAAGAGTCTTGTATAATATTTGTATGATGATTTATAGTGGAAAGCCCGTCGTAGGATGGGCTTTTTGTTTTAATTCCTGTGTACACTAATACACTTTTATAGATTGAATTAATGTGATATTATACAAGATATTATTGAAGAGGGCGTTCAATCAGCTGGAAAAGCTTAAATAGATACTCTATTTGTACGCCAGATGCAATATCTACATAAATGTATCAAAGAAGGAAGATGATATGATTACAAGTACATCGAATCAGCAGATAAAAAATCTGTCTGCACTTATAAAGAAATCAAAAGAAAGAAAAAAGCAGAAGTGTTTTGTGGTTGAAGGCACAAAGATGTGTTTAGAAGCACCGAAGGAGTTGTTAGTTGCCACATATGTATCGGAATCATTTGCAGCTGAAAATGAGGCGTTAAATGAACTTGACGGTGAATACGAAATTATTGCTGACAATGTATTTAAGGCAATATCGGACACTCAGACACCACAGGGGATAATGAGCATTGTAAAAATGCCTGAGTACTCGCTGGAAGATGTACTTGATGGTGACAGAACTCATTTGCTTATTCTTGAAAGTATTCAGGACCCTGGAAATCTTGGCACCATGATAAGAACTGGTGAGGGCGCAGGGATTACTGGAGTTATCATGAATAAGACAACAGTAGATATTTTTAATCCGAAAACAGTAAGGTCTACTATGGGAAGTCTCTACAGAGTTCCCTTTGTTATTGTAGATGATCTCAAAGCAACATTAGCCGAACTTAAAAATAGTGGAATAAATCTATATGCTGCACACCTTAAGGGAAAAGGACTGTATGATGAGCCTGATTATACTAAGGCATCTGGTTTTTTGATTGGTAATGAGGGCAATGGACTGAGTGATGAAATTGCAAAATGTGCCAATATATATATTAAAATACCTATGGAGGGGCAGGTTGAGTCACTTAATGCCGCAATTTCTGCGACACTTCTTATGTATGAATGTAACAGACAAAGAAGAAATAAAAGTTATAAGGAACAATAAGGCATTAAGGAAATATGACATTAAGACAACAAGGTATAATAAGGCATTACGGCAATATGGCAATATGGAACTAAGGAGTAATTGATGAGGATATGGTTTAAACTATTCAAAGATACCAGACTGATACAGGATGAGACTATTGAGAACAACGATGATGATACGAGAACCCATAAGATTTTCAAGTCTCTTGAAGATGCATGCATGTCGCTGGATTTAGGACATCCTGTATGGCTTGACAAGAATATCTCGGAGTTTCAGAAAAATTCCAGGACGAGATTTACCTCAGATAATTTTATAGAAGAAATAGAATTTGACTATATGGAGATGCAGATCTTAGAAGAAGATTAATTATCCGGATACAGCATGAGAAAATTAAAATATCCTTAAATATTGTGCAGATTCGACACAAAAATGGCAAACCATGTTATAATATAGAATTATAGTAGCTATTCAGTATAGAAATATTCGGTACCGCATATTTCGTAAGAAAACGCATATTATGTAGGAGCCAGCGCCCATCAGCGCAGCTGATTCTAATACACTTGCGGCTCGCAACCATGAAGGTGCTGAACAGTTACGAATTATATTTATATTATTATATATTATTTGTCTGGCAGTCAGATTGATGGATATACCCAATTTCAGACAGGGTCAGAACATTTAGTAAGAACGGGGGAAGCAATGGATCAGATAGAGTTTATTAGTGAGGACATTGATAGTTGGGAAACTTTGATGTTTTTATATAATTCTGCTCTTAAGGAAGTTGGTACAAAGCTCGAGATTTTAAATGACGAATTTGTTCATATTCATAAATACAATCCGATTGAATACATCAAGTCGAGGATAAAGGAGCCGGCCAGTATAGTCAAGAAGCTTAAGAAGAATGGACATGAGGCAACTGTAGAGAATATGATTTTACATGTGAATGATATAGCTGGAATTCGTATAGTGTGTTCATTTACATCTGATATATATCGTCTTGCTGAGATGATTGGTAAGCAGAATGATTTGACAGTAGTGTCTGTGAAGGATTATATAAGACATCCAAAGTTAAGTGGATATAAGAGTTACCATATGCTTGTTACGGTACCAATCTTTTTGTCTGACAGAGTGATAGATACGAAGGTTGAGATACAGATCAGGACTATAGCGATGGATTTCTGGGCAAGTCTAGAGCACAAGATATATTACAAATTCGAGGGCAATGCACCAGAGTATATCAGCAGAGACCTAAGAGAATGTGCGGAGATTGTTTCAAATCTTGACGCAAAGATGCTTCAGCTGAATGAGGCTATTTTAGAAGCCAAGACACAGCAGGATAAGCTTCAGCAGGAGATGTCTAAAAAAGAAGAAGGATAGCATTAGAGATGAATATTATAAATGTCGAGAATATCACAAAGTCTTATACAGGAAGGAAGCTTTTTTCAAAAGCTTCCTTTTATGTGCAGGAACAGGAGAAAATCGGAATAATCGGAATCAATGGTACAGGTAAATCCACGCTGCTTAAGATTATAGCAGGTCTTGAAGAGGCAGAGGAAGGTACTGTGACGAAGGCTAATCATATAGTGATTAATTATCTTTCGCAGAATCCAGATTACGATGCAGACAAATCTGTAATTGACAATGTTATGCAGGATGTGGTTTCCACTGACATAGATGAGCAGCATCGATGGACACTTGAAAGTGACGCGAAGGCTTTGTTAGATAAGCTTGGAATAGATGATATAAATCAAAAACTTGGCGAGATGTCTGGCGGGCAGAGAAAAAGGGTGGCACTTGTTGCAACAGTTCTAAAGCCTTGTGATGTGTTAATCTTAGATGAGCCTACAAACCACCTTGATTATGATATGGTTGAGTGGCTTGAAGACTACCTTAAGAAATGGCGTGGCGCAATTATCATGATTACACATGACAGATATTTTCTCGACAGTGTATGTAATAGAATTGTTGAAATTGATAAAGGAAATATTTACAGTTATGATACTAATTATTCTGGATTTCTGGAGAGAAAAGCGGCTAGGGAAGACAGTGCAAGAGCTACGGAGAGAAAGAGACAGTCAGTTCTAAGAAAAGAAATAGAATGGATGCAAAGAGGTGCGAGAGCCAGATCGACAAAGCAGAAAGCCCACATCCAGAGATACGAAGCCCTGCGAGACCAGAAAGCGCCAGAGACAGACAGCAGGCTTGAACTTAGTTCAATATCATCAAGGCTTGGAAGAACCACAATTGAACTGGAGAATATATCTAAATCATATGGAGATATTGTCTGTGTAAAGGATTTTTCATACATATTTCTGAAAAATGACAGGATTGGTTTTGTCGGCAAAAACGGATGCGGCAAGACGACCCTTATGAAAATGATTGTAGGAGAACTTATACCTGATTCTGGTGAAATCGAAATCGGACAGACGGTAAAGATTGGATACTACAGCCAGGAGATTTCCTTTGAGGATGAGACACAGCGGGTAATAGATTATATAAAGGATACAGCCGAGTATGTAAGGACTGCTGAAGGACTGGTGTCAGCGTCAGCTATGCTTGAGAGATTTCTTTTTCCGGCTGAACAACAGTACAGTGCAATCGGAAAACTGTCGGGTGGAGAAAAGCGTAGACTGAATCTTCTTAAAGTTCTTATGGAGGCTCCAAATGTTCTTGTTATGGACGAGCCTACTAATGATCTTGACACACAGACTATGGCTATTTTAGAAGATTATCTCGATACTTATGAGGGTATCGTGATAGCGGTATCACATGACAGATATTTTCTTGACCGTGTGGCGAGACGAATTTTTGCATTTGAAGGGAATGGCAGAATCGTACAGTATGAGGGCGGCTACACTGATTACGTGAATAAGCGGCCAGAAGCACTTAGTATCTTAAACAGCACATCGGCAGGGATTAAGAAGAATGAGAACAAGTCGGAAAGCTCAAAAGATACATGGGGACATGCCAGGAAGCTCAAATTCTCTTATAATGAACAAAAGGAATATGAGACGATTGAGTCAGATATAGCAGAGCTTGAAGATGAAATATCGAAGCTTGAAGATGAGATATCAGCCAATGCGAGCAATTACGGAAAGCTCAGCGAATTATCAAAGCAGAAGGAAGAATTTGAAGAACAGCTTATGACTAAGATGGAACGTTGGGAATATCTTGAAGAACTGGCAGAAAAAATAAATGCACAGTAGGAGCTATGTATAGCTGTGCCTAAGATATACTGGGGTATATAAGAACAAAAAGACTGGGAGCATTTCATCACTTGGATGAAAATGCTCCCAGTTTTCCCATTAGTCCCTGTGGTATTGCAAATCCAAAAACAATTCCAATTACGATAGCACCAGCTATCTCGAATGTTTCGATTGCCTTTGCAGAGGCATACATAGTATTGTCTATAAAAAGATTATATGCCGTGTAGAAAATTCCCGCACCTGGTACAAGCGGAAATATTCCTGTCAGAAGGTATATCGTCGCAGGAACACATCTTATGACTGCAAAGGCACGCGAAAATATGGTGAGTAAAAAGGTGGCAGCAGCTGATGATATTACCACACCAAATCCGGCCTTTGTCATAACAAAATAGACTATCCATCCAAGCGCACCGCTTAAGCCGCAGAAAATTAATTCTTTCTTAGGGGCAGAAAACAGAATTGCAAATGCAATTGTTGTTATGACTGCCACAGCAAAATGTATTATATAAATCATATTTCCTCCATAAAAAGCAATTGTAAAATCTATATCAATAAAATAAACCCCATCACATTTATCTATTAGTATTAATAAAATAAACCCTATCGCAGTTATCTATAACAACAGTCCGCTTACATCTGGTATATGAACAGCGGAAGACATGCTCCTGTTGCTATGCACACTGCAGTGATAAGCGCATCTACAAGGTGGATTGTACCTGATAGATAATCTCCATTATAGAAATCTCTGATGGATGTAGTAAAAACCATTCCAGGAACCAGAGGCATGATAGAGCCTATGATTATTTTGTCCTGCATTATATCTATGCCGGTAAATAGCACAAGAAAGCTCAGCGCGGTAACAAACAGGCTGGCAAACAAAGTAGTGATAAATCTGGATATCTTATATTTCTTGCAAAGCATCAGCATTATCTGTTCAAGAAAACCAATAAAAAATGCAAATACAGCATCTATTACATGCCCACCGAACAGAAAGCAGAAACCAGCACTTCCGATTCCACACGAAAGCATCAGGATCCATTGAGGGTAAGAGGGAAGAGTATTACATTTTTTGAGTGTATCCCAGGCATTTTCAATTGAACAGTTCTTTTCGCATATGTCTCTTGCCAACTGATTGAGCATGGTTATTTTGCCGAGATTAACAGCGCCAAGAGGAATGTGGCGTATTATGCTGCATGCACCATCGCAGTCATTGTCAGCACTTGCGAAAATTCCATTGGACAGAACATAGACATCGAAATCATCTATCTGATAAGCCTCAAGTATGTGGATGATAGTATCTTCTACTCTGTATATTTCAGCACCATTGCGTAGCATCTGGTCACCAATCTCAACTGCCAGAGTCATAGTTTCTTTCGTCGTTGCCATAAATTTTCCTTTTCTTTTATCAGTAAAAATATTGTCAGAATAATGTACATACAAGTTTGTACATATTATTAATCTAATATTAAATTTATGCCCATTTTCGTATTGTGTCAATCATTTGGGGGATAAAAAATCAGACCTTGAACATAATAATTAGAAGATAAATATTCGTAAGTTGACTTAAATAGTGTCAGCACAGATGTATGAACAAAAGGTGACAAATTAAGAAAAATGTAACATTAGAGTTATGGAAGGAATAAAGATGACTGTATATGTAAAGGTAAAGAAACTGGGAAATGTAAAGAGTGCTAAGGTTCTAGTCAGTGATACAGGCGATGTGTATTGCCATGACGAGGCAATTCAGAAATCGGTCCAAAAGATTACATTATACGAATTTCCTGTTGATTCAAAACATCAGACATATCGTAAAGTAATCACAATAATGGATATTATACAGAAAATATCCTACAGATATCCCGAATGCGATGTGGTAAGTGTCGGGGAAAAGGAAATTCTCGTAGAGTACGATAGAAGCAAGGCTGTTCCGAAGTGGAAGGAAACAATTAAGGTGGCAGCTGTGTGCATACTTGTTTTTTTTGGAGCCGCTTTTACTATTATGGCCTTTAATAATGACATATCAATTCAGGGAGTGTTTGACCTTTTTTATATGCAGATGACAGGTGAAAAGAAGCCTGATGTGAGTGAAATTGAGATTGCCTACAGTCTTGGAATGACGGCAGGAATCATTGTATTTTTCAATCATATAGGCAAAAAGAGGATAACCAACGATATGACGCCTATAGAGATAGAATTTGACAAACACAAAAAAGATATATGTGATGCGATGGTGGACAGTGCCCAGGAACAGGAGGAATAGATATTATGATGCATATTATGATGTTTATTGCAGCTTTTCTTGCGGGAACTGCGGTCTCTGCGGGAACTTTTGCTTTTATAATAGTAATAGGAATAATGCCGCGAATCCTGAGAAAATCGAAGATGACAGATGTACTACTTCTTGAAAATATCATTATAATCGGAGTGATAGCAGGAAATATCTTATCACTTTTGAATGGAAATATTTTTGTATTGCCTTATGGGCTTTCTCATGTAATAATGGTCATCTATGGTGTCTGCACGGGAATGTTTGTCGGTTGTATGTCGGTGGCACTAGCAGAGATTCTTCATACATTTCCGGTTATATTCAGAAGAGCGAAACTAAAAAATGGACTGTCAGCAGTAGTGTATGCTATGGCACTTGGTAAAATGGCAGGTTCATTGTATTATTTTCTTTCGGGATTTTTCGCGACAGCGTAGCTGAACAGGCAACTATTTGTGCATTTTGTAGAATAAATGAGTGAAATTGAATTTGCATTTTGTGAAATAATGTGGTATAGTGGAGAAAACTTAGGCGGTTTCAGGAGGAATTATGTCAAATATATATTATAAAGATAAGGATATTACAGAAATTATATATATTTTAAATAAAATTGATGACCTCTATGGAAGCGCATGCATATGGGTCACTAATATTAAAGAGAATATAAGCTGGTGTTCTGAGAAGATGATGCGGATGTTTAATCTTGAATCTCAGTATGTGCCGGAGTTAGAGAATGTACTGCTCAAATATGTGCACCTTTTTGATAAGGCAGAATTTGCAGAGAAGATTGGAAAACGTCTGCAAGGTGAGGAATTAGAGAACGAACTCCTCATTCATCTTCTGGACAGAGATGGGAAGTTTTATATGTACAGATTCTACACGGATATGATATATGCGCAGGATGGAACACCGCAGTATCTGGTAGTAGTGATGAAGAATCAGAATATTATACCAGACATAGATGCAATTACGGACTTATACTCGCAGGAGCGTTTTATCAAGGATTTGGATGTGGTTATCAGAGAACTTGATACTTTTGCGGTACTGCAGATACATATAGATGGTTTTTCAACATTTAATCTTATATATGGCAGAGACTATGTGAATGAACTTCTAAAGGCTATATCGATTAACTTTATTTATATAATGACAGATGAGACAGCAGTGTACCACGCAGAGGGAGAGGATTTTATTTTCATACTCAGGCATGCACAGAGACCAGAACTTATGGAGTTTGAGAACAGAATACGTGAAATTCTCAAAAGTGGAATAAAGTATCAGGGCAAAATTCATTCGTTTAAGATTGCTTCTGGAGGAATACTAATAGACAATTACACTGGGGATGCGTCTTCACTGTATGGACAGTTAGAGTATGCACTTGAACAGTCGATACGCAATAACCGTGCGCAGCTTGTGGTATTTAATGATGTGGTTCAGACTGCAAGAGGTGTGGACTATGATCTTATGAAGATTATCCATGAATCTGTGCGGAATGAGTGTGAGGGCTTTTATCTGGAATATCAGCCTATAGTAGATGCTTTAAATGGCAAGGTGGTAGGAGTAGAGGCTTTGCTTAGATGGAATCTGGAGCCGTATGGAAAGATTCCGCCAGCTGCTTTTATTGGCTGGATGGAAAAAGATCCAAGTATGTACGAACTTGGAAATTATGTACTTCGCAGAGCATTAGAGGAGACTATACATATAATTGAAAAGAATCCAACATTCTTTGTGAATGTTAATGTTTCAGTCAGACAGATAGAGAGGGCTGAATTCAGAACTGATGTTTTAAAGATTTTGGAGGAGACTAAATTTCCAGGAAATCATCTGTGTATGGAGCTTACAGAGCGTTGTAAGGATTTCCCTGTCGAGAGATTAAAGGAAGAAGTGGATTTCCTTCATAGACGGGGAATTCGGGTTGCAATAGATGATTATGGAACGGGAAGTGCGTCATCAACTATAGTTCTCAATGTTCCTATGGATGAGATTAAGATTGATATGAGCTTTGTCCGTGGTATAACGGAGAATGGCAAAAAGCAGGCTATGGTGCGTTCAATCGTCGATTTTGCAAATGAATGTGGAATGAACACCTGTATCGAGGGTGTGGAGGATGAGAATTTAGAGACTTATCTGCGTCAATACGCAGTGCGCTGGTTTCAGGGGTATTACTACTCCAAACCAGTTAGCATCAAGGAAGTTGAAAAATTACTAAATAATTAAGGAGATAATTGTATTATGGTTACTTCAATAGCGCGACAGAGTGTAATACTGAAATGTCTTCGAAGAAAATCAGTAATGCTTGGAAATTATGAGTTTTACTATTCAGCAGGACTGCTTAATAGATTGTATGGAATTGGCTGCGATAAGCAGATGAAACCATTGGAATTATTTGAATATATAAGCAGCAGGCTGGACTCGCTGAGTCCGCAAAGTCCTGAGGAGGAGTTTCTTATCCATATGCTCTCTAATTATGAACCATATGAGACATATGATGAACAGATGGTGGAACTCTTTGAGTGGGGAGAGACAGAGAAGAATATTTGGAAAGTAAATACATAAATTCCTTTCCTTTGGTGATAATATGATGATATGAGGGCCAAAAGTATTTTGCCGCTTTAATCATATGATTATCAAAGGAAGGGGATTTTTTTATGAAAGAAAATATACCAGTAGAACAGCAAAAAAGAAATGAAGAATACAATGAATATGTAAAAAATGTAACGCCTACACACAATCTTGCCCTTAATATGCTTAAGGCATTTATTTTAGGTGGCATTATTTGTACACTTGGACAGGTAATAGTGAATGTATGTATGAACCAGTTTGGAATTGAGCAAAAAGATGCGTCCACATACGCAAGTATCATCCTTGTTCTGATAAGTGTAATTTTAACCAGTATGAATTTATATGCACCACTTGCAAACTGGGGCGGTGCAGGAGCACTTGTGCCAATCACGGGATTTGCCAATGGCGTGTGCTCATCGGCTTGTGAATTTCAGGTTGAGGGACAGGTATTTGGAATAGGAAGCCAGATTTTTAAAATAGCAGGTCCTGTCATATTGTATGGAATTTTTTCTTCGTGGATTATGGGATTTTTGTATTGGATTTTAAAAATTCTATAATATCTTAGAAATTATGTTTACAGATTACTAAAAAAGTAGTAAAATAGTACCAAAGAACGTCAGAGAGGAACGGCATGGTATGGGAACAGTGAATAATTTTCAAGGCTATACTCCGGCAGGGGATATAATTGCAATTATCTTATGTATAATATACATGTTTTTGCTACAGTCGACATTTGAATTTAGAAAGGACAATGCTCGATTTTTTTATGTTGCGAATATATTATGCATGTGGATTGCAGTGATTAATTTAATACGACATGAATATGTATCTTTTATGGGTACAGAATATGCGGCCCTTAAGTATATACTGGGAGATATAGTGTATACTTCACTTATTTTGCTTTTTGTCATATTCAACAGATATCTATGTGTTGTTTTGAAGCTAAGCAAGCATGAGACCTGTATCATGCAGAGAGTTATGTATGTAACATGGAGTGTGTATTTAGGTGTAAGCGTTGTGTTCCCAATAGTGTGTTTTGCGATTCACAAAAGTAATGCTTTATGTTTCAGGGAAGGATATCTGGAGAAGTTTTTTACATGTGCATATTTGTTTTATGCATTCATATCTGTTTTTATAGTTTTTATATATCGAAAGCGGTTTATCCAAAGAATCCGAATAAGTCTGCTGGGTGTAATGTTTGTGACATATTTGTGTATGCTCGTTCAGCGGTTCAGTGGTGAGACGTCATTTACATGTATTACTTTTACGTTCCCTATTGTGGCAAGTATGTTTTTATTTTATTATAATGCATATGATGTTGTGACAGGAACGCTTGATGAGCGTTCATTTGCCACGTATTTGAAGAGAAATCAAGAACAGTCATTTTCGGTTGTTTCCACTAAGTTCAAAGAGTTAATAGACGAAGACTGCGAGAGGGTGGCAGAGTTCTTTTTCAATTATAACGCCAGCAATCTCATAGATTCATGTACGTTCTGGATGCGTGATGGTAGAATGGTTACGATTTTTACCAATAAGAAGAATGTGCCTGCAGCCGATGTTTACGCTGAAATTAGTAAGGCATATAAGACATTTTATGATGCGATTGGAGTAGAATATAAGATTGTATTTGTCAGGAGGACAAAGAAAATTGATAGTGCTGAGGACTATATTAGTCTCTGTGAGATGATTGAGCACAAAATGCAATGGGATGTCAGCTATATCGTAGAGAAGAGGGATATAGACAAATTTTTGCATAATGTTATAGTCGAGAATGCTTTAAAGGATATTCATGAGAAAATGGATTTAAATGACGACAGGGTTCAGGCATATTGCCAGCCTGTATTTAATACGACTGACAACAGTTTTACCACAGCGGAGGCGCTTATGAGGATTATTCTGCCTGACTATGGAATTATATATCCTGATGAATTTATTCCTATTGCTGAAAAAAGAGGATATATTCATACGCTTAGCAAAATTATTTTACATAAAACCTGCAAGCATCTGGTAAAATTACAGGAGACAGGATATGATATTGAGAGAATATCTGTAAATTTTGCTATCAGTGAATTGAAAGATCCTGATTTCTGCGATGATGTTATTAATATAATCAAGAACATTGGCATTCCTGTAAATAAGATAGCAATCGAACTTACTGAGAGCAGGAATGAGCAGGATTTCGAGCGTGTGAGACGAGTTATGGATGTTTTGCAGAATATCGGAATCAAGTTTTATCTTGATGATTTTGGAACGGGATATTCAAATTTTGCAAGAATAATTGGATTGCCGATTGACATAATTAAATTTGACAGGTCACTTACTATTATGTCAAGAAAAAGTGGCAATTCCAAATACATGGTTGGAAGTTTCTCTGATATTTTTGAAAATTCACAGTATCAGATTCTTTTTGAAGGAGTCGAGGATGAAGAGGATGAGCGAAGATGCATAGAGATGAATGCGCAGTATCTTCAGGGGTATAAATATTCAAAGCCGATTCCTATGAGATATTTGTATTCATTTTTGGAGTAAATTATGGCACAGGAACTAATTACAATAGCAAAAATAAGGACAGGTTTTACTGAGAAATTTGGAATTCCCAGGCAGAGTGGACTTGTTGATTCTACTGTTGCAAGGATAGTTTTTGAACCAGAATATAGAACATACGATGCATTAAAAGGACTTGAAGAATTTTCACATATATGGCTTTTGTGGGGATTTTCAGAGGCTAAATACACTAAATTTAATGCCACGGTTACTCCGCCCCGTCTAGGTGGTAAAGTTCATAAAGGAGTTTTTGCGACACGCTCGCCATACAGACCTAATTCCATAGGTTTATCTTCAGTTAAGCTGCTGGATATTCAGATGGATGAGAAAAATGGACCGGTATTATTAGTAAGCGGTGCAGATATGCTTGATAATACTCCTATTTACGATATAAAGCCGTATCTGGCATATACAGATTCACACCCGGATGCAGATTCGGGATATGCAGCCAGACATCAGGATGATAGGATAGAAGTTGATTTTCCGGAGAATTTAAGTCATAGGCTGCCAGAAAATTTAAGGCAGACTGTATATGATATACTTGCGCAGGATCCAAGAGCAGCATATAATAAAAAACCAGACTATGTATATGGCATGAATTATGAGAAATTTGACATAAGATTCAAAATAACTGATAATAAGATACAAGTATGTGATGTTGTTGATATTTCAAAAGCAGATTGGGATAAGGTGAAATAGACCAGTGTTGGAAGAATTACTGACGAACAAAACTAAAAAGCGTATTATTGCTATTATCTTTATGTTGATTATGGTTGTCTTTATGGTATATCCGGTATATCGGTATACATCTGCATCCAGAATTAAATGTGACATGGTAGAGCTTGACGATTCATGGAAGGTAAAGGTGCATGGAATAAAGTACAAAAATGTTACATTAAGCAAATTCTATTTTGACATGTGCAATAAAGGCGATACTGTCACTATGGAGCGAAAGATTCCAGATGATAAGGTGATAGAAAGACCAATGCTGTACTTTTATACCATTCATACAACTGCGGATGTGTATCTTGATGACAAGCGGATATATACGTATGGGCATGATTTATATGATAAAGACATGCTGCTTGGATATGGCGCCCACTATGTGAGTCTTCCTGACGACTATGCTGGAAAGACACTTCGACTTGAGATGATTGTCACAGAGGACAATGCATTTGATGGAATCCAGATGTTGAAAATCACGCAGAGTTTCAATGTGGTGAAGCAGACTCTTGCAGGAATGAGAATAAACCTGTTGGTTTCATTATTCCTTATCTTGTTTGGAATAATAACAATGGTACTGTCTTTATTTATGCTTCGAAAGACGGACAATTTCGTGCAGACCTACTGTATAGCGATGTTTTCTTTTCTTATAGGCTGCTGGACATTGTGCAATGTTGACCTGATAGTATTTTTTATTTCTGATTTGCAGGTCAAGGCATATATAGAATATATGACATTTTATATGCTTCCTATCCCTATTACATATTATTTCAGGAATATAATTGACGAGTTGTTTACACCACTTCCGTTCAAGATATTTTTCTGGCTGCTTTTAGCAGTCGAGGTTGCATACACAGCGACGACATATATATGTCAGCTGCTTAATATTGCACATTTTCCACAGTTTCTGTCGGGATGCCATATTATAATGGTGTTTGCGCTTGCTTTTGTAATTGGACTAAATATAAATACAATGCGCAAGAATAAAAAAGGGCATAATAGTATTATGATTGGATTTGCTATTGCAGGTCTGTCAGTTGCTATTGAGCTTATGAGATATAATCTGGGAAAGTACATAGTAGGATTTGCCGGGAATCAGTATAGCAGTACGTTAAGCTTTGCAGTTTTAATTCTTGTAATAGCACTTTTAGTTGATTATGGACAGAGCGTATCAAGAAACCTGCTTAAGGATGCAAAACAAAGGCTGTTAGAGCATCTTGCATATGTAGACGAACTGACGGGATTGTATAATAGAAGAAAATGTGAGGACACGCTTCTTGAGTATAAGGAGAAGGAAGTTCCGTATGCGGTAATAAGTCTTGATATGAATCTTCTTAAGAAAGTCAATGACACCGCAGGTCATGACATGGGAGATGCCATGCTTAAGAAATTTGCAGACATGCTGATGGAGGTATACAGTCTTATTGGAACCGTCGGACGTATGGGTGGTGATGAATTTATTGTCATTATGCCAGAGATAAGCAGAAGTGAGGCGGAATCAATGGTGCGTGAGATGCTGGAGAATATGGCGCAGAAAAATATGGAGGATAAGAAGATTACACTTAGCACTGCATATGGACTTGCTATGAGTGATGAGGTACCTTCGGATGAGGATGCGCATGCTGCGTACAGACTTGCAGATAGCAGGATGTATGAGAACAAAAAGGCATCCAAAATGGGACGCCGTGACTAAGATTGCACTAAAAGATATTTTTAATATAATAACACAAAGAGGTAAGGAACAATGAAAAAAGTAGAAGATTACATCAGAAGTATACCAGATTTTCCAGAACCAGGAATTATTTTCAGGGATGTTACAAGTGTATTGCAGGATGCAGATGGACTTAAGTTAGCAATCGATGAGATGGCTAAGTTATTAGAGAATGTTGATTGCGATGTGATTGCAGGGGCAGAGTCGAGAGGATTTATTTTTGGAATGCCACTTGCATATTTGCTTCATAAGCCATTTGTATTGATCCGTAAAGCAGGAAAGCTTCCATGTGAGACTGTATCAAGGACTTATGATCTCGAATATGGCTCAGCTACTATCGAAATTCATAAAGACGCTATAAAGCCAGGACAGAAGGTTGTTCTTATAGATGACCTTATTGCTACAGGTGGAACAATGAAAGCAGCAGCACAGTTAGTAGAGGAACTTGGAGGAGAGGTAGTCAAGTTGCTTTTCCTTATCGAACTTGCGGGCTTAGAAGGCAGAAAAGCGTTAGAAGGATATGATGTGGATGCTGTTGTTACATACGATGGCAAATAGACATATGTTTTAGAGTAATCTGATTAATCGCAGATTAGGAGCAAATAATTTTTGCCCATAATATCATAATATATAAGAAAATGCACATACTGTTCTTATTAATTATAAGGCAGGTCCGATGTGATGGAATATTTATATCCGGTTACATGGATGCTGTTAATATATAAGAACAGGAGAACAGTATGATTGAACAGATAGGAACAGGGAGTCTCCATTTTAAGGAGGCTCCTTTTTTGGTGGAAAGCGCATCAATAGTGGGAACTAAGGAAGGAGAGGGACCATTAGGGAGCATGTTTGATGTGGTAGGAGAGGATGATAAGTTCGGACAAAATACATGGGAAAAAGCGGAAAGCTGTCTGCAGCAGGATGCACTTACACTTGCTATTGGAAAGGCAGGCGTGAAAAAGGATGAGATAAGGTATTTGTTTGCAGGGGATTTGCTAGGACAGAGCATGGCATCTTCATTTGGTCTAAAACAGTTTGAAATTCCTTTGTTTGGTGTGTATGGAGCATGTTCAACTTGTGGGGAATCTTTGTCACTTGCATCCATTGCAGTTGCATCGGGAAGCGCAGATTGTGTGGCAGCTGTCACTTCAAGCCACTTTGCCAGTGCTGAAAAGCAGTTTAGATTTCCTTTGGAATACGCCAATCAAAGGCCTGTATCCGCAACATGGACAGTGACAGGCAGCGGTGCTTTTATACTGGGAAACGAGTCATATAAAGGCAAAATCAAGCATCAAAAAGCAGAAAAGTATATAAGGATAACAGGAATAACCACAGGTAAAATTGTTGACTATGGAATAAAAGATTCAATGAATATGGGGGCGGCAATGGCTCCTGCCGCCGCGGATTTGATCAGGCAGAATCTGAACGATTACAATGTGAAAGCAGATGAGTACGACAAAATAATAACAGGTGATCTAGGAAGCGTTGGCAGACAGATACTTTGCGATTTACTTTCAAAGGACGGAATAAAGATAGAAGATATCCATGAAGACTGCGGAATGATGATATTTGATGCCGATACACAGAAAACAGGCTCAGGCGGTTCAGGATGTGGCTGTTCTGCAACTACACTTAGCGCGTATTATCTGCCGAAGATAAGAAGTGGCGAGCTTAGAAAAATACTTTTTATACCAACTGGAGCACTGCTTTCGCCTGTAAGTTTTAATGAGGGAGAAAGTGTACCAGGAATAGCGCATGGAATCATTATTGAGGGGGAATAGAATATGGATTATGTAAAAGCTTTTATTGTAGGAGGGCTTATCTGTGCATTTGTTCAGATACTTATGGAGAAGACCAAATTAATGCCGGGGCGAATTATGGTTATGCTAGTCTGTCTTGGAGTTGTGCTCGGTGCAATAGGTGTGTATGACCCATTTTCAAAGTGGGCTGGAGCGGGGGCGAATGTTCCTCTGCTTGGATTTGGAAATGTATTGTGGAAAGGTATGAAAGACTCAATAAATGAGAAAGGCTTTCTTGGAATCTTCACAGGCGGATTTGAGGCATGTGCCGCCGGAGTCGGTGCAGCATTGGTATTTTCATATATTGCATCATTGCTTACAAAGCCGAAAATGAAAAAATAATTGTAACTAAAATCTATGACATCTTGTTATAATTTATATCTGATGATACAATGAACGTTGTTCAACAATGATAAAGAGAGGACTTTTTTATGTTTGAAAAAGTGATATCTAAAGAGGAAATTTTGCAGCACGCACTTGAGATTGCGATGCGGGATGGCATAGATAAGGTCAGTATCAGAAAGCTTGCAGAGGAATGTAATATCGGACTTGGCTCAATGTACAATTATTATCCAAACAAGCAGACGCTTATGACAGCGGTGTCTGAGAATTTCTGGAGCCTTATTTTGCGGGACCAGGAGAAACTGTATAGACCTGGAATGGGATTTACTATGTTTCTGGGGCAATACTATTCATTTTTAAATGGCAGGCTTTTTTCTTATGACAATAGCTGGCTTAGAGAGATGGATGAAAGTACAAGGAAACAGACGGTGGCTTTTCTTCAGAGAGTATTGGATGAGGATGAGCGTGTAGTTCCCTCTATATGGAATATAGACCTCAATCAGAGAACATTCTGTGAATATGTTCTGACTAATATGCTTGCGCTTCTTAGGATGGGCGAGAGCAATTGCAGATTTTTTATTTTTTTGTTGGAACATTTGTTGTATAATGCATAATAAATATTTTGTTGGAAATACTATCTTCAAACGAATAAAGGAGACTATAGTATTATGACAAAATTAAAAAACATTATAGTAACAGGATTAATAGTAACAGCAATGGCATCAGTTTGCGCATGCGGTAAGAACGCAAATGGCAGTTCTGCTGGTGAGTCAACCGCAACAGAAAATAATACTGCTGGAAATGGTGTTACGAACGGCGTTCAGGACGCAGCAGATGGCGTTGTAGATGGTGCAGAAGACGCAGTGGATGGAGTGCTTAATGGTGCGGAAGATGCAGTAGATGGAGTTACAAATGGTGTAGAAGATGCAGTAGATGGAGTTACAAATGGTGTAGACAGTGCGATAGATGGCAACGATAATAATACTGCAAATGATAATGCAGGGACTAATAACGCAGGAACTAATAACGCAGGAACTAATAACGCAGGAACTAATAATGCAAACACTGATAGTCCTGCTAATTCAAAAGATAATAAAACAGATAACACCAAAACAGACAATAAAAAGACAAACAATAAGACCAACAATAACACAGATAGAACCGTAGGTGGAAGTACTGCCCAGAATTAGAGATTATTATGAAAAAAGAGACATATATTAAAATGACCCAGCCGTTTCGAGAGAATGCGAAAGCCGGCAGGGCATTACATATTACAAACAAGATATTTACCTATATAGTGATGGCGTCGTATCCGCTTTTACTTTTATATTTATTATTTAGCCGGGATGTAAATTTATTTCGGGCAATCGTTGTACCGCTAGACTCATTTATTATATTATCGGTATTCAGGTATATGGTAAACAGACCAAGACCTTATGAGAAATTTAATATAAGACCAGCAATTGACAAAGATACATGTGGCAAATCATTCCCGAGCAGGCATGTGTTTTCAGGGTTTGTTATAAGTATGACATTTTTATACTGTATGCCTCAGGTGTTTCCGTGGAATATTACAGGGTGGGTGCTTATGGCTGTTTCAGCTGTAATTGCCATAATCCGTGTTATATCGGGCGTTCATTATATAAGTGATGTACTTGTCGGGGCACTTGTAGGAATAATTTCAGGTGTAGTTGGCTTTACAATAATATGAAAATGTGGGAAAAAACTCCTATTATTGCTTGATAACTCTTCTCAAAAATTGTACAATTAATCTAGTACTAATTGACAGGGAGGTCAAATTTATGGAGTTGGTATATACAACAGATGAATGTATTGGATGCAATAAATGTATTCGAGTATGCAGCTGCATAGGTGCATGTATTTCCAGTACAGAGAATGGTAAAGACAGAATTACAGTTGACCCGGAAAAATGTATCGCATGTGGTGCCTGTATTGATGCGTGCGAACATCATGCAAGAAAGTATAACGATGACACAGAGCAATTTTTTGAGGATCTCAAGAAAGGGGAGCGTATATCACTTCTTCTGGCACCGGCTTTTGAAGCAAATTATCCATCTGAATATGAACGTATATTAGGGGGCCTTAAAGGACTTGGAGTGAACAGAATAATAAGTATATCCTTTGGAGCAGATATTACTACATGGGCATATATTAATTATGTGCAGAAGAATAATTTCATCGGAGGAATTTCACAGCCATGTCCGGCCGTAGTTGGATATATCGAAAGATACCTGCCAGAGCTTTTACCAAAGCTGTTTCCAGTACATAGTCCAATGATGTGTGGTGCTATATATGCCAGAAAGCAGATGGGAGTAACAGACAAGCTTGCATTTATCAGTCCATGTATCGCGAAGAAAGCAGAGATAGATGATCCAAATACAAATGGACTTATCTCATATAATGTGACATTTGATCATCTTATGGAGTATATAAGAAGCCACAATATCAGCGGAAATCTTGCCAGGGATGAAGTTGAATATGGACTTGGATCTATTTATCCAATGCCGGGTGGATTGAAGGAGAACGTATACTGGTTTCTTGGCAAAGATATTTATATCAGACAGATTGAAGGCGAGAAACATGTATACGATTATCTCAACAAGCATAAGGACGAAATCATAAAAGGTTCAAACAAAGCATTTATGATAGATGCATTAAACTGTGGAATGGGATGTCTTTACGGAACAGCAGTAGAAGAGCAAAAGGCTCATTCTGATGATACTCTCTACAATATTACAAAGATTCAGGAAGCATCCAAGAAGAATGACAGATTAAGTGCCTGGTCGAGAAAGCTGACACCACAGCAGAGGCTTAAGAGACTTAACAAGCAGTTTGAGAAGCTTAATCTTGATGATTATATCCGAAACTATACAGACAAATCATCCAAATGTAATTATAGCATTCCTACAGATGCTGAACTTGACGCAATATTTAAGGATATGCTTAAGGATACACCGCAGTCAAGAGAAATCAACTGTGAGTGCTGTGGATATGAGACTTGTACAAAGATGGCTACGGCTATCCACAATGGTTTCAATAAGAAAGAAAACTGTATTCATTTTGTTAAGTCAGAGATACAGAAGGAAAAAGAGATTACTCTTGAGATGGCAGAGGAGCTTAAGAGCGACAAGAATGCTATTGAAGAACAGCAGCAGATTATTAATGAGTCTGTCAACAAAGCTAATGTTCTTTTTGAAAGCCTGTATCAGGCCGTTGGAGAGATGGCTGTCGGTAATGACAACAATGCAAAAGGCAGTACAGATATCACAACAGACATGAAGAAAGTATCTGATTTCTGCGCATCACTTGAAAGTGAGATGCAGGGAATCTCAACTCTTCTTGATGAACTAAGTGCCAACAACGAAGAGGTTGTATCTATCGCATCACAGACAAACCTTCTTGCTTTAAATGCAAGTATTGAGGCTGCAAGAGCTGGTGAGGCTGGTAGAGGATTTGCGGTTGTTGCGGATGAGATTAATGCGCTTGCACAGAACTCTAAGAATACTGCAACAAAGAGTAATGACAGCCAGCAGAAAGTGCTTGACTCTGTAAACAAGATACGTGAAGAGACAACAGATCTCTTACATGTAGTAATGGAAGTAAATGACAGAGTGCAGCAGCTTGCCTCATCAACTGAAGAAATCGCTGCATCTTCAAACAGCATAGTTTCAGCCGCTGACGAGGTAAAAGCAACACTTGAAGTATTAAAATAAAATTATAAGTATAAGTATAAGTATAAGTATCAGTATCAGTTCTTTCGATATTGGCGGGGGGTCATACCGTACCTCGCCTTGAAAGAACGATTGAAATACGAAAGATTGTCAAATCCGACTTCGACGGATATATCAAGTATGGCATCATCAGAACTTTGTAATAGTCTGGCAGCCATAGTGAGTCTGTAATCTTTTAGATATTCTATAAAAGAAGTTCCCATTGTTTCTTTAAAATAACGCATAAAATGTGATTCCGAAAAACCAATTACACCGGCAATTTCTGCGATTGTGATTTTATTGGCATAATTATTTTCGACATATTTAATTACTATTTTCATTTTATCGATAGTTTTGCGGTCTTTTTTAGGCGTAACAAGATTCCTGCATCTGTTATCAAGAATAAAAAAGAACTGGTACAGCATGCTTTTTATGTAAAGCTGGTAGCCTTGTGGCTTGGTCTTGCATATTTCATCACAGGCATCGATAGGTGCAACGATATCATTAAAATATGGATATACCTGTGAAAAGACGGTAGGAACAGTGATTTTGCCCTGCGTAAGAGGTTTAAGAAAATCCTCATTTACACTATCTGATTTCTTTGGAACAAGCATTGTGTGGTCAAAAATAATATTTTCATATTCCATGGATTCATCTTTGTACTGTGCAATAGAGTGGAGCTGTCCAGGAAGAATAAATACCAGGGTAAGAGCTGATACGTGGTATTCCTTGAAGTCGACAGTGACAATTCCCTGTCCTTTCTTTATATAGATGATTTCAATTTCATCATGCCAGTGTGGTGGTACAAGTTCAAAGTCAAGAGGGATGGAACATAGATATGTATTGTACGGAAATTCAAGTGTGGTATGTTCCTTTTTTTCCTGATAGTTTTCATATTCTAAAATATTCATATGCATTCCTCGCAATTATTAAGTGTACTCAAAATGTCAGACAGGCTATAAGGCGGCTCACAACTGTGAAAGTACTGAACCATTACGTGTCTATTATAAATGTGTTAGTATAATTTTAAAATAAATGATAGGATTGTGCAAGTTTATAATCATATATGACAGGAAATTGATATAATAGCGCTGTATACTTGGATTATCAAATAACAACGGATTAATTCTTGGGAGGAAATTAAGATGGCAATTATGCAGGAAATCGAAACAAAGTTACAGAAAGGAATCAGCGTAAGCTCAAACGAGGAAGTTTACTTCGCACTTCTTGATCTTGTTAAAGAGAAAGCAGAAGACAAGGTTTTAAATGAAGGTAAGAAGAAATTATATTACATTTCAGCAGAGTTCCTCATTGGAAAGCTTTTATCAAACAACCTTATCAACTTAGGTCTTTATGATGAAGTTAAAGAGACACTTGCAAAGAACGGAAAGTCACTTGCTGAAATCGAAGAGGTTGAACTTGAGCCTTCACTCGGAAATGGTGGACTTGGACGTCTTGCAGCATGTTTCATCGATTCAATTGCTACACTTGGATTGAATGGTGATGGTGTTGGACTTAACTATCACTACGGATTATTCAAACAGGTATTTGAGAATAATCTTCAGAAAGAGACTCCAAATCCTTGGATTACAGAGAAGAGCTGGCTTACAAAGACAGACATCACATATCCAGTTAACTTTGGTGGATTTACAGTACAGTCAAGACTTTATGATATAGATGTAATCGGATACAACAACCGTACAACAAAGCTTCACTTATTCGACATCGAGTCAGTTGATGAGTCAATCGTAGGAGATACAATTGATTTCGATAAGGAAGAGATTGAGAAGAACCTTACATTATTCTTATATCCAGATGATTCAGATGAGAAGGGACGTCTTCTTAGAGTATACCAGCAGTATTTCATGGTATCAAATGCAGCAAGACTTATTCTTGCAGAGGCAGAGGCAAAGGGATCTAACTTACATGATCTTGCTGATTATGCAGCAGTTCAGATTAACGATACACACCCATCAATGGTTATTCCAGAGCTTATCCGTCTTCTTCAGGAGAAGGGAATCCTCATGGACGAAGCTATTGAAATCGTATCAAAGGTATGTGCTTATACTAACCACACAATCCTTGCAGAAGCTCTTGAAAAATGGCCTATTTACTTCTTAGAGAAGGCTGTTCCACAGCTTATGCCAATCATTCGTGAACTCGACAATAAGGTACGTGCTAAGGTATCAGATGAGAGCACATATATCATTCAGGGCGATCTTGTACACATGGCACACATGGATATTCATTACGGATATTCTGTAAATGGTGTTGCATACCTTCATACAGAGATTTTGAAGAACTCTGAACTTAATAACTTCTACAAGTTATATCCAGAGAAATTCAACAACAAGACAAATGGTATCACATTCCGTCGTTGGTTAATGTCTTGTAACCCAGAGCTTTCAGCTTATATTACAGAGCTTATTGGTGATGGATGGAAGAAAGATGCAAATGAATTAGAAAAATTAGGAAACTTCCTAAATGACGATGCTGTACTTACTAAGATTGTAGATATTAAGAATGGCAAGAAGACTGACCTTGCTAAGTATCTCAAAGATACACAGGGACTTGATGTACCAGATAACTCAATCTTTGACATTCAGGTTAAGAGACTTCATGAGTACAAGAGACAGCAGCTTAACGTGCTTTACATCATCCACAAATATTTCGAGATTAAAGCTGGTAAGAAGCCTTCAACACCAATTACATGTTTCTTTGGTGCAAAGGCAGCTCCTGCATACATCATTGCAAAAGATATAATTCATGCAATCCTTTGCTTACAGCAGATTATCAACAATGATCCAGAGGTAAGTCCATACCTTAAGGTATTCATGGTAGAGAACTACAATGTTACATTAGCTGAGAAATTATTCCCAGCAGCAAATATTTCAGAGCAGATTTCACTTGCTTCAAAAGAGGCATCTGGAACAGGTAACATGAAGTTCATGCTCAACGGAGCTATCACACTTGGAACAAGTGATGGAGCTAACGTAGAGATAGCTGAGCTTGTTGGTGATGAGAATATCTATGTATTTGGTGAGGATTCACAGACTGTTATCGATAGATATGAGAGAGGTGATTACTGCTCTAAGGATTACTATGATAAGGATGCAGATATCAAGCAGGCTGTAGACTTCCTTGTAAGTGATGAGATGTTAAAGGTTGGTTCTAAGGAGAACTTAGAGAGACTTTACAATGAACTTTTGAACAAAGACTGGTTCATGACATTCCCAGATTTCGAGGATTACTGCAAGACAAAAGAGCGTGCATATGCTGATTATGAGGATAAGAAAGCATGGGCTAAGAAGATGCTTGTTAATATCAGCAAGGCTGGTTTCTTCTCATCAGACAGAACTATCAAACAGTACAATGATGAGATTTGGAAATTAAACTAAAATCAGGTATATGATCATTTGATTGATACAACTCTATATATTGCCAAAACACATCGGTGTAATGCCGATGTGTTTTTTTCGGCAAAAATGATTTACAATATGATTAAATGAGAATGTGAATGCGTATTTTTTCCTAGTAAAAAAAATAAATATGATATATAATGATAAGAAGGTCAAAATATATTTTGCCCCTCATTTATGATATTTACAGAAGTAATTTATATGCATATATTAAGCATATGACATAGATAAATTTACATTTTATTATACCAAGTAAAACGGAAATATATATATTACAGGAGTTGAAATGAAGAGAATATACAAGATTTTGGTAGTATCTGGTATTGCACTTTGCATCTGTATGGCTATAGCTGGATGTAAGAGCAGCAAGAATAAAGAGCAGCAGGAAGCGTACAGACAGTATGGTATAAGCTGTATGAAAAGTGGAAATTATGAGGAAGCACTTAAGGCATTTCAGAATGCGCTAGACCAGTCAATAGGAGGTGTTGGTGATTCTGAGGTTGATATCTGCCTGTATAAGGCAAAGACTCAGTACTTAAGCGGAGATACAAAGGGAGCCAAAGAGACTTACGATGCCCTTATCAATTATAAAGGATATGCGAGTGCTTACTATCAGAGAGGTTGTTTTTATTTTGTGCAGGGTGAGAATAAAAAGGGACTGGCTGATTTTGAGAAGGCAATCGAAAAAGACAGCAAGAACTATGAATTATATATAGGAGTGTACGAGACACTAACTAATAGTGGATACGGCAAGAATCCGGAGAATTATCTGAAGACAGCCCTTAAGATAAAAGGTTCAAAGGCATATGATCTCATGATGAAGGGGCGTATATATATGCTTCTTGGGGATTATGACAAAGCAATCACGAATCTTAAAGAAGCTGTGGATAAAGATGAGCAGCAGGCTAATTTTTATCTGGCACAGGTATATGCAGCAAAAGGTGATGACAAACAGTCTGATGCATGTTTTAAGGAATATACAAAGAGCGGTGATGCAAGTGCAGATGATCTTGCTTCTATGGCAGAGACTCTTATGGAAAAGGAGGACTATGAGACTGCGAAGCAGTATCTCGAGGCCGCATCTTCCATGAAGGATGTCACTGATTTGCAGACTATTAAGAAGGACATAATAATCTGCTATGAGAATCTTAGTGATTATGATAAAGCAAGAAAGCTTATGGAGTCATATATAAAGGATTATCCAAATGATGAGGACGCGCAGAAGGATTATACTTTCCTTAAAACAAGATAGTTTTGTCTTAGAATAGTTATATAGATGTTAGAACAGTTATATAAAGGTAGATATGGCAGAGATATTTAAAAATGAAGAGATAGAAGAAAAAGTTATACTGGTGGCTGTAAGTGAGAATGATGGTGATGATACCATGGATTCAGTTGAAGAACTTGCAGAACTTGTCAGAACCGCAGGGGCGACTGTTGTCGGAACTGTCATTCAGAATCGAGAGCGGATTCATCCGGGAATGTATGTTGGAACAGGAAAAGTAAGTGAGATAGAAGAACTTATAGCTGTTACAGGGGCGAATGGAATTGTCTGTGATGATGAGCTTTCGCCAGCACAGATGAAGAATCTTGAAGATATTCTGGATATAAAAGTGATGGATCGGACTCTTATTATCCTTGATATTTTTGCGTCGAGGGCAACCACCAGCGAAGGTAAGATTCAGGTTGAACTGGCGCAGCTTAAATACAGCAGGAGTCGTCTTGCTGGTTTTGGACGCTCGATGTCAAGACTTGGAGGCGGTATTGGAACAAGAGGACCCGGTGAGAAAAAGCTTGAGATAGATAAGCGTCTTATAAATGACAGAATAGCGCAGCTTAACAGAGAGCTTAAGGAAGTTCGAAAGCATAGGGAAATAACAAGGCAGAAGCGCCAGAAAAATGATATGAGCGTGGTGGCAATAGTTGGATATACAAATGCGGGTAAGTCTACGTTGTTGAATCATCTGACAGATGCAGAGGTTCTTGAAGAGGATAAGCTTTTTGCAACACTTGATCCTACAACCAGAATACTTGAACTTCCAGGAAGACAGCAGGTATTACTGACAGATACAGTTGGATTTATCAGGAAACTGCCACATCATCTTATTGAAGCTTTTAAGAGTACACTTGAAGAGGCTAAATATGCTGATTATATTTTTCATGTGGTGGATGCATCAAATCCACAGCATGATAAGCAGATGCATATTACGTATTCGACACTTGATGATTTAGGTGTAAAGGACAAGACGATAATTACACTTTTTAACAAGCAGGATTTAAGGACGGATGATGAACCTCTCAGTGATTTCCGGGCTGATTATGTGCTTAATATATCAGCAGGAAGGGACGATGGCTTAGAACAGGTCAAGGAATTACTGGCAGAGATTTTAAGAGAGAATAAGGTATATATCGAGAGAACTTTCTCGTATGCGAATGCAGGAAAGATTCAGATGATCCGCAAATATGGTGAGCTTATTTCGGAGGAATATGTGGCAGATGGAATAGCGGTGAAGGCATATGTTCCGATGGATGTGTATGGCAGGTTAGATTGATGTATATTGTGACTATATAGGAAACATCCTATATGAATAAAGCGGCAGGATAAAGTTCTATGCCGCTTTAATTATACATCCGTTCATCTGAGATGGCCTCATTAGTACTGTGAGAGATATGTTCGCATGCGCCTTTTGTGTCGCGCAACTGTACTAATTTAACAAGCTTTTTATCGTTTTCTATAGGGACAGAGTTCTCAAAACATGATATTTCGGATATAATATCACTAAACTTATGAGTATTAAGAACTAAAATCTATTAAGAAGAAGGTTAGAACCAAAGTGAAAGATACAAAAAGAAAATCAATAAGGTGGTACAAGTTAGACAACACGGCACATTTGTTTCCAGTAATTGCAGGAGAAAGCATGACAAATGTCTACAGAATAAGTGTAACCTTGAAAGAGGAGATTGACCCATCTATATTGCAGGAGGCATTAAGCTTAGTGCTTCCAAAGTTTGACGTATTCAATGTAAGACTTCGCACCGGCATATTCTGGTATTATTTTGAAGAGAATGGCAAGAAAGCACCGCGTGTAGTTGAAGAGAGTTTGTTTCCATGCAGACAGATAAGGCCAAACAGGAATCGGAATTATCTGTTTCGCGTGACTTATTATAAGAATAGAATTAATCTTGAGGTATTTCATGTTCTGACAGATGGAATGGGAGGAGTGAATTTCCTAAGAGAGCTTACTTACCAGTATCTACGTCTTGCGCATCCACAGCTTCTTGAGGTGACTAGCGATGGTCTCTCTGAGGAGACTTCGCTTAATATAGAAGACAGCTTTGTGAAAAATTATAAGCAGAGTAAAGCCAGCGGTTTCAAGAAGGAAAAAGCATATATTCTTCATCTTGATAAGCTGCCTAAAGGCGAATTCGGTGTTATGCATGGTTTCATGCCGGTGTCGCAGCTTAAGGAAGTCAGCCACAGATATGGTGTGTCAATCAATGAATATTTTGTTGCATGTTATATGTGGAGCATATACAGTGAATGTCTGCACGGAATGCCATCAGAGAGTCCGATAAGGGTAGCGGTTCCTGTGAATTTGAGACCGTATTTTGATTCTGTTACTACTAAGAATTTCTTTGTAATGGTTTCAGCAGAATTTCTTCCTGACAAGGCGGGTTATACTTTTGATGAGATTGTAGCAATAGTAAAGGAAAGCTTAGCTTCCCAGATTACGAAGCAAAATCTTGAGAATTTGTTTTCGTATAGTGTGTCTAATCAGATGAATATACTTATGAGACCGATACCTTTGCCGATTAAAAATATGGCAATTAGTGCAGTATACACGAAGTCTGCACTTGCTAATACTACGACGATTACCAATATTGGAAATATTTCTGTAGATGATGCGTACAGACCATACATTGAGATGTTCCACGCATTTATTGCAATGTCAAAGGGGCAGTCGCTGAAAGGAACTATTTGTTCATATGGAGATACTCTTGCATTTACTTTTACTTCTATATTTTCAGAGACTATGGTGCAGAGGGCATTTTTCAGACAGATTACAAAAGACGGCGTGGATGTATCACTAGAGACGAACGGGGTGTACTATGAGTAGATGTAATAGATGCGGGATAAGGATTATTGATAAGACGGATGAGTGTCCATTGTGTCATCAGGTGCTTGTGGATGATGGAAATGAGAATTATAATTCATATCCAGATGCACGTGTACTGACAAAAAGATTCAGATGGTTTGAGAATTTTGTACTTTTTATATCAATTGTTATGGCAATTTCACTTATGACAATCGAATATCTTGTGAGTGATAGAATTGGATGGAGTGTGCTTGTTATTTTCGGACTGGTATATGTAAATGTTCTGATACGGCTTGCCGTAGTCGGTAAATCAGGATATCTTTTCAAGACGATCTGTATGGTAATTCTTGCCATAGTATTCTTGTGGGGAATTGATTACTATACAGGAGACAATGGCTGGTCACTTGCCTATGCATATCCGTCGATTATCCTTCTGATGGATGTGGCGATAATTGTGATTATGATTATTAATTGGAGAAACTGGCAGAGTTATATGATGGTACAGATACTTATGGTTCTTCTTAGCTTTATAGCGATGATTCTTGTGTGGTGCGGAGTTATTAAGTTCCCATACCTGACAATTATTGCAATGCTGGCATCGCTGTTTCTTTTCCTTGGAACACTAATTATCGGAGATCAGAGAGCACGAAATGAATTAAAGCGGAGATTTCATATATGATGGAACATATTAAGGCGTTTATGAAAGGTCAGGATTTTGAATTGGAGAATGAGAATATAAAAAGCGGCTATAATCCCATTACCGAGGGTGATCCGAATGTCAGCTTTAAAGGGCGCGTAATTACAGATTTGATAGGCTATTTTACGAATGATCTTGCGATTGGCAAAAAGATTAAGTCGGGTGAACTTCGTAAGAGATTGGTTGAACCACCGTGGAAAGTGCCAGAGTGTTTTAATTTTACACATATTGATATGGACAATTTCACGATGAAGTTTTTATCATCGAAGGAGAATCCACGTTATGACAGGGTGATATTACAACTGCATGGTGGCGGATATATGGGGGCAATTCGGAATGCGTATTACGTATTTGCGGGATTGTACAATGAGGTGAGCCATGGCTGCAGTGTGCTTACACCAGACTATCGGGTGGCACCAGAATATCCGTATCCTGCGGCACTTGAAGATGCTGTTGCGTCATATAGGTGGCTGTTGGAGCGTGGCTGGAGTGGTGAGCAGATTGTAGTAGTGGGAGATTCGGCTGGTGGTGGTCTTGCTATGGCACTTACTATGTATATAAGGGATCATGATATGCCGATTCCAGGAGGAATTGTGGCGATGTCACCATGGACGGATGTGACAGCAAGTGGAGAGTCCTATACGACTAATTATGAGAGTGATCCACTTTTCGGGAAGACAAAAGACAGTCTTATCTATGTAAATGATTATGCGGGAGAACACGATCCTATGGATTGTTATATATCCCCTTTGTTTGGAGATTTCAGACAGTTCCCTCCTATGCTGATTCAGGTTGGATCTATAGAGATGCTTCTTAGCGATTCGGTCGATGCAGCAGCGAAGGCGAGACATCAGGGCGTAAGAGTAAGGCTTAGTGTATATGAGGGAATGTTTCATGTATTTCAGATGGGATATCTTAATATTCCAGAATCTAAGAAAGCATGGTATGAAGTAGGTAAATTCTTCGATGCGATAGATCGGGAATAGAAACATAAATACCAATATCATTATAGATAGAAATATAAATAGAAATATAAATAGAAATATAAATAGAAATGTAAATAGTAATATAAAATAGAACCGCCATCCACATCAGCAATCAGCCAGAGTATGGGTGGCGGTTCTGTTTACCTTTAGTGCGCCTGGCGGCGCACGTTTATAACGGGTAAAATAAGGGTTAAGCTAAATTTCCAGTGTAGAGCTGGTAGTATTTTCCGTGCTTATTGATAAGTTCATCATGGTTTCCACGTTCAATAACGCGGCCCTGTTCAAGTACGATGATACAGTCACTGTTTCGTACAGTTGATAGTCTGTGTGCAATGACGAAAGTGGTTCGTCCTGACATAAGCTTATCCATACCATCCTGAACAATCTTCTCGGTGTGGGTGTCAATAGAGCTTGTGGCCTCATCGAGAATCAGTACTGGTGGATCTGCGATAGCAGCGCGGGCAATAGCAAGCAGCTGCCGCTGTCCCTGGCTTAAGTTGGCACCGTCGCCGGTAAGAACTGTATTGTAGCCATCTGGAAGCTGGCGGATAAAGGTATCAGCGTTGGCAAGCTTAGCAGCTGCGTACACTTCTTCATCTGTAGCATCAAGCTTTCCATATCGGATATTGTCCATTACAGTAGCTGTAAAAAGGTGTGTGTCCTGAAGCACTATGCCAAGTGAACGTCGCAGGTCAGCTTTTTTGATTTTATTAATATTGATTCCGTCGTATCTGATTTTACCATCCTGTATATCGTAGAATCGGTTGATGAGATTCGTGATAGTTGTTTTACCAGCACCAGTAGAACCAACAAATGCAATTTTCTGACCAGGTGTTGCGTATAAGTCTACATTGTGAAGAACAATTTTCTCAGAAACATATCCAAAGTCTACATCATCAAATACAACATCGCCTTTGACAGGCTTGTATTCTACTTCGCCGGTAGCCTGATGTGTGTGTTTCCATGCCCACATTCTTGTACGTGTAGCACTTTCAGTCAATACACCATTTTCCTCTTTTGCAAAGACAAGTTCAACATATCCGTTGTCCTCTTCGGTTGGCTCGTCAAGAAGTCTGAAGATTCTCTCGCATCCGGCAAGAGCCATA
The DNA here is from genome assembly GCA_934359755.1 of uncultured Agathobacter sp. Taxonomy (GTDB): domain Bacteria; phylum Bacillota; class Clostridia; order Lachnospirales; family Lachnospiraceae; genus Roseburia. The sequence goes on from CAKRLV010000005.1 coordinate 99,576, forward strand.
ATGATGCTGTTGAACTGCTGGCTTATCTGGGAGATTGGCATGTTAAAGCTCTTATTGAGAGTGAGGAAACTTGCAAGTTTTCCAAGTGTAAGTCCGTTAAATCCAGCAAGAGACATGATGCCTCCAGCTATTGCACAAAGGACATAGCTTAGATTTCCGAGCTGGGCGTTTATTGGACCCATTGTATTTGCATAGAAGTTGGCATTGTATGCGCTGTCAAAAAGCTGTTCGTTAAGCTTGTTGAACTCTTTGATATTTTCCTCTTCATGTGTGAAAACCTTAACGACTTTCTGTCCCTGGAGCATTTCTTCAATAAATCCGTTTACATTACCGAGATCTCGTTGCTGTGCAAGGAAATAGCGGCTTGAGTGTTCGGCACATTTTTTAGTCACGAAAGTAACTATTCCTACCATAATAAGGGTAAGGATTGTAAGTGGAATACTTAAATAAATCATGGAAAAAAATACACCAACTACAGTAATTGCGCTGTTGAAAATCTGAGGAATACTCTGACTTATAAGCTGACGCAGGGTATCGATATCATTTGTGTATACTGACATTATGTCTCCATGTGCGTGGGTATCGAAATACCTGATGGGTAAATCCTGCATGTGTGTAAAAAGTTCATCACGCATGCGCTTTATGCTTCCCTGTGATATATAAATCATAAGCTTCTGATAAATAAATGCACAGGCTATACCTATTAAATAGAAAATAGCAACTCTTGTAATGGCTGCAAGCAGTGCACTAAAATCAGAACTTCCGTCCTTTACCATTGGCAGAATGTAATCATCAATAAGACTCTGAGTGAAAAGAGTTCCCTGTATATTAGCCAGTACACTTACAATGATACATACAAAAACTATTGCAAGCTGTATGCCGTAGTTTTTAGTTATGAATCGCATAAGACGCATGAATAGCTTTCCAGGATTTTCAATTTTTGGTTTTGGACCATGAGGTCCAGATCCAGGTCTTGGCATTATGCAGCACCTCCCTCGTCAAAATCTCCGCCCCCATTTGTCTGTGATTCATAGACTTCACGGTAGAGTTCATTTGTATTAAGTAATTCTTCATGTGTTCCGAAACCATCTAACTTTCCATCATTTAATACGATAATTCTATCGGCATCCATAACAGAGGAAATACGTTGAGCGATTATAAGCTTCGTGGTTCCAGGAATATTCTCGCGGAAAGCCCTTCTGATTTTTGCATCTGTTGCAGTATCAACTGCACTTGTGCTGTCATCAAGAATAAGTACCTTCGGTTTCTTAAGAAGCGCGCGGGCGATACAAAGTCTTTGTTTCTGACCACCTGACACATTAGTTCCACCCTGTTCAATATGTGTGTTGTATTTATCAGGAAAGGCCTCTATGAAATCATCTGCACATGCCATTTTGCAGGCATTGATGCATTCTTCATCTGTAGCATTTTTATCGCCCCAGCGAAGGTTATCGAGGATAGTACCTGAGAAAAGTACATTCTGCTGGAGAACAACAGACACCTGATTACGGAGTGCTTCCATGTCATATTTTCTAACATCAAGTCCACCAACTTTGACACTTCCTTCATTGACATCATACAGACGGCTGATAAGGCTGACCAGTGATGATTTTGAGCTGCCGGTTCCACCGATGATACCGATTGTTTCACCAGATTGTATGCTTAAGTTTATATCGTCCAGTACTGGTGTCTCGGATGTCTTTGAATATCTGAATGTCACATGCTCAAATTCAATAGAACCGTCTGCAACATCTAAAACAGGTTCATCAGGATTTTTGAGTGTACTTTCTGTATTAAGGACCTCACTTATTCTTCGCATACTTGCGACACTCATTGTAACCATAACAAAAATCATGGACAGCATCATGAGGTTCATAAGAATTGTCATACAGTATGTAAGAAGTGTCATAAGGTCACCTGTCAAAAGAGTGTCAGAAATAATCATATGAGCACCAATCCAGCTGATAAGCAGAATGCATGCATATACCATAAACTGCATGATAGGACCATTGAATACCACGATGCTTTCAGCTTTGATGAACACATCATATATATTTTTGCTAGCTTTTGTAAATCGTTTTTTCTCATAGTCCTCACGTACATATGCTTTTACAACTCGTATAGCAGAGACATTTTCCTGTACGCTCTCATTTAATTCATCATACTTTTCAAACGCGGCGCTGAAATAGTTCATTGCGCGCGATACGATAAAAATAAGTATTATGCTGAGTATAATTACAGCTGCCAGATAAATTGAGGCAAGCTTCGGGCTGATGAAAAATGACATGATCATAGCGCAGATTATAGAAGCAGGTGCACGCATTGCCATACGCAGAATCATCTGATAGGCATTCTGGATATTTGTTACGTCTGTTGTAAGACGTGTGACAAGACCTGCAGTGCTGAATTTATCTATGTTTGCAAATGAATATGTCTGAATTTGGGCAAACATTGCTTTTCGCAGATTTTTACCAAGTCCCATAGAGGCTTTGGCACCATATTTCGCACCGAGAATACCGCCGGTAAGAGATATAAGAGCGGCAACTATCATCCATGCACCCATTACATAGATGTGGTGTGTATCACCTTTATTTACACCGTTGTCGACTATAGAACCCATAAGCAAAGGGATTATAGTTTCCATAGCAACTTCAATAAGCATAAATAAAGGAGTGACAATGGAAGCTTTGGTATATTCTTTTACTTCACCTAGAATTGTCTTTAACATTTTGTTTTCCTTTCTTTATATAATGCTTGATTTTTTTTAGTTAGTGTGCTAACAATGTTATATATTAATCCCTCAAAAAATAAATGTCAACAGATTGGAATGTTAAAAATGTGTGAACAAAATGAGCAAAAAGAACTAGGTGTTAAACTTCGTATTGTACATAATAAAATAGACAAATATTTTGACAGGCGTCATAAAAGTGGGGAAATCTGCTATCCCAAGGGACAGGGGATGACACTTCATTATCTTATAGAGCATGATGGCGAAGAAATATTTCAAAAGGATATTGAGAGACATTTTAAAATAACAGCAGCCACTGCTACTAATATATTAAAGGGGCTTGAGAAAAATAATCTCATAGTCAGAAATACAATGCCGCATGATGCAAGATTAAAGCAGATTATACTGACTGCTAAAGGGTATGAGACAGAAGCATATATCACTAAGAATATCAGCACCCTTGAAAGCGGTATGGTGAAGGGATTTTCAGAGGAAGAACTTGGAAATCTTATGGATATGTTAGATCGTGTAGCACTAAATATAGATGAATTAATACAGAATCTTGATTTATAACATTGACATTACCACAATATATAGTATAATTGAGTTTGCCCATTAAGTACGTAATTATATGAGAGGAATGTTATTTTATGAAGATTATAAAAAGAAGCGGTAGCGAAGACGTATTCGATGTAGATAAAATTATAGGAGCTATCAGAAAGGCAAATGATTCAGTAATCGACTATGAGAAGCTTAAGGATGAACAGATTGTAGAAATCGCAGAGAATGTAGAAATTGCATGCGAGAATATGAAGCGTTCTCCTAGCGTAGAAGAGATTCAGGATATGGTGGAGAACCAGCTGATGAATCAGCGTGCATTTACAGTAGCACGTAATTACATCACATACAGATATAAAAGAGCGCTTGTCAGAAAGTCTAACTCTACAGATGAGCAGATTCTCAGTCTGCTTGAGTGCAATAACGAAGAAGTAAAGCAGGAGAACTCTAACAAGAACCCTACTGTCAACAGCGTACAAAGAGATTATATGGCTGGCGAGGTGAGTAAGGACATCACAAAGAGATTTTTACTTCCAGAGGATGTGGTTGAGGCACATGAGAAGGGTATTATTCATTTCCATGATGCTGACTATTTTGCGCAGCATATGCATAATTGCTGTCTCGTAAATCTCGAGGATATGCTTCAGAATGGAACCGTGATAAGTGAGACAATGATAGATACTCCAAAGAGTTTCTCGACTGCATGCAATATCGCAACACAGGCAATTGCGCAGATTGCAAGTTCACAGTATGGCGGACAGAGTATTTCGCTTGCTCATCTTGCACCATTTGTACAGGTCAGCAGAGAAAAATTCAGAAAGAATGTAAGAGCAGAATTTGAGGAAGCTGGTGTTGAGATAGATGAGGATAAGGTTAACCAGATTGCCGAGCTTCGTGTAAAAGAAGAAATAAATCGTGGTGTGCAGATGATACAGTATCAGGTGATTACACTTATGACCACAAATGGACAGGCACCTTTTATTACAGTATTCATGTATCTAAATGAAGCACCGGAAGGACAGACAAGAACTGACCTTGCAGCTATTATCGAGGAGATGCTTCATCAGAGAATTAAAGGCGTAAAGAATGAAAAGGGTGTATATATCACACCGGCATTTCCTAAGCTTATTTATGTTCTTGAGGATAATAATATACATGAGGATTCACAGTATTGGTATCTGACAGAGCTTGCAGCTAAGTGTACGGCAAAGCGAATGGTACCTGATTATATTTCAGAGAAGAAGATGATTGAACTCAAGGTTGATAAGAATGGCGAGGGACATTGCTATACATGTATGGGATGCCGTAGTTTCCTTACTCCTTATGTTGATGAGAATAATAAGCCTAAGTATTACGGAAGATTCAATCAGGGTGTTGTGACAATTAATCTTGTAGATGTTGCATGCTCATCAGGCAAAGATGAAGAAAAATTCTGGAAGCTTATGGATGAAAGACTCGAGCTTTGCCACAAGGCACTTATGTGCAGACATAAGAGACTTCTTGGAACACCATCTGATGTTGCGCCTATTTTATGGCAGAACGGTGCGCTTGCACGTCTTAAGAAAGGCGAGACAATTGACAAGCTTTTATTTGGCGGATATTCTACAATATCTCTCGGATATGCAGGACTTTGTGAGTGTACACGTTATATGAAGGGTGTATCACATACAGAGCCGGAAGTGGGAACTCCATTTGCACTTAAGGTCATGGAGAGACTTAACAGAGCTTGCGAAGAATGGAAAGAAAAAGAGAACATTGATTTTAGTATTTATGGAACTCCTCTTGAGTCGACAACATACAAATTTGCAAAATGTCTTCAGAAGAGATTTGGACGAATAGAGGGCGTTACAGACAAGAATTATATTACAAATAGTTATCATGTTCATGTAACAGAAGAGATTAATGCGTTTGATAAGCTTAAATTTGAAGCACAGTTCCAGCAGCTTTCTCCAGGAGGAGCAATCAGTTATGTTGAAGTGCCAAACATGCAGAATAATATCGAAGCGGTTCTTTCTGTAATGCAGTATATCTATGATAACATCATGTATGCAGAGCTTAATACCAAGAGTGATTACTGCCAGAAATGTGGATATGACGGAGAAATCCAGATAATCGAAGAAGAGGGCAGCGGAAAGCTTATTTGGGAATGTCCATGCTGTGGTAACAGAGACCAGGATACAATGAGTGTTGCGCGCCGTACATGTGGCTATATCGGAACACAGTTCTGGAATCAGGGAAGAACTCAGGAAATCAAAGAGAGAGTGCTTCATTTATCTAACAGTGTAGTGAAATAATAGTTTAAGACATAAATGCGAGGTAAATGCGAGACGGAATTCTATTTCAGGGATTCCGTCTTTTTATGTGTGTAAACTTGTGGTATAATTATATCTATTAAGTACAGAAATATATATCATGTATTTAACAGTTTCATATATAGAATATGAGGATTAAATTACGATAGGAATGAAGTAACTAAGAGCGGTTTTGGAATAGAAGATTATAAGGAAGAGTAGGATTTTATGCATTTTGGACAGATATTTACAGCTGACAGCGCAAATGGAATTGGTATAAGGGTAAGCCTGTTTGTTTCTGGTTGCACGAACAAGTGTAAAGGATGTTTCCAGCCAGAGACATGGGATTTTAACTATGGACAGGAATACACTAAAGAGACAGAAGATTTCATAATCAAAGAGCTGTCAAAGGCTTACTATACAGGACTTACGATATTAGGCGGGGAGCCGTTTGAACCATCTAATCAAAAAGAACTGATAAATCTTATCAGAAGAGTAAAAGAGGAATGCCCAGGGAAGACTATCTGGATGTACACGGGCTTTACTTATGACAGGGATCTGGTAACTGGTGGATGCAGATATACAGAAGTCACGGATGAGATACTTGACAGTATAGATATCCTTGTAGATGGGCGTTTTGAGGAAGAACTTAAGAATATCACATTGAATTTCAGAGGGTCTTCAAATCAGAGAATTATCGAAATGAAAGCGACAAGAGCAGCAGGCAAAGTGGTATTGTCGGAACTGAATAATTAGTGATAATGTAGAGGTTCTCATGTAATTGATAATTGCATAGACTTGCAAAAATCACAATAAAGTGGCAAAATAGTCGATGGATATAAGGGAGATTGACAAATGAAAAAGAAATGGAGCCGATTACTTGGCACGGTGTGTTACGCGCTAGGAATTTTTTGTTCGCTCTATGTAGGTGGATATCTTATGCTGATTAAGCCGATAGAAGAGTTGCTTTATGCATTTTCAGCAGATACACTTACATTTTCATTGCTTATCCATAATATTATAATTATAGCACTATCTACCACATTTGCAGGGTTTGTATGGTGTATTGGTTATATAGGATATAATTTTTTCAAGGGGAATGAGGATCCTGATTGGGAAGCTATTGAACAGAAAATAAGAGACAAGAAAAACTGTAAAGAAGATAACGACGCGGATAATTAATAAAAGAACAATTTGAGAGAAGAGGATAATAACGTGATATTAAGAGTACCTGATTATTACAAGGATTTTTCTTGTATAGCAGATAAGTGTAAAGATAGCTGCTGTATCGGATGGGAAATAGATGTGGATGAAGACTCACAAGGATATTACGAGAGTATAGAAGGTGCATTTGGAGACAGATTGCGTGAGAATATGTACCTTTCAGAGGATGGTGGCTGTAGATTTCGACTAAAGGAACATGGTCGCTGTCCTTTCTTAAACTCTGGTAATTTGTGTGATATATATATTGAACTTGGAGAGGAAGCACTTGGCGATGTGTGTACAGAATATCCAAGATTTGCAGTTGAATATGGAAATGTACGTCAGAAGATATTAAGTCTTTCCTGCGAAGTAGTTGGAAAGATGGTTTTCAATCGGACAGAGCCGGTTGAGTATGTGGATTATGAACAACCTGGAATGCTTGAAGTGGTAGAGGGGGATGATCCAAGAGTCATAGATTTTGTCAAAGCTGTGATGGACAAATCACTTGACATTTTAAAGGACAGAACACTTGACATCCGTGTAAGGATGAAGAAGTATCTTTTATTTGCTGAGGCTTGTCAGGAAAAAATGAATTCTGAGACTTTCGATACAGAAATCATTGGAACGCTTGCGGATATTGATGTTGAGGAAGATGGGGCATTACCAGATTATTCATACGATGATTTTGATGCAAGATTTTATGCATATGATGAGATGGATCCTGTAAGTCAGGAATGGCTTGATACAAAGGCAAAGCTGTTGGAGGTCATGAATGAGGAATCTTATAATAAACTGCTTAAGGAATTTATGAGCAGTGACAGTTATAAGGATTTAGATTATGAACATCTTGTAGTTTATTTCACATTCAGATACATGATGAATGCGGTCTATGATTTCAGTGTTGCATCATATGCGAAGCTTGCGGTAGTATTTACACTGGTTATCCGTGATCTTGACGCTGTGAGATTTCATGAAAATGGTGGGAAGTATACAACAGAAGATAGAATTGATATTGCCAGAATTTTCTCTAAAGAAGTAGAGCACTCAGAGGAAAATTTTGAGCTCGCCAAGGAAGAATTACTCTTTGGCGGAGTATATTCTCTCGACGAGCTCTTGTGCCAGATATAAATTAGATATATCAGTAGGATATATCTAATTATATTAGTATTGAGATACATCTAATATATATCATGTATATAAGCAGGAGATATACCTCATATATGTATCATATGTATATTAGAATGAGATACACCTCATATATGTATCATGCATATTGGCATGAGATGATAACATCTGATTATTTATCCAGAAGGTCAGTATAGAAGTCCGCATAATCTGTGCGGCCTTCTTTTGTATAATCGATTGCCGCAGATGGATGCTGGTTGAGTCTTCCAGTGAGAAGATATGGAATATCATATCCCCAGATTACACCGCTTTCTTTAAGTGGCATCATCTGCTCCTCGATAAATTTAAGGATTGGGAAGATGTTGTATTTTGGATTCTTTAAGAAGCTGATGAGAAGCTCCATAGCACAGTTTCCAGCACCACGTCCCATAGACATCATAGTCGCATCGAGGTAGCTTACACCGCGGGCAGTAGCTTCGATCGTATTTGCGAAAGCAAGCTGCTGGTTGTTGTGTGCATGCATACCGATATATTTGCCATATTTTTCAGCAATATCCATATATTTATCAGAGATAGATCTGATTTGTTCTGGATAAAGTGAACCATAGCTGTCAACAATATAAATACCATCAGCAGGGCTTTGACCAACCATATCAAGAGCCTGGTCAATATCGGCTTCTTTGGCATTTGAAATAGCCATAATATTACATGTGACCTCATAGCCTTTGGACTTAGCGTCCTCGATGATTTCGATGGCAGCAGGCATCTGATGTACATATGTTGCTACACGTATCATGTCAATTACACTTTCACTCTTTGGAAGGATATCCTTCTTGTAATCACAGCGTCCTACATCAGCCATGACACTAAGCTTCATATCAGAATTGTTATCGCCAACGATGGCACGGATATCGTCCTCATCGCAGAATTTCCATTTACCGAATTTATTTACATCAAAAAGTTCTTTAGAGGCTTTGTAGCCAAACTCCATATAATCGACTCCTGCCTTTACATTGGCACGGTAGAGTGCATTAATAAATTCATCGCTGAACATAAAATTGTTCACGAGACCTCCATCACGAATTGTTGCATCTAATACACGAATATCAGAGCGGGCTGTCATTAAATCGCCTTTTTGAGACATTTTTTCTTCCTCCTAATTAAATTTAACACTTCAACGCTTTAAAGCGTTGTATATATAATAACATAGAATGAGAAAAATGCAAGTACATCTTTACTTTTTTTTTTCGTACTTCTATAATGATACAAGGCGCAAAAATAAGGATTATTTACTGCGTTATAATTAAAGAGAGGATACGTGATAACCATGATTAATTTGTTAGGTAATTTTGATATGCCAATTGTAGCTTTCTGCGGCATATTGTTTGCTTTTGCGGTCACATGTCTTGCAATTGCAAAGTTCAATAAGTTTCTTCCAAAGGATATGGGACGTCAGTTTGCACATGATGGTTCTTTATCAGCAGGAAAGCCAAGAGGGGCAGGAATTATTTTTATATTGGTTTTTGTATTATCGGCGGCACTTTTTTGTGAGATGAATGCTGAGATAGCGATATACCTTGTACTTATTGTGATAGAGATGTTCACAGGATATTTTGATGATGCAGCAGAGAAGCCATGGGGAGAGTATCTTAAGGGATTTCTTGATTTAGTTGTAGCAATTGTAGTAGCTGTAGTTTATATGCACTATAATTCAACAGAAGTACATCTTGCAATATTTGATGCTTCATTTTCTATTCCACCAGTTGTATTTGCTATCCTTACAGTTATCCTTGTGTGGGTATCTATCAATGTCACAAACTGCTCAGATGGTGTGGATGGTCTGTCAGGAACATTGACAATCATCACGATTATGACATTTTTTATAGTAAACATACAGTCAGGTGTTGTGGACGGATACAATTACAGTATTTTACTTTTTGCAGTATGTCTTCTTGGCTATCTCTGGTACAATGCGACACCAAGTAAGCTTCTTATGGGAGATGCAGGTTCGCGTGCCATGGGAATTTTTATTGCGATTACAGCATTAAAGAGCCAGAGTCCATTTTTATATATCCTTGCGGCAGCAGTACTTATCGTTGATGGTGGACTTGGACTTGTGAAAGTTTCTTTACTTAGATTCCTTAAAATTCATATTCTCAAGAATACAACTACACCAATTCATGACCATGTGAGAAAGAAAATGGGATGGTCTAATGCGCAGGTTGTATTTAGATTTGCGATTATACAGATAATCATATCGCTTGCAGTCGTATATCTTGTATTGATATAACAACTGAAAATAGTGAGGCAAAATACTCTTCGCAACAGTGAAGGTACTAAACGGCTACGAAACAGATATAAATATAGAAGCAGATATTATAATTTTGTGTTGCAAAGCAGCCATTTCCATAATAGAATAAAAATAGAAAAGAATGTAAATCATATTGAGTAATAGGCTGAAGAAAAGCCATACTAATAAAGGAGGTGTTTATATGGCAACTTCTAGTATCACGAAGAATTTTATCATATCTGGTCAGAAACAGGTGGAGATGTTTGCCGATGCGATTGAAGCATCTGCCAACGACAGAACACCTCGTGTACCAATCAATGTTACCTATTTACAGGGAACAGATGATATTATAAAATTCATGGAGAGAAGGAAGAAAACGGATGCAGTCAGCAAATAATTTTATTGTGCTGAACATTCGTGAGTATTTAGCAAGTGAAGACAAAAGGCTCGGAGAGGACAAATTAGTACAGCTCCTTTCCGAGTTTTCATGTCCGCTGAATCTGGATGTTGAGCGTTTTTTAAAGCAACAGGCAATTAATTTTGCAAAGAAACATCAGGCGGTTACATATTTAGTATTGTCTGTAGAGGATGCAGAACTGTTGGGATATTTTTCCATTACAATTAAGCCACTTGTTGTAAAGGCAGAGCCTTTTAGTAACACAGCCAAAAGAAAGCTTGCCAGGTTTAGCGAAATAGATAAGAGCGAGCAGACTTATAACTTAGCAGCTTATCTGATTGCCCAGCTTGGAAAGAATTTTAACAATAAGGCAAAAGGAAGAATAACGGGACAGGAGTTGCTAGAAGCCGCGATCAGGCAAACACAGATTTTACAGTATCAGGTTGGGGGAATGGTAGCATTTGTGGAAGCAGAAAATAAAGAAAAATTACTTTCTTTTTATGAGGATTATGGTTTTAAACGATTTGATACCAGACAGACGGCATCAAGCGGTGCAGAATCACATGAGCTTGTACAACTTTTGAAATTGCTTTAAAAATAATTACTCAGTAATAAACGGCATAAGTGACAAGTAAATAACGCAAGAATCAAGCAGTAGATCAGTAGATGATATACTGCTTTTTATTTATACTTTACGTCTTAAGAATGCGTACCACTTCTCGATGTGAAGAGGCTTGCCCTGAATAGCCTGAACCTTAAGACGGTTCTCTTCGTTGAAGCCGACGAGAATGTCGTGATTTGCCTCTGACAGGTAGTCAATAATACCATCGATATCTGACTTTGTGTTTTTAGGACAGTGTATATATAGATGCTTGTTAGCTGAAATATACAGTGTGTACGATATACTAAAATGATACCAGAGGAATTTGTTCAATGTAGAGTATTTGTATATCCACAGTATTTCTTTAATAGGTACAATCGCGTTGCCGTAAGGTGACGTGAGAATGAAATAGTGTTCTGTAATGAACATGTCCTCTGTGGCAAGCTGGGGCAATGTGGCAAGTTCTTCTTCTGCCTGTTCAAGCATCTGCCTTGGATGACCAAATACAATAAGGTTCTGGCATGCAGGAGACAGGAATGGAAAGGCAATAAAAAGTATATATAGTATTATTGATATCAGCGAGTATGCAGCAGTTCCGAAGTACAATATAAACAATAGTACTATGAATTTATGGTGGTATCCTGGTTCACTGAAATAGTATCCTGAGACCTGTTTCTTTAATCCATCAGCGGTCCACTTAAGGTCAGCAGACAGATTATCTAAGAGATTGTTGTATGTCTGTTTGCCTGAGATTATTTTGCCTGTTACGGTGAGCCTGTCAATGGTAGGAACGCCTTCCTCACATGTCGTTGGTTCAAGCAGTAGGATGTCGCATTTTCCACCACGCATACAGTAGTAAAAATAACCTTTGGTAGAACCGAATGATTCTTCAGTATATCCTGTAAAATGCAAATCAAAAAATGTAGATTTTACATAAGCGCTGTTGTCATCGAAAGCAGCTTTAAAAGTATCAGTTTCCTTTAGTTCTGTGGGAGAAAGAATATCATAAAGAGGAAATATAAACCACAAGGCTATTAAAAATATAATAAATATAGCTGGTGGAATTATTCTTTTTTTGTAAAAGGCTTTTATATTTCTTGAAATATAATGTTCGTAATTTTCAGTCATTTATCCTCCAATATTGCAAACGTATTCCGAGAAGTATTATAAAAAGTATTATAAGAAGTATTATAAGAAATATTCTGGGAGTACGTAAAATGTCCTTATTGTTATAAAGTATACGTCTTTAGGCACAAATAATCAACCTTGCGTTTGAACATAAAAGTTGTTACTATAATATAGTTAAATGGATAGTATGTAGTATAGTTTGGAGGAAAAATGGACGTTTATACAAGCTTTGCACAAGTGTATGATATGTTCATGGATAATGTATCATATGATGAGTGGGCAGGTTACATAAAGCAACGGCTGTATGATTACGGAATAAAAAGCGGAACAGTTCTGGATCTGGGATGTGGTACTGGCAAGATTACAAGACTTATGGCTAAATGCGGTTACGATATGATAGGTATTGACAATGCCATGGATATGCTTGAGATTGCATATGAGTCAGACACTGAGAATATTTTGTATCTGATGCAGGATATGAGAGAACTTGAATTATTTGGCACGGTAAATGCTGTATATTCGAGCTGTGATTGCCTTAATTATATTCTAAGTGAGGATGATTTACTTCTTGTATTTGAGAAGGTAAGACTGTATCTTGATGAAGATGGGGTATTTATTTTTGACATGAATACACCCTATAAATATACGGAACTACTTGCAGATAACACATTTGCGGAGAATCGCGATGAGGGAAGTTTTATCTGGGAGAATTTCTATGATGAGCAGGAACAGATCAATGAATATGAGCTTACTTTATTTATTGCTGAGGATAATAAGGAGGGAATGCTTTATCGAAAGTATGAGGAGACTCATTATCAGAAAAGCTATGATATAGAAGTGATTAAGGAGCTTCTTCAAAAGGCGGGTTTTAAAATACATGCTGTATACAACGGATATACTACAGAAGAACTTACTGAAGATAGCGATAGAGTAAGTATTATCGCAGAGCCGCTGAAATAAAAAGTCTGGTTTCACTATTAAAATATGAAGAATACATCGGACAGGATAATCCATGTGTGATGTTATGATAAAAGGAGATTTATATGTCAGATTATATAGTACGTGCAACAGCTGCTGATTGCAGCATAAGAGCATTTGCAATTACATCAAGAGAACTTGTAGAAGAGGCGAGAGTACATCACAACACTTCCCCTATTATGACTGCAGCGCTTGGAAGACTGCTGTCGGGTGGTGCAATGATGGGAAGCATGATGAAAGGTGACAAGGATTTGCTCACCCTCCAGGTTCAGTGCAGCGGACCGGCGAAAGGACTTACAGTTACAGCAGATGCCCATGGTAATGTAAAAGGATTTGCATTAAATCCTGTAGTTGAGCTGCCTCCTAATGCACAGGGCAAGCTTAATGTGGGCGGAGCACTTGATCTTGGTATTTTAAGTGTAATAAAGGATATGGGATTAAAAGAACCATATGTCGGACAGTGTCAGCTTCAGACAGGGGAAATTGCAGAAGATCTTACCTATTATTTTGCAACATCAGAGCAGATACCATCAGCAGTGGGACTTGGAGTACTTGTGGATAAAGACTGTTCAGTTTTGCAGGCAGGTGGATTCATAATTCAGCTGATGCCTTTTACACCAGATGAGGTAGTAGATAAGTTAGAGAAGAAAATCACAGAGATAGATTCGGTAACAAATATGCTTGAAAAAGGCATGACGCCAGAGCAGATTCTTGAGGAGATTCTTGGAGAGTTCGGTCTTGATATAACAGACAGGATGGATGCAGCTTTTAAATGTGATTGTTCAAAGGAGAAAATAAGCAGGGCACTTGCGACAATAAGCAAGAAAGATATGGACGATATCATCAATGACGGCGAGAGCATAGAGGTAAAATGCCAGTTCTGCAACACAGCATATAAGTTTGAAGTAGATGAACTAAAGGAGTTGAGAAAGTGAAACAAGGATTTGTAAAAGTCGCAGCAGTTACACCTAAAGTAAAAGTGGCAGATACATCATACAACGGCGAATGTATTAGATGTCTTATGAAAGAGACTGTAGAAAAAGGGGCTAAGGTAGTTGCTTTTCCGGAACTTTGTATAACTGGATATACCTGTAGCGATTTATTCTGGCAGGACAAGCTATTGTTGCAGGCAAAAGAAGAACTCATTGAAATAGCAAAGAGTTCAAAGAAGCTTGATGGTATTTTCTTCGTAGGACTTCCACTGGAGATAAATGGAAAGCTTTACAATGTAGCAGCCGCAATTTCAGAAGGTAAAATACTGGGAATAGTGCCTAAGCAGTATCTTCCTAATTACAATGAATTTTATGAGCAACGTCACTTCAAGTCAGGAACAGAATTATGTACTGAAATAAAAATAGGCGATGATGAGGTGACGGTTGACTGCGATTTGATTTTTGCCTGCGAGCAGATGCCTAAGCTGAAAATCGGTGTTGAGATATGTGAGGACCTCTGGGTTCCTAACCCTCCAAGCATCCAGCATGCAATGGATGGTGCTACCATAATAGTTAATCCGTCAGCGTCAGATGAGATTACTGGCAAATCAATATACAGAAAAGAACTTGTTGCTGGCCAGTCAGCCAGACTTGTTTGCGGATATATATATGCTTCTGCGGGAGACGGGGAATCGACACAGGATGTAGTCTATTCAGGTCACAATATTATTGCTGAAAACGGTCAGGTTCTGGCAGAATCAGAGAGATTTACTAATCAGATAGTATATTCAGAGATTGACGTAGCCAGACTGGAAGCTGACAGAAGAAGAATGACTACTTTTGACACACAGGAGGGCAATTTTGTACCGTTTTCTTTGAAGATGAAGAAGACAAAGCTTACGCGATATATTGATCCATCACCATTTGTTCCAGGCAATAAGGCAGACAGAGACAGACGATGTGATGAGATATTGATGATTCAGGCAATGGGCTTGAAAAAAAGGCTTGAACACACAGGCTGTAAGAGTGCTGTAATTGGTATTTCTGGCGGACTTGATTCTACACTTGCGCTTCTTGTGACAGTAAGGGCATTTGATTTATTAGGAATAGAGCACAAGAACATTGCAGCAGTTACTATGCCTGGATTTGGAACGACTGACAGAACATACGACAACGCTGTTAATCTGATAAAATGTCTTGGTGCAGAGTTTATCGAGGTGGATATTAAGAATGCGGTAAATATCCACTTTAAAGATATTGGACATGATGCATCAGTTCATGATGTGACGTATGAGAATGGTCAGGCGAGGGAGCGTACACAGATACTTATGGATCTTGCCAATAAGAAAAATGGAATGGTAATTGGTACAGGAGATCTTTCAGAGCTTGCTCTTGGATGGGCAACATACAATGGGGATCATATGTCGATGTATGCTGTAAATGCCTCAGTTCCAAAGACACTTGTACGACATCTTGTAAGATACTATGCAGACACATGTGGCAGTGAATTACTGGAGAAGACGTTACTTGATGTACTTGATACACCAGTATCACCAGAGTTGCTTCCACCCGAAAATGGTCAGATTTCACAGAAGACAGAAGATCTTGTTGGACCATATGAGCTGCATGATTTCTTCTTATACAATATGATGCGTCTCGGATTTGAGCCAGAGAAAATATACCGTCTTGCAAAGATTGCATTTAAGGGGACATATGATGATGAATTTATCTTAAAATGGATTAAGACATTTTATAGAAGATTCTTTGCGCAGCAGTTTAAGCGTTCATGTCTTCCGGATGGACCAAAAGTCGGAACGGTTGCGGTATCGCCAAGAGGCGACTGGCGTATGCCATCAGATGCATGTGTAAGAATCTGGATGGATGAGATTGATAGTTTATAGGAAAAGAGGAATAAATATATAGATATAGATAAATATATAGATATAGATATTAGTATTAGATATTGGTATTAGATATTTGTATATAGATATAGGTATATAAAACGAGATGGTTCTTGAATTGGAACCATCTCGTTTAAATTTAGAGCTATAAATTATAGTAACGGTATTCCGTTCTTTGCACATTCATTAGCAACATCTTCTGGCCAGATAGAACTTTGAACCTCTCCGATATGGGCTTTACGGAGGAAGAACATACATATTCTTGACTGTCCGATTCCACCACCTATAGTAAATGGAAGTTCTTCTTCAATAATAGCTTTCTGGAATGGAAGTTCTGCACGTTCAGGGCAGCCTGCCTTATCAAGCTGTGAGATAAGTGCGTCCTTATCAACACGAATACCCATTGACGATAATTCAAGAGCAATATCAAGTACAGGATAATATACTAAGATATCTGCATTAAGTGCCCAGTCATCATAGTCAGGTGCGCGTCCATCATGTGGCTTTCCGTCAGCAAGCTTATCGCCAATCTGCATAATACATGCAGCACCATGTTCTTTAGTAAAGAGATACTCTCTTTCCTTGGCTGTCTTTCCTGGATACATTTCAAGAAGTTCGGATGTAGTCACAAATGAGATTTCTTTAGGCAGGATGAGGTCTATGTAGTCATACTGGATAGCCATGTACTGTTCTGTCTTGCGCAAGCATTTGTATACAGTACGTACAGTCTCTTTTAAGAAATCTATAGTGCGGTCTTCGCGTCTGATTACTTTTTCCCAATCCCACTGATCTACGAAAATCGAATGGATATTGTCGGTGTCTTCATCTCTTCTGATGGCATTCATATCTGTGTAGATACCTTCGCCAACAGCGAAACCATATTTGTGTAGTGCGTATCTCTTCCATTTGGCGAGAGAGTGGACTACCTCGGCGGTCTTGTCATTTTGCTCCTTAATGCCGAAAGCAACAGGCCTTTCATAACCATTTAAGTTATCATTGAGACCTGTAGCCGGGTCTACAAAAAGAGGCGCTGATACTCGTGTGAGTGAAAGTCGCTGTGCAAGCATTCCCTGAAAGAAATCCTTAACTGTTTTAATTGCAATCTGAGTATCGTGTAGATTAAGCTCAGATTTGTAAGCTTCTGGAAAAATAGTCATAATCTAATCTCCTATATTTATTTTCTTTGTAACTGTTCATAATCCTTCACATATCGCAACTGTTTAGTACTTTCACAGTTGCGAGCAGCAGGCGCATTAAAATCAGCTGCACTGATAGGCACTTGCTCCTACATATTATACATATTCATATGAAATAAGCGGTACCGCATATTTCTGTACTGAATAGTTACTATGTATCTTATTGTGAAATGGCTTAGAATAGTTACTTTGCTGTACAAATTATAACAATTATAGCACATTTAAAATTAATTGTGGTAGAATAATATTTGATATTAGCTATTCCATATAGTTTATATTAAGTTTGGCAGATAGAGAGGTTTGTATGAGACGTGAAGATTTGACGGTTCCAGTTATTTTTCTGGAAGCAATAGAGGTAATTTTAGGTATTGTTTATATTGGACTTCAGATATATTATGGAATTTATTATCACATATCGCCATATAAATATGGAATGAATCTTGTTGCAATGGTACTTATATATCTTGGACTTACAGTTATTTCATGCTATCCCGAGATTCTTAACAATATCCCGGCAAGTTACTGCACAGGCAAAGTACGAAAGTATTCTCTCAGGATGATACGTTTTATCAAGTTTGTTTTTGTGGCGGGGCTTCTTGTACCATGTGTATGCGATGCTGCCGGTTATGAGATATTAAGTGCGTACAGTCTTATAGTAATTGGAATTATTATAGTCATGGCTGTATATTATGAGGTCAGGATATTATCAGAGATTAAGAAGCGAAACAAATAACTTTGGAGGAAAGTAGATGACAAAAGAGGAATTTGAAAGATTATGGAACGAGAAATATGTTCCACTCAGGTATGAGGATGTAAAGGATGAATACGAGAAGTTCGTAAAAGAGGCTGACAAGCATATTTTTATAGAGGATTATGAAGCAAATAATGCCATAAGCAGGGATGATTTCCTTGACAATCTGACAGAGGATGCAATGTTTACATTTCAGGATACGCTGACGGAAGCTTTTTATGATAAAAATCCGCAGGTATATGAGACTGCCTTTGAACTGTATGAGGAGTCTTTGATGAACAATACAAAAGAAAATCCTGCAATTGTATTTCATGAGGAATATAACAGGCTGTACAGGAAATTTATGGGAGAGATGTTTGGTTGTTTTTTTGAATAAGTGGGGAAATAAATGAAAAAATTTGTAAGGATGATTTGTGGTATCATTTTACTGCTGATAATATTTATTGGAGTTGTTATAGGAACATCGAATGTACAGGATATGACACTTGCTACGGATGATGTTGTTGAGATAGATGATGGATGGAGTCTTGTTTCAGAGGATGGCACACGGGTTTCAGTTATGGAAATACCGTATTATGGAAAGTCGGACAAGTATGAGAAAGTGACATTAGAAAGGAAGATAGACCCCAATATGTGTGGAAAGACTCTGTCATTTCTCTCGGCTGATAAAAATGTAAGAATATATGCAGGACGGCGCCGGATATATTCTTTTGGAGTAGATGATATCAGAAAAGTTGGTCATACACCTGGCAGTGTGATGGTCTTCGCGGATATACCAGAGGACAGTGAAGGTGAGACTTTGTACATAAAGATGCAGTCTCCGTACAGAAATTTTGCATCATATATCACAAAGATGGTTGCTGGAAACCGCGATATTACTATATTGTATTTTATTAAGAATAATGCAATGTCGATGCTTTGTTCACTTGGAATTGTTACATGTGGAATTATTATAATTATATTTTCTGCATTAATGAGAAAATCATCCCATAGTAGTGCTAATGCAATGTTTAGTATAGGCATGTATTTTATAGTTCAGTTTATTTATAATTTTATAGAAACGAAGATGCCAATGATATTTTATGGCAATCAGGTGCTTTATTCTAATCTGGTTTTTATAAGTCTTATGATGGCACCATTTTTTATAGAATGGTATATGTATTCGATGTCTGATTATTACAAAAAAGGAATGAAAGTTCTTATGATAGTGACAGGCATAAATATATGCACGCAATTTGTGCTTCAGGGACTAAATATTGTTGACTTTATGAATATGTCGTTTGTATCACATACGCTTCTTACAATTGTTATAGCGGTAGTTCTTTTGATGGAGATAAAGAATGTAAAGATATATAAGAAAATTGATGGTGCATTTGTTGGAATTCTTGTAGTAGCGATATGCGGGGTACTTGATCTTGTGCGGTGTTACACAGTAAAAGTTGGAGATCTTGGAAGATATTCAAGAATTGGAGTATTTGTATTTGGCATCTGTATGGTCATTACTTTTATGCGCAGCATAATCACGGTACAAGTTAAGTATGCAGAGAATGTTAAGTCGGAGGCTGTTTCGGCGGAAATTATAAATACACTTATTACAGCAATTGATGCAAAAGATATATATACAAAGGGTCACTCGACGAGAGTCGCAAATTATTCTGTCATTATGGCAGGAAGGCTTGGTATGGATGATGAGCAGGTAAAGCAGATCAGATACAAGGCACTTTTACATGATGTTGGTAAAATTGGAATACCCGACAGAGTATTAAACAAGGCAGACAGCCTGACTGATGAGGAATTTGATATAATAAAAAGTCATACTACAATTGGTGCTGATATGTTAAAGGGGATGTCGAGTCTTTCGGATATGTATCTTGTTGCAAGAAATCATCATGAAAGATATGACGGAAAAGGATATCCAGATGGTCTTGAGGGCGAGAGCATACCTATAGAAGCAAGAATTGTCGGGATTGCAGATGCTTATGATGCAATGTCATCAGACAGGGCATACAGGAAGGCTTTGTCGAAGAAAGTCATCCGTGGGGAGCTTATAAGAGGGCGTGGAAACCAGTTTGATCCTAAGCTTGTGGATGTATTTATAGAATTGTTTGACGAGGGAGCATTTGATATCGATAATAATGACGAAGAAGAGATGGAATCATTACAGAAAGTTACATCATTTGTAAATAATATGATATCAAACAGTTTTGAACCTGGTGCAATTAAGATGAATCAGGAGGATATGGGCAAATTGTATCAGTATATAAATGGCGTTCATTCAAGATATGGCATGGAATTTTATACAATAATGGTTACGCTTGGATGGGATGAGGATGTATCGCGAGCGGAGATTGCGGGCGCGATGAAAGCCATGGAGTACAGTATACAGCAGTCTCTTCGAACTGTAGATGTAATGACAAGGGTATCAGAGAGCCAGTATTTAGTGTTGCTTACAGAAGCTCGGGAAGAAAATATACAGATGATAGTAGATAGGATTTTTGCAAGCTTTTTTAAGAACTGTTCTAATACTAAGTTTAAGCCATCGTATGATATACAATGATATGAGGGTAAAAAGGTATTTTGCCCCTCATTTATGATTAACAGCATTTGGATATATAATTGTTGAGTCCGCTGGTTGACAGTAATGTGATATTATGTCAGAATATTTAGAGAACGTATGAGAATGGTTTAATTGAATAGAGGCTGATATATGAGAATTTCAAGAATGTATTTTAAAAATGAAGTCGAATTAGAAGATAAAAATATTTCAAGAGAGATTCCACCTGATGATGGACATCAGATGTCGCAGACGGAGATTGATAATCTCATTGCTCTGCTATTAAATAACTAGCAGATATAGAGGACTAAATTATTAAGATTTTTTTAAGCTTGCTTAAGATGTTCCAAACAGACTTGTTTTTGTGCGGAACATCTTTTATATTGTACGTCAGAGGAGATCAATATGAATAAAATTAATATATTACCACGATATATGTGGCTGCCGGTTATTTTGTCACTATCATGCAATATGGTTGCGTATTTTGGAACCCGTTTTTTTACATCGGGTATGCATCACTATGTTTTATCAAGCACTCTGGATGATATGATACCAGTTGTGCCGTGGACTATTATTATTTACTGGGGATGTTATATCTTCTGGGGAATCAATTATATAATAGGATGCAGACAGGAGAAAGATGTAGCATATAATTTTATAAGCGCTGATTTTTTTGCAAAGGTAATATGCCTTATCATTTTTATGCTATTTCCGACGACCAATATAAGACCAGCCATCGAGGGTGGTTCCTTTTGGAATGATGCCATGATTGCATTGTATGGAGTTGATGCTGCAGACAATCTCTTCCCATCAATTCATTGTCTTACAAGCTGGTTTTGTTTTATTGCGGTAAGAAAGAATAAATCTATATCCGATATATATAAAGTAGTATCCTTTATTTTGGCGGTTGCAGTATTTATATCTACACTTACCACCAAGCAGCATGTTATAATAGATGTAATCGGTGGAGTTGCGCTGGCGGAGTTTAGTTACTGGTTCACAAGAGTCAGTGGATTTACAAAGCTGTATCGTAAGGTAATGGAAAGAGGAAAATATGTACAATAAAATAAAAATCGCAACTATCATCGGTTTTGTGATTATTATTTTAATTTGTGTTAAACTGTATTTTCAGCAACAGTTTCAATCTGTTGAAGATTTACAGCTATACATGAATAAGTTTGGGGTGTTTGCCCCTTTAGTTCTTATAATTTTTCAGGCTTTTCAAGTTATAGTACCAGTTCTGCCTGGATACCTCGGGTGTGCAGTCGGGGCTGTGGCATTTGGACCGACAGTTGGTTTTATATGTAATTATGTCGGTATAAGTGTTGGATCAATAATTGCATTTTTTCTGGGGAGAAAATATGGAATTAAATTAATAAAAGAGCTTTTTTCAGAAAAGACATATGACAAGTGGAGTAAAAAAGTTGAACAGAGCAGATCATATGATTGGTTTATGTTTGTGGCGACGCTGCTTCCACTTTTTCCAGATGATTTTTTGTGTTACTTTTCTGGACTTGTCAAAATGAATGCTCGTAGATTTATATGGATAATTATTTTGGGAAAACCATGGTGCATCTTGGCTTACAGTGTTGCATTTGGACTCATTAAATAAGGGGAGAACTAAAATGAAGAAAAAATTATTAGGTTATTATGATTATACGGTTGTACTCACCTATTGCGGAATGTTATTTGCTTTTTGCGGAATACTTATGTCTATAGGAGAACATTATCTGGATGCGATTATCTGCCTGTTGCTGGCAGGCGTGTGCGATATGTTTGATGGAGCAGTTGCAGCGACAAAGGAACGGGATGAAAGGGCAAAGCGTTTTGGAATCCAGATTGATTCGTTGAGTGATCTCATAAGCTTTGGAGTATTGCCAGCATTATTTGTTTATATGCTGTCTGGGAAGGATGTTGTAACTGGTGTTATTGCGTCATTATATACATTGTGTGCTTTAATCAGGCTGGCTTATTTTAATGTATTAGAAGAAGACAGACAAAAGACAACAGCGGAGAGGCGTACCTGTTATCTTGGAGTACCTGTTACGACTATAGCAATTTTACTTCCAGCTTTTTATATGCTTTTTGATTTCGAGGTTCTTAAGCATACAATTGGCTTTTGTGCACTTCTTATCGCGGTAGCAGTTGGATTTATTTTGCCAATCAATATAAAAAAGCCAAAGATTATTGGTAAGATATGTCTTGTTGTAGTAGGAATTATTGAAATGATTGCAATGGTATTTCTATTATTATGGGGGGCAGTATGAATGATTCGTTAGGATTACATTTTCTATATAGGACAGTGGCTGGACGAGCAGTACTAAAGGTACTTGCGGCACCTAAAGTATCAGTAGCAGCGGGCAGATTCTTAAGTACATCATTGTCAAAACCGCTTATAGATTATTACATAAAGAAGCATGACATAGATATGTCGGATATTGATATTCCACAGGGTGGATTTGCGTCTTTCAATGATTTTTTTACACGTAAAAAGAAAAATTTTAATGTCGACAATTCAAATGGCAGGATGATAAGTCCAAGCGATGGCTTTTTGACATGTATACCTATCAGGGAAGAGGTTGTCTTTGATATTAAACATACGAAATTTTTCCTGAAAGATTTACTAAAGAATAGCGATCTTGCTGCGAAGTTCAAAGATGGAGTTGCATTGGTGTATAGGCTTACACCTGCCAATTACCATAGATATTGTTATGTTGCAGATGGAAGAATTGTAAGTCGCAGAAGAATTAATGGAGAATTGCACTGTGTAAGACCAGTTGCGACGAGTACTATTCCTGTATTTGTACAGAATAGCCGTGAGTATCAGGTGATAGATACAGAGATGTTTGGAACTATTGTCCAGATGGAAATAGGTGCTCTTATGGTTGGCAAAATTTCTAACAACCCCAAATATATAGACAACAGTGTCGTATGGGCCGGCGATGAAAAAGGGTATTTTGAATTTGGAGGTTCTACGATAGTTATACTGTTACAGAAGGACGCAGTAGAGTTTTCTGATAGTATTAAGAAAAAAATAGCTTCTAAGGAAGAATTCGCCGTTAAGATTGGTGAATGCATAGGAATGTAGTAGGAAATTATATAGGAAAAAAATGTAAATAATGTCTAGTTATAGGATAAACTTATAACTAGGCATTATTTTTATGTATTAACACTTTTCTTCAGGAAACAATATAATATCATTCATAGCAGATAAGAAAAAACAGGAGAAAATGTTATGGCAGAAATTGAAGTAAGAAAAGTTTCAAAATCTTTTTATCAGAATGATACAAAGATTGAAGCAGTAAAAAATGTCAGCCTGACAATTGAATCTGGAGACATATATGGAATTATAGGAATGAGTGGTGCAGGAAAGAGTACATTGGTACGATGTCTCAATTATCTCGAGAGACCGACAGAAGGAGAGGTTTATATCGAGGGCGTGGCACTTGGTTCCCTTCCAGAGGCAAAGCTTAGGGAGATGAGAGGTCAGATTGGAATGATATTCCAGCATTTCAATTTGCTGATGCAAAAAAATGTTATTGACAATATAGCATTTCCACTCAGACTTCAGGGCAAGAAGAAAAAAGAAGCAAGAGAGGAAGCAAAGAAGCTGCTTGATACAGTAGGACTAAGCGAGAAAGCGAATGCATATCCGGCACAGCTTTCAGGAGGACAGAAGCAGAGAGTAGCAATTGCAAGAGCACTTGCCAGCAATCCAAAGATTTTGTTGTGCGATGAAGCGACAAGTGCATTAGACCCACAGACTACAGCATCCATTCTTGAATTGCTAAAAGATATCAATGAAAAGTTGGGAATTACAATAGTTGTAATCACACATCAGATGGCGGTAGTCAGAGAAATCTGTAAGCATGTAGCAATTCTTGAAAGTGGCAATGTGGTTGAAGAAGGAGAAGTCGAAGAAATCTTTGCACATCCTAAGACTAAGGCTGCAAGGGAACTTATATCACATGATACTAATTCAGAGAGCTGGGATATTTCATATGAGGAGAAACAGGAACTGAACGAGGATAGAAGAATCAGAATTGTTTTCTCAGAGAATTCAGCATTTGAACCTGTTATCTCAAATATGATTCTTGAGTTCCGCACGCAGGTAAATATCTTGAAAGCTGATACTAAAAATGTTGGTGGAATAGCAAAAGGTGAGATGATTTTAGGACTTCCAGCAGATAAAGAACTTCAGGAAAAGATGATTGCTTATCTAAAGAACAGAGGACTTGCGATAGAGGAGGTGAGCGCTGATGTGGAGTAAAGAAGTGATAAATATGCTTATCACGGGTATAGGTGAGACACTTTACATGTCGGTTGTCTCAACGATAATTGGATATATTATTGGTGTTCCAATGGGAATTGTACTTACACTTACAAGAGCGGATGGACTAAGGCCAAACAAGATAATCTACAAGATACTTGATGTGATTGTTAATATAGTACGAAGCATTCCATTTTTGATAGGACTTGTGCTTATCACACCACTTACGAAAATAATCGTAGGTAAGAGTTATGGTTCGACAGCCTGTATTGTACCACTTGTATTTGCGGCAGCACCATTTATAGCAAGACTTGTAGAATCTTCTCTTAATGAAGTTGATGCTGGTGTTATAGAGGCGGCTAAGTCTATGGGCGCAAGTAATTTTACAATAGTTGTAAAGGTACTTCTTGTGGAGGCAAAGATATCGCTCATAAACGGTGCAACAATCGCATTTGGTACTATATTTGGATATTCTGCGATGGCAGGAGTCGTTGGTGGCGGCGGCTTAGGAGATATTGCTATAAGATATGGATATTACAGATATGAAGCAGAAATAATGATAGTATCAGTTGTTTTATTAGTAGTTCTGGTACAGATATTCCAGACGATAGGAACAACGCTGGCAACAAAAACAGATAGAAGACGTGTTTAAAACACGTTTATATAAAATGCCATTAATCAAAATTTTCAGGCAGATATGATAGGAGGAAAAGAATATGAAGAAGAAAGTTTTAGCAACAGTACTCGCAGCAGTTTTAACAGTAGGTGCATTAGCAGGATGTGGCAGCAAGAGTGATGATACAACAAAGAACAATGCTCCAGATACACAGACAGCAGACGCATCAACAGACAGCAAAGGAACTATCAAAGTGGCAGCAAGCCCAACACCTCATGCAGAGATTTTAAATGAGGCAAAGAAATTGCTTGCAGCTGAAGGCTGGGATCTTGAAATCAAGGAGTTTGAGGATTATGTACAGCCAAATCTCGTAGTAGAGAGCGGAGAATTTGATGCAAACTACTTCCAGCATGAGCCATACCTTGATTCATTTAATGAGGAGAACAATACTCATCTTGTAAATGCTGGTGGAATCCACTATGAGCCATTTGGAATTTATCCGGGTTCAAAGAAAGACCTTAAGGATATTGCAGATGGCGATGACATCGCAGTACCAAATGATACAACAAACGAGGCAAGAGCACTTCTCTTACTTCAGGACAATGGAATCATCAAGTTAAAAGATGGTGCTGGTCTTAAGGCTACAGTTAATGATATTGCAGAGAATCCATATAATGTAAATATCGTAGAGCTTGAAGCAGCACAGGTTGCAAGAGCAACAGATGCAGCATATGTAGTATTAAATGGTAACTATGCGCTTGAAGCAGGATTTAAAGTAGGTAAGGACGCATTAGCGTATGAGAAGAGTGATTCGGAGGCAGCACAGACATATGTAAATATCATTGCTGTTGAAGAAGGACATGAGAATGATGAAGGAATCCAGGCACTTGTTAAAGTTCTTAAGTCAGATGAAATCAAGAAATTCATCGAAGATAAATACGAGGGTGCAGTAGTTCCATTTGAATAAGATTTCAATATGCCATAATTGAATATAAAACTAGTTTTAAGGCAAATTACACAAAATATGTGTTAATTTGCCTTAAATTGTGCACAACTTTGTGGATAAGGTGGATAAATTGGTAAAAAAGTACTTAAAATTCTCTTTTTTTGATATAATAGAGAGGCAAATTATATCTGAGAGGAAATACAATGAAGAATTATAAAATAACAGTAGCATATGATGGCACGAGATACAGCGGATGGCAGGTGCAGAAGTGTACACCGGATACAATTCAGGGGAAGATAGAACATGTACTTGGAACACTGGCAGGACACCCGATTGAGATAAATGGCTCAGGAAGAACAGATGCAGGAGTGCATGCGTTAGGTCAGGTAGCTAATTTTCATATAGAAGAACATTTTTCAAAGGAAGAGATTTTCGAATGGCTTAACAGATATCTTCCGAAGGATATTGCAGTCACATCAATAGAAGAAGTAGATGACAGATTTCACAGCAGATTTAATGCTGTAAGGAAGACCTACATATACAGGATTCATACATCGAAAGTATCTAATGTTTTTGAGAGAAAATTTGTATATGATTATGAGACACCACTTGATGTCTGCAACATGAGAAAAGCAGCAGCACTACTTATTGGAACCCATGATTTTAAATCGTTCTGTGGAAATAAGAAAATGAAAAAATCCACAGTCAGAACAATATATGACATTGATATCGATGATAGAGGAGACGAAATCGCGATAAGCTATACGGGAGATGGATTTCTTATGAATATGGTAAGGATACTTACCGGTACTCTCATAGAAGTTGGGGATGGAAGAAGGACTTCTGACAGTATGACGGAGGTTCTTATGGCGTGTGATAGGGAAGCAGCCGGGTATACAGCACCACCGCAAGGACTGATTCTTAAGGAGGTTATGTATTAATTTAAAATGGACTGTAATCACTCAATAATTAACACTATGGCGCATAGCTTGACAGCGCGGTGCCAAGCCTGCGTCTGAACAGCAACTCGTTTCTTAAAATAAATAGCGCACTGATTAGAAAAATATGTTGAACATACAGCTGATTGGGTGTAGAATTATTCGTGTTTCGCAAGGGGGATTGGAAAAGAGGAAATTTGAATGACAAAAGAAAAATTGAAACCAAAGCTTTTTAGTGTGATGAAAGATTACAACGGAAAGCAGTTTGCAAAGGATGTTGTATCTGGAATCATCGTTGCAATTATTGCACTACCACTTTCAATCGCGCTGGCACTGGCATCTGGTGTTGGACCAGAACAAGGAATCTATACAGCAATTGTTGCAGGATTCCTTATTTCATTTTTAGGAGGAAGCAGAGTCCAGATAGCAGGACCGACCGCGGCTTTTGCTACAATAGTTGCAGGTATTGTAGCAAGAAACGGAATGGATGGACTTATAATTGCAACGATAATTGCAGGTGTTCTTCTGATACTGATGGGGGTATTAAGATTAGGTACACTTATTAAATTCATTCCATATACTATTACGACCGGATTTACAGCAGGAATAGCAGTTACTATTGTAATAGGACAGATAAAGGATTTTCTTGGCCTTACATATGC
The DNA here is from genome assembly GCA_934359755.1 of uncultured Agathobacter sp. GTDB lineage: Bacteria > Bacillota > Clostridia > Lachnospirales > Lachnospiraceae > Roseburia. The sequence goes on from CAKRLV010000005.1 coordinate 127,641, forward strand.
TAAAGGGGTAAAGCCTATAGAGACACTTGAAAAAGTACACGCAATAATAAAGTATATTGCAACAGTTAACTGGCAGGCTCTTGTGGTTGGATGTGTATGCCTTGCAATTCTTATAATCTGGCCATATATCAATAAGCTTATTCCAGGTTCGCTTATAGCAGTATTTGCAGGAATAGCAATGGTAAAAGGACTTAATATGAAGGTCAATACTATTGGCGATTTGTATACTATAAGCAGTTCACTTCCAGCATTTCATATGCCTAAGCTTACTCTTTATACAATACGGGCACAGTTCTCGGATGGATTTACGATAGCAGTGCTTGCAGCAATCGAATCATTGCTGTCATGTGTAGTTGCAGACAGTATGATAAATTCAAGACACCGCTCAAATATGGAGCTTATTGCTCAGGGTGTTGGTAATATTGGCTCTGCATTGTTTGGAGGAATTCCGGCTACAGGAGCTATCGCAAGAACAGCAGCCAACATTAAAAATGGTGGACGTACACCGATTGCAGGTATGGTTCACTCAATAGTATTAGTACTTGTGCTTGTAGTGCTCATGCCTTATGCAGCACTTATACCTATGCCGACAATAGCAGCAATTCTTTTTATGGTAGCGTACAATATGTGTGGATGGAGAACATTCGTTGAATTATGCAAGAAAGCGCCAAAGAGCGATATCATCGTATTAGTGATTACTTTTGCACTGACTGTAATATTTGACCTTGTTGTTGCAATAGAAGTTGGTATGATCATTGCATGTGTACTTTTTATGAAGAGAATGAGCGAAGAGGCAGAGATAAAGGGCTGGAAGTATTTTGATGATGAAGATGATCCGGATGCTATAGAACTTCGTACAGTTCCACAGAGCGTTCGTGTGTATGAGATAAGCGGACCAATGTTTTTTGGTGCTGCAGATAGAATTGCTGAAATTACCTTAAAGGACTTCACAAAATGTCTTGTAATCAGAATGAGAGGTGTGCCAGCGTTAGATGCGACAGCTATTCATTCGCTGAACATTCTATATGATAATTGCAGGAAACATAATGTGCAGCTTGTTTTTTCTCACGTGAATTCACAGCCATATCATTCATTGGAAAAAGCTGGATTTATTGACAAAATCGGACGTGAGAATTTCTGTGAGCATATAGATGAGGCAATACAAAGAGCTTCAGAAATTGTCGGATAAAGATAATCACATCTAAAGCATTAAATCATATCATATGATAAGGGATTATTTTGAGGTATCATATGAAAGATTTAAAGACTTTACAGGCAGAAGCCATTGATGAGGGAAAACTTAGTATACAGGTGAAAGCAAGATCGACTGGTGGACCAGTAAAAGGTGCATCAGTCGAAATATCATATACAGGAAATCCTAATGATATAGTAGAGGAGATTACAACTGATGAATCTGGAAATACAGATACAGTTGAACTTGATGCACCACCACTTGAATACTCTATGGAACCATCAGAGATGCAGCCATATTCAGAATACACAGTTCGTGTAACAGCACCAGGATATAGAAATTTTTCAATATCAGGAATTGATATATTTGCAAATGAAACAGCACTTCAGGAAATAGACTTAGACCCTGAGGATGCGCCAGGAGTAGATGAAGAGAATATTGTTATTCCAGCAAACACACTCTATGGTAATTATCCGCCTAAAATTCCAGAGGATGAAGTAAAAGCTGTAAATGATTCAGGAGAAATCGTGCTTAGCAGGGTGGTGATTCCAGAATATATTGTAGTTCATGATGGTTCGCCTGATGACAACACAGCCCCAAACTATTATATTAGATATAGAGATTATATAAAGAACGTCGCATCCAGCGAGATATATGCGACCTGGCCAGATGCAACGCTTCGTGCAAATATACTTGCAATTATGTCTTTTACGCTTAACAGAGTATATACGGAATGGTATCGCAGCAAAGGCAAAAATTATACAATCACATCGTCGACAGCATACGATCATAAATTTGTATACGGAAGAAATATATATCGGAACATCTCGAATGTGGTGGATGAAATGTTTGAAAACTATCTTTCAAGACCGAATGTCACGCAGCCTATTCTCACACAGTATTGTGATGGACAGAAGGTGACTTGTCCCAAATGGATGAC
>CAKRLV010000006.1 GCA_934359755.1 uncultured Agathobacter sp.
CGGAATCTTCTTTAAACAAATAATTCTGGCTATATTTCCGATATGCTGCTTCCATTTTCTCGTCGTACACACCGTGTACGCACTGCGAAAATGTTATTGCATATCAAAAATCTATCTCAGAATTCTTCATTTAGAAGATTCCGAGAGTACATATTATTGACCAGCTGACTTTGATATTATACAATAAGCCATGTAAAATTAATGTTAAGAGGCAGGGGAAAATTTTGAGATTATTAATTGTTGAAGATGAAAAACAAATGTGTGATATGGTTGCAAAAAGCCTGTATGATGCAGGATATGAGGTAGATACTTCTTATGATGGAGAAGAGGCACTTGAATGTATTCTGTCAGATAATTATGATCTTATAGTTCTGGATTTGAATCTGCCAGGTATGGATGGAATGGAGATTCTTAGAGAACTCAGGCAATATAATGAAGAGACAAAAGTTCTTATATTGTCTGCAAGAGGACAGATTGCAGACAAGGTCGAGGGACTAGATGCAGGAGCGAATGATTACATGGAAAAGCCTTTCCATCTGCAGGAGCTTGAGGCACGTATCAGAAGTCTGACAAGAAGGAAATTTGTGCAAAATGATGTGTGTCTGGAATGTGGGAAAATCAAATTTAACACCATCAAGCGTGAGGCGTATGCTAAGGAAGAGATAGTTCCGCTGACGAGAAAAGAAAATGGAATTTTGGAATATTTGCTTATCAATCAGGGAAGACCTGTAAGTCAGGAGGAGCTGATAGAGCATGTGTGGGATGCTTCGGCAGACAGCTTTAGTGGTACAATTAGAGTTCATATGTCATCACTTAGAAAGAAGCTTAAGGAGAAGTTAGGCTATGATCCTATTTTGAACAAGGTGGGAGAAGGGTATCAAATACGGGAGGAATCTGCGAAATGAAAAAAATATCACTGCAGTGGAGACTTACATGCATAACTACATTATGTATTGCTTTTATATGTGGCATACTAACTATGTTCGTCTATAAAAATGGTGTCTATTATATTGACTCACTGCAGGATGCGGTAGAGTCACAGGGCGATGATAAAGAAAATCAGTCCGATGAAATATATATAAGCATCCCTGATGATAAGTGGGACGAGTTTGCAAATGAATTTTCTGTTCAGGCGAATAATAATAAGGTCGATTATAGAAGAAACAGTCTGATAATCACAGTTTTGCTGGCATTTATGGGAGGAATTGCTACTTATTTTATAAGTGGGCATGCACTCAGACACATCAAGAATTTCTCCGATAAAATTGAAGAGGTACAGGCTCAGAATCTATCTGATTCACGAATTGAAGAAAATAATGTCAAGGAATTGAATCAGCTTAGCATTTCATATAATAAGATGCTCGAACGGCTGTCGGATGCATTTGAGATACAGAGACAGTTTACTGCAAATGCGGCACATGAGCTTAGAACACCATTAGCATTGATGCAGGTACAGCTTGATTTATACAATTCCACCACTCATCCCGGAAATGATACAGACACTATACAGACGATAAAGATGGTTACGGAGCAGAATGACAAACTAAACAGGATGGTAAAGACGCTTCTTGATATGAGTGAGCTTCAGACGATTGGAAGAGACGATAAAATCATAGTCGGAGCAATTGTTGAAGAGGTTTTAGCAGATCTTGAGCCTTTTGCGCAGGAAAAGGATATAAAGCTCATTGGAAAATGCGAGGAAGCCACTATGGTAGGAAGTGATATTCTTATTTACAGGCTTGTATATAATCTTGTTGAGAATGCTATAAAATATAATCATCCGGGCGGACAGGTTAAAGTAACATCGTATCAGAAGGAAAAGCATGTTTATCTGTTGGTAGAAGATACTGGAACTGGAATCCCTAAAGAACTTAGGGAGAGGGTGTTTGAGCCTTTCTTTCGAGTGGATAAATCCAGAAGCCGCGAACTTGGTGGTGTAGGACTTGGACTTGCTCTTGTCAGAGAAATCGTAAGAGTGCATGATGGCAGCATTTCTATTAAGTCAACTCCTGAGGGCGGTACGAATTTCGAAGTTATTTTCTCGCAGCAATCAATTTCAGAAGAATCTCATAGAAAAATTAAGGATTAATATAGCAATATTGTTTGACAGTCATAGGAGGGCAACATGGAATCTACAAATTCAAAAACAGCTTTAGTACTTGAGGGCGGAGCAATGCGAGGCATGTACACGGCAGGCGTTCTCGATGTATTCATGGATAATAATATCAAATTCGATGCAGTAATCGGTGTCTCAGCAGGAGCACTTTTCGGAGTGAATCTGCTCTCAGGGCAGCGTGGCAGAGTAATACGATACAATAAGATATTCAATAGCAACAAGAACTATCTCGGCATACGTCCCCTTTTAAAAACAGGAAATATTGTAAGCACTGAGTACGCATACGACCTGGTTCCACGTAAGCTTGATCCATTCGATGATGAAGCGTTTATGAAATCTGGCATTCCATTTTATGCGGTAGTCACGAATATTCGTACAGGAGAGCCGGAGTATATCCAGATTAAGAGCGTTTTCAACCAGATGGACGTGCTTCGTGCATCTGGTTCAATGCCAGTTGTATCTAAGCCGGTAAGGCTTGGACACGGACTTTATCTCGATGGAGCAGTTACGGACAGTATTCCATATGAGAAGATGCTTGAAATGGGATATGACAAAGTGGTTGTTGTACTTACAAAGCCTGCTGATTATGTCAAGAAGCCTATGCCAGGATATATGACTTCGCTTTACAAGAAGAATTATCCTGAGTTCGAGGAAAAATTCAGAAACAGACACATTATGTACAACGGACAGATAGAGCGTTTAAAGGAACTTGAGCAAGAAGGAACAGCTTACGTAGTAAGACCATCAGAACACATCCGGATAAGCAAAATAGAGAAGAATCCTGACAAACTTGAAAGCCTGTATCAGTTAGGAGTCAGAGATTCAGCTAATTTTATAAAAAAAGCAAAATAGATTAAAAAAATATTACTTTTTTACTAATTTCACTTGAATGTTAGTAGTCAAAGTGTTACTATAGTCCTAGAAAGATTTTAGAAAGGAGAGCCTTATGCCAATCAGACGAGAAAAGAAAAGATTAGGTGATATGCTGATCGATGCACATGTTATTACAGATGAACAGTTGGGAGAGGCTCTTTCAAAAGGAAGAGAGAATGGCAAGAAAATCGGCGAGAATCTTATAGAGATGGGATTTACCACCGAAGCAGAAATTGCAAAAGCACTCTCAAGCCAGTTACAGATAGAATTAGTAGATGTAAGTTCATTTACGATTCCAGAGGATGTACTTAATCTGGTAAGCGATTCAGTACTTCGTAAGCATGTTATGATCCCATATGAATTTGACAAGGTTAATCCTAATGTCGTACACGTAGCGATGGCTGATCCAATGGACATGCTTGCACTTGATGATTTCTCAATTATTACCAATCTCCAGCCAGAGGCATCCGTTGCAACACCTAGAGAAATCATGTTGGCCCTCGATAAATATTATGGTGATTCTGAAGCTATGAAAGCAGCACAGGAATATGCCAAAGAGAGAGAGGGTGTGGCTGCCAGGAATGCAGAAGAAGATGAAGCAGCCAATCAGGATATCAACAATTCACCAATCGTACTTCTTGTCAATTCAATCATTGAACAGGCAGCACGACTAAGAGCATCCGATATTCACATCGAAGCTCTTGAGACAAAGGTCAGAGTCAGATACAGAATTGATGGAGCGTTATATGAGAAAGCTTCATATGCAGTTTCACTTTTACCAGCGATTATGGCGAGACTTAAGATTATAGGTGGTATGGATATCTCAGAGAAGAGAAAGCCACAGGATGGACGAATTACACTTGTTATAGACAGAAGAGAGTATGATATCCGAGTTTCAATTCTTCCGACAGTTTTCGGCGAGAAATGCGTTATGAGACTTGCACAGAAGCAGGCACTTACAAGGAACAAACAGGAACTTGGATTTGAGCCAGATGAACTGGCAGCATTTGATCATATATTACAGAACCCAAATGGAATATTACTTGTTACAGGACCAACTGGTAGTGGTAAATCGACTACACTCTATACAGCTCTTAGTGAGTTGAACAGAGAAGATGTTAATATCATCACAGTAGAGGATCCGGTCGAGGCGAACATCGATGGAATCAATCAGGTACAGACAAATGTCAAGGCAGACCTTACATTTGCATCTGCACTTCGTTCGATACTTCGACAAGATCCAGACATTATCATGATTGGTGAGATTCGAGATGGTGAGACAGCAGGAATTGCCGTTCAGGCATCAATCACAGGACACCTGGTTGTAAGTACACTACATACAAACAGTGCGGCTGGTACCATTTCCAGACTTGAAGATATGGGTATAGAGAGTTATCTGCTTGCAGATTCACTTATAGGAATTATCGCACAGAGACTTGTCAGAAGACTTTGTCCGAGCTGCAAGAAAGAACATATGCTTACAGATGAAGAAAAAGAACTCATGGAGATTCCAAAGTACAAAGAAGTAAAGGTCTATGAACCTTGCGGTTGCGAGGCATGCGAAAGAACTGGTTATAAAGGTCGAATCGGTATATATGAGATTATGACTGTTACACCAAAGCTAAAGAGCATGATAGCCAGAAATGTAGCTGCGGATGAATTGAAAGAAGCAGCCATGACCGAGGGAATGCACACACTCAGACAGAGTGCAGCACGTAAAGTACTAGAGGGTGTTACATCTGTAAATGAAATGATAAGAACGACATTTGAAAATTAGCGGGGGAATTGATACATGTTAATGACAATCGAGGAAATTTTGCAGTTATCAAAGGACAAGAAGACATCCGATATACATATTGCACCAGGAAATCCACTTATGCTTCGAATAGACGGTACATTACAGCCACAGGGGTTTGAAGTACTGTCAGACAAGGATACAGCAGCAATACTTGGTCCTATTATTCCAGAAGAACTAAGAGACGAACTTGAGAGAGAAGGAGAACTTGACTTCGCTTTTTCAAGACCTGGATTCAGCCGAATAAGAGCGAATGTATTCAGACAAAGAGGTTCATATGCTGCAGCCCTTCGAGTATTGTCATTTGATATTCCGGAACCACAGACACTCGGAATTCCAGAATCGGTTGTCAAGCTTACCAAGCTGATGAGAGGACTTGTACTTGTTACAGGTGCCACAGGTAGTGGTAAATCAACCACACTCGCAAGTTTAGTTGATGTAATCGCAAAGCGCGATTCCAAAAATATAATTACACTGGAAGACCCGATAGAGTATTTACATTCTAATCAGAAGTCAATCGTAAGCCAGAGAGAAATCGGTTTCGATAGTATGTCATATGCGCAGGCACTTAGAGCTGCACTTCGACAGGATCCTGATGTAATACTCGTAGGAGAGATGCGAGACCTTGAGACAATTTCTACTGCAATAACAGCGGCAGAGACAGGACATCTCGTATTTTCAACACTTCATACGAACAGCACATCGGATGCTATAGACCGTATGATTGATGTATTTCCACCACACCAGCAGCAGCAGATCCGAGTTCAGCTTGCTGGAGTATTAGAGGGAGTTATAGCACAGCAGCTTCTTCCAATGACTGGCAGAGGCCGAATAGCTGCATTTGAAGTATTACTTCCAAATTCGGCAGTGAGAAACCTCATTCGTGAGGCAAAAGCATTCCAGATACCTTCAATTATTCAGACAAGCAAGAAAGAAGGAATGCAGACGATGGACGATTGTATCTTAGGATATTATATGAGAGGTCAGATAAACAAAGAGACCGCTGTCAGATATGCACTTGATCCTGGAGCAATGGAGAAAAAAGTTTTAATGTACTAAAGGGGGACTACAGGTGAGCGATTTTAATTATCGTGCCATTGATAAACAAGGTAAAGCTAAAAAAGGAACGATAGATGCCAAAGACGAAGAGGCTGTAAAGTCAAAACTTAAAGCAGATGGACTTACAGTAATTGAAATTACTAAGGCAAATGCATTCAATAAAGATATCAATATAAATATTGGTGGCGGTGTAAGTTCGAGAGACTTATCAGTATTCTGCCGACAGTTCACAAGTATGATTAATGCGGGTGTTACTATTATGGATACACTTGATATGCTTGGTGAACAGACGGAGAACAAGACTATGGCGAAAGCTATAAGGGGTGTTCATTCAGAAATTCAAAAAGGTGAGACTTTATCAGATGGACTCGCTAAGTATCCGAAGGTATTTCCGAGTATCATGCGAAGCATGGTAGCGGCAGGTGAGGCTTCTGGTAAGCTGGAGGTAGCATTTGACCGAATGGCAGAGCACTTCGAGAAATCAGAGAAGATGAAGGCTATTGTCAAGAAAGCAGCTATGTATCCTATTATAGTAGTAATAGTTGCGATTGTAGTAGTAATAGTAATGCTTGTGAAGGTTATTCCGAGTTATCAGTCAATGTTTGATGATTTGGGAGCTGAGCTTCCTAAGATTACACAGATGGTAGTTGCAATGAGTCATTTCATTATGAATGACTGGCTTTATATCATAATAGCAATAGTAGCACTGGTTGGCGGATTTATGATATTCAAGAAGACTATAGTTGGACAGAAGACGCTAGGAACAATGGCAATGAAGATGCCGATTTTCGGTAAGCTGAATGTCAAGAGCGCAGCTTCAAACTTTGCCAGAACACTTAGTACTCTTATTTATTCAGGTCTTCCTATGATAGATGCACTTGGAATTACTGCAAATACTATGAGTAATTACTGGTATAAGAAAGCCTTAGAACATGCAAAGGATGAAGTCGCAAAAGGTGTTCCTCTTTCAGAACCAATTGTAGATTGTGGTTTGTTTCCACCGATGGTCGGACATATGACCAAGATTGGCGAGGAGACAGGTGATCTTGAGGGAATGCTTACAAGACTCGCTACATATTATGACGAGGAAGTAGAGGCTACCACACAGACTGTTATGGCAGCGCTTGAGCCTATGATTATTCTGGTTCTTGCACTTATAGTTGGTGTACTTGTAGCAGCTATCATGGCTCCAATGCTTGCAATGTATGGAGCAATGGATTCTATGTAATACGAATTAAGAGCTGAGGAATGTAGGGACCTTGGTTTTTAAGATAAATAATAATATTTTATTAAAAAGGAGAATTTTATTATGGCAAACAAAGAGACAAAGAGATTAGGTAACAAAGGTTTCTCTCTCGTAGAGTTAATCGTAGTAATTGCTATCATGGCAGTATTAGTTGGTGTATTAGCACCACAGTTCATCAGATACGTTGAGAAATCACGTCAGTCTGGTGATGTTACAAGTATTCAGCAGGTTATGACAGCAGTAGAAACAAGTGCTTCAGAAGAAGGAACATTTACAGCTAATGTTACTATTACTGTAAATGGTGCAACAGCAACAGTTGCTGGTGGCGGTTCTGGTACAGAGCTTTCAGATGCATTAGCAGCATCTGGCTTAGATTCATCAGTTGCTCTTAAATCATCTGGATGGCCAAGTGTTACACTTACATATGATTTAACAACATTCAAGTGGGATATTTCTACTGGAACTACAACAAACTCAAAAGCTCCAAATACAGATTTAAAGACACTTGTAAATAACTAATATTCATAACTGATTTAGTATGAATAATAAAGGTTTTTCCCTGGTAGAACTTATTGTTACAATTGCAATAATGGCAGTACTGGTTGGGGTGATTGCACCACAGTTCATAAGATATATTGAGAAGACGAGAGAAGCTTCCGATGTACAGAACTTTGACAGCTTAAAAGAGACTGTCGAAACCTACTACGCTGACAAACAGATAGAACCTGAAAGATGGACTGTTGTCCAGGATGGAACATCGAAGAATACTATTATCTCTGATATGACACCACTTACAGAGGCTGGAATTAATTCAGTAGTTCTTAAATCATCAAAGTGGCGTGGTGTGAAACTGGTCTATACATCAGTTACAAACACCTGGGAGGTAGATGGTTCTGCGGAATGGTTCAATGCTGATGGCTCATTAGTGACATCAGGGGATTAAGAGTTGTTTTGAGAGGATAAATAATTAATGGAACTAGAACTGATACCCGTATACATTTTCATATTTTTATTCGGAATAGTGATTGGCAGCTTCTTAAATGTCTGTATATATCGTATTCCAATGCATGAGACGATAGTTTCAGAGCGTTCACATTGTATGAAATGTGGGTATCAGCTCGCATGGTATGACCTGGTACCGCTTTTCTCATGGCTTTTCCTGAGAGGGCGGTGCCGGAAATGTAAAGCCCCGATCTCACCTCAATACCCTATAGTTGAGGCTGTAAATGGGATACTTTATGTTTTAATTTTCATAGTAAAGGATTTTACTTTAGAGAGCGTCTTTTACTGTTTATTTGTTTCAGCACTTATAGTGTTGAGCGTAATAGATTGGAGAACTTATGAGATTCCAATTGGTGTCAACATCTTTATACTGGCGCTAGGAGTGATTCACCTATTAACAGATTTGAAGAATTGGCCGATATATATTATAGGTTTCTTCTGCGTCAGTATATTTTTGTATTTAATAGTTGTGATTAGTAAAGGCCGCGCGATGGGCGGCGGTGATGTTAAGCTTATGGCAGTAGCAGGACTACTGATAGGCTGGCAGAATATAATAATTGCTTTTTTCCTGGGCTGTATCATCGGCTCGATAATTCATCTGATACGTATGAGAGTATCAGATGCAGAAAATGTACTTGCCATGGGACCTTATCTGGCTGTTGGCTTGTTCATTGCAGCCATGTGGGGACAAAATATGATATCATGGTATACAAATATGATGTTTTAACTTGAAAAATGCGCTATAATAAGCGATGATATATATTATATAATAACTATTCAGAACCACTTTAGAATAATCAGGACTGATATGTCGTGCTTGTATGCAAATAGCAGTTTTGGTATGAATAGTTATTTGCATTTATTTATTATATTAATTAGATAAATAGCAAAAGAATAAATTAATTTGGAGGGAATAATATGGCTAACAAAGTTCTAGGAATTGAGATTGGTCAGAACCTTACTCGAGTAGTTGAAATAGATTACAAGGTTAAGAATCCTAAGATTTACAATATGTTCAGCTTCGCTACACCGCCTGATATGATTTCGGATGAAGGGGTAGAGGTTAACAGTATTTTCAAGGCAATGCTGCAGAGCAAGCTTAAGGAGTGCCACATTAGCACGAATAAGGCGATATTCGTACTGAATTCTGCGCGTATTGCAAATCGTGAAATTGAAATCCCATTTGTAAAGGACAACAAAATAAAAGATTTGCTTATTGCGAATGCTTCGGATTATTTTCCAGTTGATTTGACACAGTATCAGCTGGTTCATGAAGTGCTAGATAGATACGGAGAGGGCGATGAGAAGAAGATTAAGCTTTCCGTTCTTGCTGTTCCTAATGAGCTTATCAGATCCTACAGACTTCTTGCAGAAAATTGTCATCTGACACTTATGGGGCTTGATTATACAGGTAATTCTATTAAGCAGCTCATGCTTAGGGAAATCCCAGAAGAAATCAAGGTTACAATTAAAGTAGATGAGACATTGTCAATCCTTACAATTATGGAGGGTGATAAGATAGCACTCCAGAGAGTACTTAATTATGGAATCGGTGAGGGGATTGAAGCTATTCAGGACAGTGAGTTGTTCGGTGAGTATTTATCATATCTGGAAGCCATGGATGTATCGCGAAGACGTACATTATTGCTGCCTAGATTTGGACAGGAGGAGACCACCGAGGGAGAACAGGCTGGACCAGATGGTGAGATTGATTCCCAGAAGCTTGCCAAATTAAAAGAGTACGTCACAGACAATCTACAGATGCTGGTCGGAAGTATTGCCAGAGTATTAGATTATTATACTTCAAGACATACTGACAAGACTATAGAGAGAATATACCTCGTAGGAATGGGAGCTGATTTCAGCGGACTGAGCAGACTCATGTCGAATGAACTGAATCAGAAAGTAGTTCCACTCCAGCAGTTTGAAGGAGTATCACTCCATAAGAATATTAATATATCGAACGTGAAGATGGCAGAGTTCTTCACCTGTATCGGATGTGCGCTTGAACCTCTCCCTATATATGGTGGGGACAAGTATGGCAAGGGCTTTGGCAAAAGTAAGAAGGATGAGACGGCACCTGATGCAGAAGGTTCTGAGAGCGAAGAGCCCATGACAGGAGCGCTTGTTATCATGGCAGTATGTATAGTAGGTGCGATTGCGATGGCTGCATATGGTATATTTGGAAATCTGATGCTTAAGGCGGACAATGTGACGATGCAGTCGAATGTTGACAGCCTTGCGTATGCTCAGGAGACAGCAGACGAATACAATGCAACTAAGGCTAAATATGACTGGATTACGAAGCTTGATAATGCTACGGTGAGCGAGAATAATAATCTTGTCTCTTTTATTAAGGAATTAGAGCAGAAGATGCCATCGCAGATTAAGGTTATATCTCTTGCAGCGTCAGAGACAGGACTTACTCTTTCAATTGATGTAGACAAGAAAGCTGCTGTTGCTGATATTATTTCACAGCTTAGAACTTTTGATTCTATAGAAGTATATAGTGTTTCTGAGATAACAGAGGAGACTGATAAGGAAACAGGTAAGGTTACAGTTAATTTCACTGTTGAGTGTAACTATATCAGTGCCTTAGAGAATACAGAGAATGCCGAGGGTACGAATGGTACTGATAGTGCAAACGGCACTAATGCGGGTGCTGCTCCTAAGAACACAGAAAATACGCAGAGCACTGAGAAGCCAGGTGAGGCAGCTACAGAAAGCACAAGCGAAGCTGCTACAGAGCAATAGGAGGTAGAATATGTCAGCTAGAGATAAGAAGATTATAATTGTATTAATCGGTGCTGTAATCCTTGCTCTGTCATACTTTTTAGTTTTCCAGCAGGCACAGGAAAAAAGGACACAGCTTGAGAGTGAGAATGTAGCACTCACTCAGAAATATCAGGAATTGTCACAGCTTGCGGCAAAGGTAGAGGATTACAAAAAAGAGATTACGACTATGAATGAAGAGATGGATAAGGCACTTACACATTATCCATCATATTTACAGATTGAAGATACTATTATGGATGTGGTTACACTGGAGAAGGAAACAAAGACTAAGGTATCTTCACTTTCAGTAGCTACGCCTACAGCAGTAGATATAAATACTGGTCAGGCTGTTGATGAGAATGCTGCTAATACAGCCAGCACAGATACAGCAAGTACTGATGGCAGTACTACAGATACAGCAAGTACTGATGGCAGTACTACAGATACAGCAAGTGCTGATGGCGGTACTACAGATACAGCAGGTACAGATGCTGCAGCACAGCCAGCTACGCAGAGTGCATACCAGTTATATGGTGTAGAAAGCACTGTAGTATTCAAGGCTGGAAATAAGGGTGTTAAGAAGCTTATTGAGATGGTTGCTGAGGCTGATAACAGACAGAAGGTTAGTTCACTTACACTTGCATTCAATGAGAGTGAGGGACTTCTTGATGGAACATTAGTATATGATGCATATTTCTTATATGGCATCGATAAGGCTTACGAGTCACCAAATATTCCAAGTATGCCACATGGATCTAAGAATGTCTTTGGTACAGTTGGAGAATAATATCTAAATTAATATTTTACGAAGGGAGGGAGAACGATGAAGAGATTGAAGGATAATCGTGGTTTGACATTGGTTGAGCTTATTGTGTCGATTACAATTCTGGCTATCATGGTTCTCCCTTTGCTTACGTCTTTTGTGCAGGCTGCAAAGACTAATGCAAAGGCGAAGAATAAATTGCATGCGACAGAGGCAGCGCAAAATATTATGGAAGGTCTGGAGAATGTTTCGCTAGAAGAGGTAGTGCGTCAGTTTAATTATCCTACTGATGCGAGTGGATTTGATTTATTTGACCTTGGTTCTGCAAGTACAGTTGAGCTTGATTACAATGGAAGCGCATATTCTCCACTATCTAGTTTTTCTATACCGGCTGGTGGTACTGATCCGGTTTTTACTCCAAAGAGCAGTCATAAATATTACTTTTATGTATCGGGACTTGGAGTGAACAATTCAAACAAGAAGTACAATGCACTTGTTACACTTGATGCGAAGACTGATGTGGATGGTACGAAGAACAAAGAATACAACAATAAAAAGGTAGCTGATATGAAGTCTGTTGATACTGCATATGACGCAATCAGTGCAAATGCAGATACAGCTAATTCGGTTATTACAGCTATCCAGCTTCAATATGGTATTTCTGGAATTACACAGAATGATATAAGCAGAACTATTACAGTAGATATTGCTAAGGATACATCTGGTGCTACCACAGTTACAGCAAGCTATAAGTATTATGTGAAGAGCCAAAGGCTTACATTTCCAGAAGCAGGTTCTTTGCATGAGGAAGATTATACAAGTGTCATATACGACAATTCATCTCATACAGATGATAGTCTTAAGAATGTATATCTGTTTTATTATCCTTGGTATACATCGACATATGCATATCCTATGAGTACGGATAGTATTGTGATTAACAATCCGGATATGGTTGATTGCAATGTACATATTATCAAGCAGGCAAATGTTGATGCAAGCTATTTGTATAGTTCAGAGACTGCATATAGATGTAGTGTATTTTTGAATGAGCCGGCTAATAATGGACATAATCCAAAGGCTCATGCATCAATCAGCACGAATCTTGGAACTAATATGGCAGTGGCTGATGAGAATCAGGCAGGATATAATGTTGCTAATCAGGTTACATATATTTACAATAATGCCAATGCTAATCAGGGATTGGTAGTAAATGGAATTATTGATGTTAATTCTATGACAGAGTTGGAAATGTCAGACAGACTTTTTGATGTTTCGGTTGCCGTATATCCATCAAGTGTGGATTATAGTGCGATTGGAACTGAGACTCCAATTGTCACATTTACAGGAGGCATGACAGATTGAGAAAACGTTTAAACAATAAGGGATCTGCACTTGTGACAGTAATCGTTGCATGCGCTATTATCGGTATGCTTGCGGTTGTATCACTTTGGGCGTCACTTACAAATTATCAGATGAAAATTACAGATTCAAAGGTGAAGAACAATTTCTATTCGGCAGAGACTGTTTTAGATCAGATGTGTGTTGGTCTCCAGACTGATGTATCTGATGCTTACAGCAAAGCATATTCAACAGTAATGCAGAAGTATTCTGCGCTTTCAGAGACAGAAAGAAATGGTGCATTTCAGAGAGAATATGTTGAGAAAATATGTGCGTCTCTTCGGTCTGCTACAGCAGGAGACCGAAATTATAATATGGCTCTTTTGAAATCATATGTAGATGCATCACTTCTTGATACGTCTACATATCCTTATGCTGAGATTACATCATTGTCTGCTGCGTCCGGTTCTGAGGATGGACTTATGAGTACATACAGTAATGGTGTAGTCCTTAAAGGAATAAGAGTTGTATTTGTAGATCAAGATGGTTTTTCTTCTGTTATTGAGACTGATATAAGTCTTGGAATACCTGAGATGAAATTTGTGACTTCTGAGGAGATGCCAGATACATTCTCATATTGCATGATTGGCAATGAGGGCATTCAGTTAACCGGAGCTTATAGTAATGTTAACGTAAAAGGTAGTGTGTATGCAGGTTCACCGTATGCTGTTGCTACGTCTAATTCAGATGTTTTGAGTTTTGATCTTAAGGACAATGGCATTAAGCTTACATTATCAGATTCGAAGTATCTGATAGCAGAGGGAACAGTAAATATAAGTGATTCATCACAGTTTTCTGTTGCATCAGATAATCAGTTCTGGACAGACAATATCAAGGTAGGGGGCGGCGCAAAAGCCTGGCTGCGAGGAAGTACATATGTATCTGATGACCTCACACTTACAGGTGAGAAACCAGCGGTTTATCTTGGTGAAGGTGGAACTGGAAGATATGTAGGGTATGGCAATGATACCAGAAAGGCTGCGGATAGCAGTGCTATTATAATCAACGGAAAGAAATCTACTCTTGATATGAGTGGATTAGATGATTTGTTTGTCGCTGGATATTCATTTATCCAGACAAGTTCTATTGCCAATGACAGGCGTGTATCTACAGAGGATAACAGTGATGTCAGAATGGGTGAGTCTATTGCATTAAAGGGAGATCAGATTGGATACCTCATTCCAGGTGAATGTATCGGTGTAGATAGTACTGGTAAGTCTTTATACAATAGAAATCCTATCACATATGAAGAGTATCTTAATATAGTTGGCCATGATGATTATACAGAGATTGATGAGGATATTTCATCTTCTAAAACCGGTCATAAGCTTTCATATTACTTAGATAATGGTGAGAGTATCTCGGATTGTGTTAGTACAGTATTTGTGCCTACAAGCAGTGGACGTGCTAATGATGGACTTGTCTATTATTATATAAGCTTGTCTGCAAAATCAGCTTCTGATTACTATACGGATTTCTATTCGAACAATGAAGAGAAGCTTAATACATATGCTGATTTCTTTGCTGATGCAATTGATTCAAATGATGCAGCTTCCAGAGTATATACAGCAGGAAAATATTCCCTTTACCAGAGTGAAAGGCTTGCACTTTATGGTACAGATGAACTTGATGTAGATGATGAGATTACATTATTGAATAATACATATACAGCACTGAACTCTACACTGTCACCTAATTATAATAGTGGAAATGGTGTGGCATATGGAAGAACTGTATTTGATAATATTATTGATATGAGTAAGCTGCAGGCGGTTACAGCAGGTCAGTCGAATGGTAAGAGAAAGGTCAATTATACTCTTGGGGCTGGCGATGTAATAAGTGCAGTTGTTGTAAATGGTAATTATACTTACTCGAGTGAGAATCAGGAAGGTGGAAAGCTTAGACTCATAATTGCTACTGGTGATGTAAATGTAAATGCAGATTTCAAAGGTACAATTATATGTCTGGGTAAGCTTAAGGTTAATGGTAACTGTACAATCAGTAATGAAGATGTAGAGACTATGAAGAAGCTTCTGACTGCTGATATTGATGGAACTAATTTCTTGTACAATGTGTTTAATGATGGAAGTTCATATATCGTAAGTTTGACTGGTGGTGGAAATGCCAATGGTAATACTTCGATTGCATATTCTGATATCATCAAATATAAGAACTGGACAAAGAAATAATTCTTTGGAGGATTTTTATGAGGCGTAACAATAAAGGATATACACTTGTTGAACTGATTATTGTAATTGCTATACTGACGATTATTGCAGGTGTTGTTACTATAGGATTGTCCCGTGTGCTAGTTACTAAGGTGACTCAATGTACAGATAATATGCAAAATATGATTAACAAAGTCAGAATAAGCACTATGGGGCGCGAAGAGGTTACTCTTAGATTCTATCAGGACAGTGATGACAAGTATTATGCGGAAGTAAAAACTAAAAAAAAGAAGCTTGGAAGTAGTACATCTGAGGAGACTACTACGGAGATGGTGGGAAAGTCTGGTATAGATGTGAAATTTACTACAGATTCAACAGTCACAGACCCAACAGATTCTTCTGTTGAAACTTTGTCATATGCTAATGGAAATGCGATAAATATTTCTTTTGACAGAAGTTCAGGACAGTTTAAGCTTGATGGTTCAGGAAAATGTGTCAGAAGAATATGGATTACTAAAAATACTAAGATAAATACAATTATTCTTTATCAGGAAACTGGTAAGGTTGATGTAGAGAAATGATGAGAGAGGAGGATATGATGAACAATCAAAAAGGTTTTTCGTTGGTTGAATTGGTAATAGTCATAGCCATCCTTGGAATTTTTGGAACAGCAGTTTTTGGACTTTTTACAACAGGAGCACACTCATACAGGGATGTAGGGGATGATTCTGATATTCAGAATGAAGCGCAGCTTACAGTGAACCAGATAGAGAATCTTGTCGTAGATACTACTAATGCACTTACATATTCTTACACGGCTGGAGGAACTACGACGAGAGTTTTGTCAGATAACGGGATTGGAGCAGTGGATGGTAAGACTCTCACAGTATATGACAAAGATGCTATCTATATTATAGACTGGAACAAAGCGGATAAGAAAATTTATCTTCAGAAGAATGAAATTGACGATTCAGGAACTGTAACAGCAACAGGCGATCGCGTTGAGATGGCAAAAAATGTCTCTGATTTTAGTGTTTCATTGGAGAAAGCTGAATCAAAGAGCAAGGTATACATCAAGGTTGATTTTAAGTCCAGTGATGGTAGAAAGGGATATAGTGCTTCAAAGCAGATATCTCTTAGAAATGTTCTTGCTATAAACGACACGTCAGATGCTTATGAACCAGCTAATGTCCCGGCGACAGTCAGTGGTGTGCAGATTTATTATAATGGACAGAATTACACGGAAGGCACCGTTAGTTATTTCAGACGGGAGAATGATTCAATGGTATTTTCTTTTTCTGCATTGGTTCAGGGAACGAACTTCCCGAGTCAGCAGATTAACTGGTCTATATCAGGTAATTCTTCGACGTCTACATCTATATCTTCTGGTGGACAGCTCACTATAGGTGATGACGAGGATTTGTCGAATACTCTTACTGTTAAGGCAACTTCACAGGCTGATCCAAACTATTATACCTGGGCTTCTGTCAAGATTAAGAGTATAACAGGTGTAAATATAGAAATTGACAGTGCATATCGTGCTGATGAGTACCATTATGACGATGTAATCAAGGTAAAAGCGACGATTACAGGTGATAATCTTGAAAGTTCAGATAAGAAATTCAAGTGGCTGGCAAATGGTGCAAATAGATTAGATACTTACGCTGAGACAAGTGCTGTTCAGGAATTTAAGATAAAGGCGACAGTAGGTCATGATTTTACAATTATTGCGAGCTCGATGGCTGATGATCACTATTCTGATTCACTCACTTACTCAATTACGAGCCCGTATGGTGTGACGATTGACTGGGATGGCGCAGCGTCGGATAAGCTGCTTCGTAAAGGAACTACGAATAAAATCAAAGCAACAGTAGCGCCAGATGATGGACAGCAGGGTGAGATTAAGTGGGAAATCTACAATATAAAGAATACTACTACTGGCGAGGATGTTACATCAAGTCTGTCTTCAACTACAGCGAAGAAAGATAAGATTTCGCTTACTGCATACAGAGGTGCTACGACAAGTATTTATTGTGGTGAGGAAGTAGATTGGAACAGTAAGTTTTCTGTCGGAGTCAGGGCTTTTATTACAGTAAATGCACAAAGAATTTATTCTCGTGTTATCTATATCAATATGGATGATGTATTTATCAGAGTATGGAATGGTACTGAATCAAAGGATATCCGTACAGCTAGTGAATCTGGTGGATGTACTGTAAGTGCCAGAGATAATCGTCAGGCTGCATTTTCATATGAGTTGTTTGGATATTATCATTCAAGTGGTGTAGTTACTGCTCGTTCAGACAATGACAGGAGTTGGATGGTAAGCAGTTTTAGTTGTAGTGATGAACAGGTAAATTTCAAAGTTGGTAATCTTGGAGTGACTAATTATTATAGACCGGTGTTTAAGTTCTGGTTCTATATTGATAGTAAGCCATGGGGAAGAGTTAACTGTAATATTACAAGATAAATTATTCGGATTATTTTAGAATTTGAGAGGAAGAGGCTTAATGAAGAGTTTTCTAAAATGTATTGCTGTTGGAATGTCAGTGGTACTTGTAATCGGTGTTGTGGTTACTGCAGTACTTCTGCGTTCCAGCCAGGAGATAAGAGCAAATGAGTCCTTTGAGGGAATCGACAATATCATAGCGGGAAACAGTGAGGGAAATCCTTTTACTATTTACGAGCTTGTTCCAGATGCGAGCATGGGGGAGATAGGCTATATGATCGATGGTCAGGAGCCTATCAACTGGCAGCGCGAACTTAAGGATATTTCAGGAAGTGATAGCAGAAAGAGATACATCAATGATGAACTTAGAAATCTGTATTCATCAATTGCTGCGCAGGACACATCAAGACCTATTACCTACAAGGCGTACGATGAATCATATCTGCCACATGATGGATGGGATAGTTATACACTTTCTAACCCTGATGTGATAGCCAGTGGTACTTCTGGTTATGGAATGATAGAGAATGTTGGAAACGGTTCATATAATAAGGCGTTTGAGTATGTTCTTAATGAGAATGAGACTGGTCTGTACAATCAGAATGTGAAGTATTACCAGCATTCTTCTACAGGTGGGTACTATGGACTTAGATTTACACAGGCATCACCTGTAGTGGATGCAGATACAGGTGAGCTTGTGGCAAGGGATGCGGATGGAAATCCTATCACATTATACAAAGTGTCTGAGACTTCTCCTATTATTACTCAGGAGATATTTGAACAGGCGAAGACAAATACACCTAATGCATATGTTTATCGTGTGAGTCGTGACAACTTGCTTGGTGCATATGATTTTGTTGGAAGAATAGGTGATTCTACTGTAGCATTTGAGAATTTCGATGCGAACTATATCTATTATACTGTTCAGTTCGAGTATGTTGGTGATGATGCACAGTTATCGGAAGATACTGTTTATTATACTGCAACTGTAAATGAATTCTACAATGATATGTCTGGCGAGTACAGTGGTATTCTTGATTTGAGAGAGCCATATATTTCAGCTTCTTCACAGGATGAAGAGGGTAACATCACTGGAAATGGACATTTTGATCTGGATGCAAACCAGACTCATTATGAATATGCAGGTGACGGAAACGGACAGTATGATCTTAGAATTGGCAATGAAGCAGATGTGCTTGATGAGCCTCTGCATTTGAGTGTTGTATATTATACTGGAGGATTTACGAACAATAACTGGTTCAGGGATGGTGTATTTAATCAGAATGATTATCTGTCACAGAACTCAAGGAATATGTATTTTGAAGTAAATACTATGGTTCCTGAGCAGTTTAATTCTTATGATATTAATGCAAGCAATATGCTTTATATATCGGGCAATGCATTCAGAAAGAGTTCAAACAGTGATTTGAGAAGTTTTGGAACTGATAATGATATTACATGGCAACAGTTATGCAATGTCATGACGCTTGTTCAGTCATCGGATAGGCATTATCCTGTAGTGGTTGATTACAGCATCATTGGAAACAGTATAAATGATTTAGCACATGCAGCTAATATTCAGAAGCTTGTTGCGTTATTGTGCAGCCGGAATGCATATTCGATTTCTTTTTCAGAGAATACAACAGCTGATTCAATTGACTGGAATGCTATAAGTGCAAATATGGTAAATGATGCTGACCATCATTTTGTAAACCAGAATATATATGTGTATCCGGGAAATTCTGATCCTAAATCACCATATATGTTTTTGGATAATTCTACAGGAACAGCGCAGTACTTTACAACACCATTTATAGAGTACTCAAGAACATTTAATGATGTTACTGCCTTTGAGACAGCTGCTGAGGCTGCTGGATTTGGGGAAATCGCAGAGCGTATTGATTCACAGAACTTGAGCAGGCGAACAGAGAATGAAGCTTTGGGCGAAGAACAGTATGGCTATTTTGACTTGAAGATTTCAAAGGCCATTGCGATGGAATATATTATTGCGTATACAGATGAGGACACTCATCAGGAGATAAACGACACACTTTCTATCCTGGATCTGGAGCCTTGTTATGTTGATAATAATACAACAGATGCATTACAGGAGAGTACTGTACGAAGCTGGTTCAACGGCAGGGATAGTATACCGACAATTACCATAACGCATATGTCGACTGCCGAATTTATCGGTAACATAACTGATATATCAAAGTATGACATGGTCTATATTGGTATGAGTGTAAATATGCTTAATACTGATAATAAGGGGAATACCGTTTACAATGATTCAAGAATGAACAAGATGATTTATGTTAATGTAGGTGATGTTGCGGTTCTTCCAACGGATCATTCAGGAATGCTAGAGACGGATTATCATCATAATGGAAACGGGGATAGAACAAGTGTCGTAGGAATATCGGATAGTGTAAATAAAACTAATTTGCCAGTTGAAACATATGCAAATGCTACAAATACATATAGGTATTCGGGCAATGATATCACTAAGGAGAAAATGCAGGACTTACGTGATTATGTATATGCCGGTTATCCGGTTGTTGTAGCTGATAAGTTTTACAAAAATGCTTCGGCTATGGATACTGTAAATGAGACATATGTGGACAACTGCTCATATATGTACGAGTTGTTCAATGGTACATACAATGATGATGGGAGTGTTGTATCAAAGGGGCTTAATAAGTATACCAATGTTATGACAATAAAGCAGGTAGGAGAGAACTTTAGAAATCTCTACAATTACTTAAGTCTTGGTAAGCCAAGTATTAATCTTGTTGAACAGGCTGTAGTACCAAATACAAAGTATGTACAGTTGAATACAAATGTAATCTCACTTGATTTCTCTATCAGTAACAGAGGTTCTGCCGATGCGAATGCTACATTTGATGCAAATTTATATCTTGATACAAACTCTGATGGTAAATTCTCTAATACACAGGAGGAGATAAGCGCCAACGATATCCGAATATATGACAATGGAACGCTGGTACGCCCGGTTTCAGAGACTGATGATTCGGGAAATACTCAGGTGCATTATAAGCTTTATGCAGGTTCTGATCATAGTTATAAGTTGTCGTATACACTGCCTGAGAATTATGTAGGTATTATTCCTTGGCAGCTTAAGGTTAATCAGTCTACAAATGAGTTCAGATATGACTTAAAGAGTGGATATGTGTATTATAGACAAGCGAATGCAGACCCAGTTACTATTAAGATTCTTCAGATTGGCTCATCTTCAGATGAGAGATTTAATATGAAAAATGAGGCTGCTAATTCTAATAGTAATTTCCATCAGGCTCTCGCGCAGGTTACTGATTATAAGATTGAAATAGATTATATGAAGTCTAATGCATTTGGTGACTTTTGTGCAGGAAAAGATGTCAAATATTTCGAAGATACATATGACATGATTGTAATGGGATTTACAGATATGTACAAAATAGACAGCCGTAATAACAGTGTACAGATTATCAAGGATTATATTAACAGAGGTAATCCTATATTATTTACACATGATACGACATCATTTTGTAATAATTCTACAGATCATGGACAATGGGGATATGACTTCAATAAAGAAATTCGTAATGCGGTTGGTATGGATAGATATGGAGTGCTTGAAAGCGCTGCTATGATGCTTGGAACCCAGATGGAAAAAGGTAGTAATAAGACAATAGGTATTGCTAATCGTACTTACCAATCTGGAGAATTGTATAATCAGGCTGTGGAATATGCAAATGAAAATAACACAGATTTGCCATATTTGCCAGGTAGTAACCGCAAAATTATTGTAAGACAGTCGCAAGGGGATTCATCTGGTGACATGACGCGTTATGTGTTTGCTGCGTATGACTATAATAGATATTTTTACTTGAAAGATGGAAGAATTAATTTTAACATGACTACTAATGATGTTGATAAAGTAAATGACGGACAGATAACCTCTTATCCGTTTGTGCTTCCAGATAAATTTTTGGCAGCTCCTACGCATGCGCAGTATTACCAGATTGATATGAATGAAGATGGCGATAATGACGGTGAGAGTGATGTAGTTGTATGGTATACACTAAACAGCAACAACTTTTATGGTAAATCACCTAAGGATGTCCGTAATAACTACTACATCTACACAAAGGGAAATGTCACTTACTCTGGTGTAGGTCATAGAGCTGGTCTTACTATGGATGAAGTAAAATTATATATTAATACAATGATTGCAGCTTACAATGCTGGTACTCATTCGCCTTCGATTTCTATTAAGGACGGAGATGGCGATGATGCCGAGACGTTAAATACAATTTATGAGACTTTCAATCAAAGTGTTAATAACAATGGTTCTGTAGTTTCTGATTCGCAGTCAGTTGAACAGCAGGTTTCACAGGAGAATTCACAGGGTGATGCAAAAGAGGCTATTTACTTTACTGTAAATGATACTAATATCGTAAGGAACTTAAAGCGTAAGGAAATCCGTGTTGATTTTTGTGTACCTGTAAGTGACAATGAGTATGATGCTAATGATAGCAACTACAGAATTGTGAATGATAGCAGTGGTAATCCGGTATATCTAAAGAAAGTGGATATAAACAGATACAGGAAGAATGCGGATGGTCAATATGAGCCGATTAATACGTATTACACATCTGGTGTGACATATAAGGCGGAGATTCCATTGTCTTTACTTTCTTCTGAGCAGAATTATGTCGAAATATATGCGGTGGTTCAGACCACTATCATCAAGAATAATAATGATGGAACTGAAGGCGATCCATTTAATACATCAGCGTCATATTCGACATTCAGAATCCAAAAGGTAGGTCTTACAGACCTTGATTAATTATTAAAGAACACATTTTTAGAAGAAATTCTTGAAAATGTGTTCTTTTTTTTGAAAAAAATTATTTTTTTTAAAGAATTTAGTCGACGCCAGTAGACAAAATCCGAAATATGGAGTTTAATATTATGTGGGTATTGATGTTATGAATATAAGGGAGGACCGTTATGAAAAAACTTAACATTGCAATTGCAGATGATAATGACTTACTTAGGGACATGCTTAGTGAGGTGATATCAGCAGAAGATGACATGCAGATCGTAGGTACAGCCAAAGATGGTGAGGAAGCATACAATATGATTAAGACAAAGCATCCTGATGTAGTGATTCTTGATATTGTTATGCCGAAGATGGATGGTCTTGAAGTTCTCGACAGAGTTCGTATGGATAAGGATGTAAGTGACAATACAGCTATTGTTATGCTCAGTGCTGTTGGTAAGGAAGTTATTACTGAGGATGCATTTGCGCGAGGTGCAGATTATTTTATAATGAAGCCATTTCATAAAGAATCTTTGATTTCGAAGATAAAGAATCTGCATGAACAAAAAAGTGGCAGAAGAAGCAGAACTAATAATTCACATATGACATCAAATGAAATTACGGTCAGCACAAAGAGTATTGAAGAAGAGGTTACGGATATAATACATGAAGTGGGGGTACCTGCGCATATTAAGGGGTATCAGTATCTTCGGGAGGCTATCATTATGTCTGTAAATGATATGGATATGCTTAATTCAATTACTAAGATACTTTATCCTGAGATTGCGAAGAAGTACAACACTACTTCCAGCCGCGTAGAGAGGGCAATAAGGCATGCAATTGAGGTGGCATGGAGCAGAGGAAAGATGGACACTATAGACGAACTGTTTGGCTATACTATTAACAATGGAAAGGGTAAACCTACTAACTCAGAGTTTATTGCTTTGATTACCGACAAAATCAGATTACAAATGAAATAATATATTAGTACCAAATTACCAGAGGGTGTGATATAATCTATATATGCTAACTAGGAGGTGCGATGTATGAAAAATATACTGATTGTTGCATCTGAAGCTATTCCTTATATGAAGACAGGTGGGCTTGCGGATGTTGTTGGATCATTACCTGGATATATTGACAAGGATAATTATGATGTCAGAGTGATAATGCCTAAATATGCATGTATGGATGAGAAGTTTCTTCCGGAATTGACTCAGGTCTGTCATTTTGATGTGAATTTGAACTGGAGAAAACAGTACGCCGGAATCTTAAAGGCTACGCATGACGGCGTTGTTTATTATTTTGTTGACAATGAATTTTATTTTGCAGGATCTTCGCCGTACAATCAGATTTATGAAGATGTAGAGAAGTTTGCATTCTTTAGCAAGGCGGTTCTTGATGCTCTTAAGTACATTGATTTCATGCCAGATGTCATTCACTGTAATGATTGGCAGACAGGGCTTTTGCCTGTATTTTTGAAGACAATATATGGCAGTGACAATTTCTATTTCGGAATAAGGACAGTATTTTCGATTCATAATATGAAGTTTCAGGGGCGTTGGAAGATAGATGAGGTGGCCGATATAACAGGATTGCCACAGCACATTTTTGCATACGATAAGCTTGAATCTTATGGCGAGGCGAACTACTTAAAGGGTGGAATTGTTTATGCAGATAAGGTGACTACGGTTAGTCCGACTTATGCGTATGAGATTACGACTCCAGAGGGTGGAGAAGGTCTTGACGGGCTTATGTCAGCAAGAAGAGAGGATTTGTATGGTATTGTAAATGGTATAGATTATGACGAGTACAATCCTTCGAAGGATAAGTACGTGAAGAATCATTTTTCAGCTGAGGACATATCAGGCAAGAAGCTTTGTAAGAAGTCACTTCAAAAGAGTGTAGGACTGCCTGTAAAGGATGATGTTTTTATGATTGGCATGGTATCTAGAATGACAGATCAGAAGGGATTTGATCTGGTAGAATATATTCTTGATGAGATGCTTAATGCACTTGATATACAGCTTGTTGTCCTAGGTACTGGTGAGGAAAAATATGAGAATATGTTCAGATATTTTCAGAGTAAGTATCCTGATAAAGTTTCAGCTACAATTGGATATTCAGAGGAAGTGGCACATCAGATTTATGCATCATGTGATGCGTTTCTTATGCCTTCATTATTTGAGCCATGCGGATTGAGTCAGATGATGGCTATGCGCTATGGCACAATTCCAATTGTACGTGAGACCGGCGGCTTGAAGGATACGGTTATGGCATATAATGAATACGAAGATACAGGAGATGGTTTCTCATTTGACAATTATAATGCAGACGATATGTATCATGTTATTCAGTATGCGTATAGTGTATATTCAAATTATCCTATGAAGTGGGAGAAAATTATAAAGAGGGCGATGAACGAGGATTTCTCATGGGATGCCTCAGCACGCAGATATGAAGAACTTTATGATTCGATAATCATTAAATAATTTACAGGAAAAGTCTCAGTGATGTCACTCACTGAGACTTTTAATTATACAAATTATTGAACAATCTTGTCCTGGGACATAGAATACATGTATACGTGATCAGAGAGCACTTCCTCATCAGATACTGATGTGGAGTTGACGGTGCTGACCATATCATTGTAATATTCCATGTCATTACAGATGTTCGCCGGGAATGCAATAAATTCATGTATACTGCTTGGAATTAAAATTAAATCACTATGTAATATTGAAGCTAAGTCCTTGAGAACATTGTGATACAGGATGCATGATGCTCCGTTCGTGCGTGTCTGGTTAGTGATCACGTACATAGGTGGTTCGTATGCTGTATACGGAATTTGGACAATAGAGGAGATGTTTACAATTTCGGCTGGAAGCAATTTGGGAGTATTGTTTATAGCTTCTTTGTATACATCGTCTGCTGTAACATTCCACAGATCAAGATGCGACTGGTAGATGGTAATTGTCCCAAGCTGTTTATCATCTTTGCTGTATAGCACTTGAAAAATTATAGCCAGATCAAAGAGTCTCATGTGGGGAAGATCCTTTAGCATTTCGCTATTTTTCTCGTAGTTAATGAGCTTTAGAACTATGGATTCTTTGATGGAATCATAGCAGATGAATCTCTCAATATCAAAATTATCTTTGGGGATAATTGATTTGTACGTAGCCATAATGTCTTCGTATATATCACAGATTGGCTGTCCGTTCAGATATCGATGATA
Source organism: uncultured Agathobacter sp. (assembly GCA_934359755.1). Taxonomy (GTDB): domain Bacteria; phylum Bacillota; class Clostridia; order Lachnospirales; family Lachnospiraceae; genus Roseburia. Next base: position 25,714 of record CAKRLV010000006.1, read on the forward strand.
ATATGGACGTAGATAGATGGTTGGGGCAATATTGATAGATGGATCCCTGATTGTGAGTCCATCAAGAATAGAGCCGTTGTTCTTCTTGATCTTGTCAATTGCAACTGTACAAGCTGCGTCAAAGTTTTTTCCAATAGTTGTTTCAATTTCATTTAAAAATTCCTGATAATTCATAATACTCCTTCTCAGGCATATAACTATTGGGATAAATGTACGATTCGTACAATATGAATAAAAGAAATCTACGAGTGTTACCTCGTGGATATAATATATCATGAAATGATACAGGTTTCAACATAAAATTTTGGATATTTTTTAAGAATAAATGTAATTTTTTCAAAATTTTTTATAATTTTTGCAATTTCATTCGAATCAAAAAAGAATTTTGTTGATTTTAATAAATACATTTGTTATTATACATATATCGTGCCGATATGGCTCAGTTGGTAGAGCAACGCATTCGTAATGCGTGGGTCAGGGGTTCGAGTCCCCTTATCGGCTTACATCAGAATTGATATTCTGGAAGAAGATTTTAGGAGAGGTTAGTGAGATGGATTTTATTAAGACTCATAAGAATATGGTATCACTTGCCATTTTTGTTATCATAGCTGCTATTTCAGTAGTGGTAATGACTGTAATACTTAAGCAGTCTGTTATTCCAGTATGCGTGCTCGTGTTGATTGAGGCTGGAATTGCTGTTTTACTTCACAATGCGGAGCTTTGGATGCATGGATTACTCATTTTGGCAGAGATTATTGCAGGTATTGCAACTGGCAGGATAGTGATTATTCTTTTATGTATTCTTGTGTATATCGCAGCAATATTTGCACTTAAATTTATGAATGAGGAGATTTCTAAATAAGGAGATAGAGATGGATAGTGACAGTTATAGCCAACAACAGTTAGATGACCTTTTTATGAAGATGATGGATTTTTATGAAGGTGATGCGAAGCGTATACAGCATTTCATTAAAGTCCACAGTTTATCCAGAATTATCGGAATTAAGGAACAGTTGGATGAGGCTACATTGTTTATTCTTGAGGCTGCTGCTTATACTCATGATATTGGTATAAGGATTGCGGAGGAGAAATTTGGTAAGTGCGATGGAAAGCTTCAGGAGCAGGAAGGACCACCAGTTGCACACAGGATGTTATCAGAGCTTGGTGTTGAGAATTATATGGTGGAGAGAATCTGTTACCTGATTGGTCATCATCATACATATACGAATGTTGATGGTATGGATTATCAGATTCTTATAGAAGCTGATTTCCTTGTTAATTTATATGAGGATAAGGCTGGCAGGAATGAAATAAAGTCAGTATATGAAAGAATTTTTAAAACTGATACTGGAAAAGAGATATTCCAGAATATGTTTTATCAAAAAGAGGATTAATATTAGGTTCTGGGGTTATGCTCTGGAACCTTCTTTGTATAATAGATATGGCGAACAAGATTAATTATCAGGTTGTCATGGAACAGCTTATTAAAGAAAATTGCATAGATGGGAAGGTACCTAAGCTCCTTTTACATAGTTGCTGTGGACCATGCAGCACATATTGTATCAGTGTTCTGGCTAAGTATTTTGATGTGACGGTATTTTATTATAATCCTAATATCTATCCGCCTGACGAATACACTATGAGGGCTGCTGAACAGCAGAGATTTATTGAGCAGTTCCCTGTGGAACATCCTGTGTCTTTTGTCGAAGGTGTGTATGATACAGGCAGCTTTTATGAGATGACAAAGGGACTCGAGGATGTACCAGAAGGCGGTGAGAGGTGCTTTAAGTGTTATGAACTAAGACTTAGGGAAAGCGCAAAATATGCTTCGGAACATGGATTTGATTTTTTTACTACGACATTGTCGATAAGTCCGCTCAAGAATGCCACAAAGCTTAATGAAATAGGTGGCATGTTAGAGCGTGAATACAATATAAAGTATCTTTATTCTGATTTTAAGAAAAAAGAAGGCTACAAGAAATCCACAGAGATTTCAAGAGAATACGATATGTACAGGCAGTATTACTGCGGATGTGTATATTCAAAGCGGCAAAGAGATAAAGAAATAGCTGCAAAATAATATAAAACAGGAGGAATTGTAATATGGCACAGTTATGGGGAGGACGTTTCACAAAGGAGACTGACAAATTAGTATACAACTTTAATGCGTCCATTTCATTTGACCAGAAATTTTATAAAGAGGATATACAGGGAAGTATCGCTCATGTCAGTATGCTTGCTAAGCAGGGAATACTGACTGATGAGGAGAAAGATGCTATAGTTAATTGCTTAAATGATATAAAAAGCGAGGTTGAAGCAGGAACACTTGAGATTACAAGCGAGTATGAGGATATCCATAGCTTTGTAGAGGCTAATCTTATTGACCGTCTTGGGGATACAGGAAAGAAACTTCACACAGGACGAAGCAGAAATGATCAGGTTGCTCTTGATATGCGCCTTTATACAAGGGAACAGGTTTTGGAGATGGATGAGCTGTTGAAGAGTCTGTTGCAGGCAATCCTTAAGATTATGAAGGAAAATACAGAGACTATTATGCCTGGCTTTACACATTTGCAGAAGGCACAGCCTATCACACTTGCACATCATATGGGTGCTTACTTTGAGATGTTTAAGCGTGACAGATTAAGATTGCATGATATTTATGAGCGCATGAATTATTGCCCACTTGGTTCCGGTGCGCTTGCTGGTACTACATATCCGCTTGACAGAGATTATACCGCACAGCTGCTTGGTTTTTACGGTCCTACATTAAACAGTATGGATGGTGTATCCGATAGAGATTATCTCATAGAATTTTTGTCTGCATTATCTACTGTCATGATGCACCTTAGCCGTTTTTCTGAGGAAATTATAATCTGGAATTCAAATGAATATCAGTTCGTTGAGATTGATGATGCATACAGCACAGGAAGCAGTATTATGCCACAGAAGAAGAATCCTGATATTGCTGAGCTTGTAAGGGGCAAGACGGGCAGAGTGTATGGTGCTCTTATGTCTCTTCTTACTACAATGAAGGGAATTCCACTTGCCTACAATAAGGACATGCAGGAGGATAAGGAACTTTCATTTGATGCATTTGATACAGCTAAGGGATGTGTTGCACTTTTTACAGGCATGATTTCGACAATGCGTTTTAATAAGGACGTGATGAGAAAGAGCGCAAATAATGGATTTACAAATGCTACAGATGCAGCTGACTATCTCGTAAATCATGGAGTTCCATTCAGAGATGCACATGGAATTATCGGACAGATTGTGCTTTACTGCATTGACAAAAATATCGCTATTGATGATATGAGTGTGGAAGAACTTAAGAAATTCTCTGATGTATTTGAGGAGGATATTTATGATGCAATTTCAATGGAGACATGCGTGAACAAGCGTCTTACAATTGGTGCACCAGGAAAAGAAATGATGGAGAAAGTTATTGCTATTGAGGAGAAATACCTGGCAGAGTAGTTTTTATTTTTGAGAACTGAGTTGTGCAACTTTACCAATAAAAAGCAGAAAAAATTGGTAATTTAATAAAGTTTGTTCATTGTTTTTTCTTCTTAAATAAAGTAATATGTTTTCTAGGACAGACAAATGTACGTCTGAGACGGACAAGAAGAGTTAGGAGAATTTATTATGAGTGAAAAATTAAAAGTCGGCATCCTTGGTGGAACTGGAATGGTTGGTCAGAGATTTATCTCTTTATTAGAGAACCATCCTTGGTTTGAGGTTACAACAATCGCAGCAAGTCCAAGAAGCGCAGGAAAGACATACGAAGAGGCTGTTGGTGATCGTTGGAAAATGGATACTCCAATGCCAGAGGCTGTTAAGAATATCATTGTTAAGAATGTAAATGAAGTAGAGAATGTTGCTTCAGAAGTAGATTTTGTATTTTCAGCTGTTGATATGACAAAAGATGAGATTAAGAAAATCGAAGAGGATTATGCTAAGACAGAGACTCCGGTAGTTTCTAACAACAGTGCTCACAGATGGACACCTGATGTGCCAATGGTTGTTCCAGAAATCAATCCACAGCATATGGAAGTTATCAAATACCAGAAAGAGCGTCTTGGTACAAAGAGAGGATTCGTTGCAGTTAAGCCTAACTGCTCAATCCAGTCATATGCTCCAGTACTTACAGCATGGAAAGAGTTTGAGCCTTATGAAGTTGTAGCTACTACATATCAGGCAATCTCAGGTGCTGGTAAGACTTTCAAGGATTGGCCAGAGATGGTTGGAAATATTATTCCTTATATCGGTGGAGAGGAAGAGAAGTCTGAGAAAGAGCCACTTCGTCTCTGGGGTGTTGTTGATGATGATAAGAAGGAAATCGTTCCTGCTACATCACCAGTTATTACTTGCCAGTGTATCCGTGTTCCAGTATTAAATGGACATACAGCAGCTGTATTTGTTAAGTTCAAGAAGAAACCTACAAAAGAGCAGCTTTTAGAGGCACTTAAGAATTTCTCAGGAGTTCCACAGGAGCTTAAGCTTCCAAGTGCACCTTCACAGTTCATTCAGTATATCGAGGAGGATAACAGACCACAGGTATCACTTGATGTAAACTATGAGAATGGTATGGGCATTTCAGTTGGTCGTCTTAGAGAAGATACAGTATATGATTGGAAGTTTGTAGGACTTTCACATAATACAGTACGTGGTGCTGCAGGTGGTGCAGTTCTTTGCGCAGAGTTACTTAAAGCACAGGGATATATTACAAAGAAATAATTTATATTCATGAATTTGACCCTAAGGTTATGATTTTTCATAACTTTAGGGTTTTTTATATTGTTAAAAAATGATATAATAAAATAGTTCGTTTGTTCGTGATATACCAAGGAGGACATATGGAGATTAAAGGTGCAGATTTAAAAAGTTTACAGGAGCAATATGATAAATCAGGAAATCAGCTTGTTGTATTATATGGCAGGACTGGTTGTCAGAAAGAGAAATTAATTAAACAGTTTATATCAGATAAGAAGTTTTTCTACTATAGATGCAGGCAGGCGTCGGCTGCTGAACAGTGTAAGATGATGGGTGAAGAGATTGCAAGAGCCTTTGATGTTAAACTTCTTAAGAATACATATGATGAATATTTCAACAAGGTCAAGACCGGGGATCCGAGCAAGCTTGTTGTTGTTATTGATGAGGCACAGTATGCACTTAAGAAGGACAAGAGCCTGCTGGAGAGTATAATCAAGCTTCGCAATAAGAGATTATATCCAGGACCGGTGATGATAGTACTTTGTTCGTCATCTATTGTCTGGGTTGAACAGGATATGGAAGAGCTTTTTGAGAGTAATGCTAAGAAGATAGATGCATGCATGAAAGTACATGACTTGAATTTCCTTGAAGTGGTTAGACGGTTTGATAATATGCAGGTGCAGGATATCATAAGAATTTATGGTGTTTTGGGCGGTGTTCCGGATTATTTAGATAAGTGGAATATTAATTCTACATTTAAGGAAAATATATGTAATCTTATTTTAAAAGAGGATGGCATTCTGTTTGATGAGGCACAACGGGTTATATCTAATGAATTAAGAGAGCTGTCTGTATACAATACAATCCTTGCTACTATTGCCAGAGGACAGAACAAATTAAATGATCTGTTCCATGAGACCGGATTTTCAAGAGCGAAGATAAGTGTGTATATGAAGAATTTAAGTCATTTTGATATTGTTGAGAAATTAGTATCTTTTGAGACAGGAGGCTGGGAGAATGCTAAGAAGGGTGTTTACCAGATTAAAGATACATTTGTTAATTTCTGGTTTAAGTTTGTCTATCCTCATTTGACAGATTTATATCTTATGGAGCCAGATGAATTTTATGATTTATATATTGCTGATGAGCTTGATTTTTATCTGAATAGATATTTTAGAAATGTATGTATGGAGTATCTGTTGATTTTAGACCAGATGAACAGATTGCCATTTCATGTACATAAGGCAGGAACATGGGTTGGAAAAGAGGGCAATATTGATATAATTGCACAGAGTTCTGACAGACAGAATATAATCGGATTCTGCAATTGGAAAGAGCCTCAGATGACGATGGCTATGTGTGAGGATATGGCAACAGCTATGGAAAAGGCCAGACTTACATCTGAACACTATTATCTTTTCTCGGCAACTGAGTTTGAACCTGATTTGGAACATTATGTCACTCTTGACCCAAGATTTAAGTTAATAAATATGAATGAACTGTAAATTACATAATATGGGGAGAATATGGGTAAATCATTAATTATTACGGAGAAACCATCTGTTGCGCAGGAGTTTGCAAAAGTTCTTGGAGTAAGCGGGCGCAAGGATGGCTATATAGAGAATGAGGAATATGTCATTACATGGTGCGTTGGTCATCTGGTAGGAATGGTGTATCCTGAATCATATGATATCAAATACAAGACGTGGAGATTGGAAGATCTCCCTTTTTTGCCTAAAGATTACAAGTATGATGTCATAAAAAGCGTATCAAAACAGTATGACATAGTCCACAATATGCTTTTTCGGGAAGATATCGACAAGGTATACTGGGCTGGTGATGCTGGAAAAGAAGGACAGACTATCGAGGAAAATATCAGGAATTTTGGCGGTGTGCGCGATGGCATGGAGGAACTTCGTGTGTGGATTGATTCACAGACAGAAGAAGAGATTCTTAGAGGAATCAATGAAGCTAAGCCAATGTCAGAGTATGCGAACCTTGGTCAGTCTGGAATTATGCGAACTATAGAAGACTATGCTATGGGAATTAACTTTTCAAGAGTTATGTCCATCAAGTATGGCAGACTGCTGAATGATGCAGCGGGAACGAAGTCGTATACAGCAATTGCAGTTGGACGAGTGATGACATGCGTGCTTGGTATGGTTGTAATCAGGGAGCGTGAAATCAGGAATTTCAAGGAGACTCCTTTTTATCGCGTTATAGGTTCTTTTTCATCTGAGTCTATTGAGGCGGAGTGGAAAGCTGTTGAAGGATCCAGATATTTTGAGTCTCCACTTCTTTATAAAGAGAATGGATTTAAAGAGGAAAAGGATGCTCTTGCGCTTATTGATGAGTTGCAAGGGAAGAAAGCGACAGTTAAGTCTGTAGAAAAGTCAATAACTAAGAAAAGGGCACCGCTTCTTTTTAATCTGGCAGAACTTCAGGCAGAGTGTTCAAAGAGATTTAAAATCAGTCCGAACGAGACATTGCAGATAGCACAGGATTTGTACGAGAAGAAACTTACTACATATCCTAGAACTGATGCGAGAGTGTTGTCTAGTGCGGTTGCTAAAGAGATATCAAGAAATATAAGCAGGCTGAAGGGATATGAACCTACCGCATCATATGTGGACCACATAATGAGCAAGGGATTATATCGGAATATTGCAGATACATCATATACTGATGATAGCAAAGTTACTGACCATTATGCGATTATTCCAACAGGGCAGCTGACAGAGCTAAATTCACTCAATTCATTGCAGAGAGCTGTATTTGATGTGGTAGTGAGACGTTTCTTAAGTATTTTCTATCCACCAGCGCAGTATGATAATACAAAGCTTGTGGTACAAGTGGAGAATGAATGTTTTTATACATCAGCAAAAGTACTAAAAGAGCCGGGATATCTTGAGGTAGCTACACCACCTAAGAAGAAGTCTTTTGAGGAAGAAAATTCAAGGGTTCTTGGTGGAGCGTCTGTTCAAAGTAATGAGAGTGATGAAGAATCAGATGAACCGAAAGTAAATCCTAAGGCTTTGATAGAGCTTGCAGGCAGTATTAAAGCCGGTGATGATATTTCGGTTATGGGATATAGCATCAAATTTGGAAAGACGTCTCCACCTAAGCGGTATACATCTGGTTCGATGGTGCTTGCGATGGAGAATGCGGGACAGCTTATAGAGGACGAAGAGCTAAGAGAACAGATAAAAGGTTCTGGAATTGGAACATCTGCGACGAGAGCGGAAATCATAGATAAGCTTGTAAGGATAGGATATCTGAATCTGAATCAGAAGTCACAGATTCTTACACCTCGCAATTTAGGTGAGATGATTTTTGAAGTTGTGAGTATGACGGTTCCTGCACTTTTGAATCCAAAGATGTCAGCTTCCTGGGAAAAAGGCTTAGAGGGAATCACTCAGGGAACGGTAGATTTCTGGGATTATCGAAATAAGCTTGAGGAATTTATACGGACAGAAACTGAGAAGATGATTGGCGAGGATATACGCCAGCCACTTGCGGTACGCATCAGTGACTTTGCGGGCAAAGATGGAAAGGGTGCAGGCGCGCGTAGAAAGATTGGCGCAAAATGTCCAGTTTGTGGTGGTGAAATTATTACTACGTCGTTCGGTTATGGTTGTTCAAATTATAAAAATGATAAGAGTGGCTGTAATTTTAACATTGGAGAGATTGCTGGAATTACGCTGTCTGATGAGCAGGCTAAGCAGCTTCTGACCGAGGGGCGCACATCTACAATCCGTGGATTCAAAGGAAAGACAGGAAAGAAATTTGATGCCTGCCTTGCCTTGAAAAAGGAAGAGGATGGAAAAGCTAATATTGAATTTGATTTTGAGCATGTCGAAGATGTTGTGCTCGAGAATGTAAAATGCCCGATTTGTGGTGGTGCAATTAAGAAGACATTCTATGGTTATGGATGTGCTAATTATAAGAAAGATGATCCGTCTTCATGTAAGTTCTCAATAGGAGAGATGTGTGGAAAAACATTGCCGGAGGCACAGGTAAAGATTTTACTTGGAAATGGTTCCACAGAAGTTATCCGTGGATTTAAGTCTAAGGCTGGTAAGAAATTTGATGCAAAAGTGACATTTGCCAAGGATGAAGATGGCAAGATAACAGGGCTTAAATTTGATTTCGATGATGTGACTCCTGATGTCGTAAAAGATGTTGTATGCCCTGTTTGTGGTGGCGAGATGGTTGTTACACCATTTGGATATGGGTGCAGAAATTACAGGAAAGACGATCCAAACAGCTGCCGCTTTTCAGTGGGAGAGATTGCCGGCAAAAAGATTAGTGTGTCAATGTTAAAGCAGCTTTTGAATGAGCGCAAGACAGAGACTATTCGTGGTTTTAAAGGCAAATCTGGAAAGAAGTTTGATGCTTGTCTTGTTTTGAAAGAGGATGAAAACGGCATATTGCAGGTACAGTTTGATTTCGAGAATGTTGAGGCAAAGAAAGTAAAGGATGTTGTATGCCCTGTTTGTGGTGGAGATATTGTTGCAACACCGTTTGGATATGGATGCACTAATTATAAGAAAGATGATGAGAACAGTTGTAGATTTTCAATCGGCAAAATCGCAGAAAAGTCACTGACAGAAGCACAGGTTAAACAGCTTCTGGCTAATGGAACCACGGAGACTATCCGTGGATTTAAGTCAAAGGCTGGCAAGAAATTTGATGCTAAGATTGTTCTTGATAAGGATGAAGACGGCAAAGTAAAAGGGCTTAAATTTGATTTTAATGATTTAGAGCCTGTTACATTAAAGGATGTAAGTTGTCCTATCTGCCACGGCAAAATTGCGGTTACACCATTTGGGTATGGCTGCACTAATTATAAGAAAGATGATGAGAACAGCTGTAGATTTTTTATAGGTAAGATAGCAGGTGTCAAGCTTAAGGATGCCCAGGTTAAGCAGCTTTTGACAGAGAAGAAGACGGATGTCATAAAAGGATTTGTTGCTAAAACTGGAATGCTGTTTGATGCACCACTTAGGTTGACAGAAGAGGGAAGAGTTGAATTTGATTTTCCAGAGAGACCAGAACCGGTTGAAAGTAGTGTAGCTTGTCCTAAATGCGGTAAGCAGCTGATGAAAGCGCAATGGCAGTATGAGTGCGAGTGTGGATTTAAGTTACGTCATACAGTTGCACAGGTGGAATTATCGGAAGAGGTTATAAAGGAATTGCTTGAGACAGGTAAGACAAAGAATAAAGTTATTGGATTTAAGTCGAAGGCAGGAAATATATTCGATACATGTCTTAAGTATGAAAATGAGGCAATATCATTTGATTTTGATAATCCGGGAGAAGACACAGGTAGTTCAGGTGGTGATACACAGTGGGTTCCGGGACAGGAATTGGTGGAAATTCCAGAGCAGCCTGCGAATGAAAATAAAGGTGCAAGTGTTGAGACGGGCACAAATATGGATGATATTGGTGCATATTATGATGAAAGCGAAGATGAAGTTGTTGTAACGGATGATTTGCTTGCGTTGGCACATGAACAGTAGTTTATAAAAATAGAGTTTATTAAAATTAGAATAAAGAATCGAGGATTAAAAATGGAAAATGCAAAAATCAGTAACTTATATGATTTAAGCCAGACTATCGCAGGAGAGTATCTTTCACAGTTTACTTATCCATGGGAAGCTTTGGCAGGAATTAGTGACTTTATAAGAAAGATAGGTCCAACACTTGACCCTGAGAAGTTTGAACAAAGAGGAGAGGATATATGGGTTGCTAAAAGCGCAAAGGTATTTCCAAGTGCATATCTTGGTGGACCTCTTATCATCGATGAGGATGCCGAAATCAGACATTGCGCATTTATTAGAGGAAGTGCGGTCGTTGGTAAAGGTTCGGTGGTTGGCAATTCAACAGAACTTAAGAATGTAATTATTTTTAATTCAGTTCAGGTACCACATTACAATTATGTTGGAGATTCTGTACTGGGCTATAAATCACATATGGGAGCAGGTTCAATTACTTCAAATGTGAAGTCGGACAAGACTCTTGTTGTGGTAAAGGATTGCTACGACACGAAAGAAGAAATTGAAACAGGATTAAAGAAATTTGGCGCAATGCTTGGTGATTATGTTGAGGTTGGATGCAATTCAGTTCTTAATCCTGGAACTGTAATTGGCAGACACAGCAATATATATCCTGTTTCAAGAGTAAGAGGTGTGATTCCTTCCGAATCCATTTTTAAAGACAAAGATAATGTAATAAATAAAAAATGATTGTATATTTTTTAATACAATATTCTGTGGGAAAATAATTACAATATCACTAGACTTTATCAAAAAAATGTGCGAAAATACATGCAGTATGTTAAAAACTGCATACCCTTATACAAATTCATAAGTGAAAGGAGTCTTATAATGATTTACACTAAGGAAGTTGAAAACATGTGTCCAGTTGCTAAGGGCGCAAAACATGAGCCAGCTCCTATTCCAGAAGAAGGAAAATGGGTTCATTCTAAGAAAATTGAGGATATTTCAGGTTTTACACATGGCGTTGGCTGGTGTGCACCACAGCAGGGAGCTTGTAAACTTTCCCTCAATGTTAAAAACGGAATTATCGAGGAGGCTCTTGTTGAGACAATCGGATGTTCTGGTATGACACATTCAGCAGCTATGGCAGCTGAGATTTTACAGGGCAAGACAATCCTTGAAGCATTAAATACAGACTTAGTTTGTGACGCTATCAACACAGCTATGAGAGAATTATTCTTACAGATCGTTTATGGTCGTACACAGAGTGCATTCTCTGATGACGGTCTTGCAATCGGTGCAGGTCTTGAAGATTTAGGAAAGGGACTTCGTTCTCAGGTAGGTACAATGTACGCTACAAAGGAGAAAGGTGTTCGTTATCTTGAGATGGCTGAAGGATACGTTACAGGTATCGCTTTAGACGAGAATAATGAAGTAATTGGATATCAGTTCGTTTCTCTTGGAAAAATGACTGACTTTATCAAGAAGGGTGATGACCCTAACACAGCTTGGGAGAAAGCTAAGGGACAGTATGGTCGTGTTGCTGACGCTGCTAAGATCATCGATCCTCGTCAGGAGTAGTCATAACACGATAAGAGAGAAAGGAGAATAAGACAAAAATGGCTTTATTTGAATCATATGAAAGAAGAATTGACCAGATTAATGCTGTATTAAACAGCTATGGTATCAGCTCTATCGAAGAAGCTGAGAAGATTACAAAGGATGCTGGACTTGATGTTTACAACATGATTAAAGGAATCCAGCCAATCTGTTTCGAGAATGCTTGCTGGGCTTACATTGTAGGTGCTGCAATCGCAATTAAGAAAGATTGTAGAAGAGCTGCTGACGCTGCTGCTGCAATCGGAGAAGGACTTCAGTCTTTCTGTATTCCAGGATCTGTTGCTGACCACCGTAAGGTAGGTTTAGGACATGGTAACCTTGGAAAGATGTTACTTGAAGAGGAGACAGAGTGTTTCTGTTTCTTAGCTGGACATGAGTCATTTGCAGCTGCTGAAGGTGCAATTGGTATCGCTGAGAAGGCTAACAAAGTTCGTAAGAAACCACTTCGTGTTATCCTTAATGGTCTTGGAAAAGACGCTGCTCAGATTATTTCACGTATCAACGGATTCACATTTGTTGAGACAAAATACGATTATAAGACAGCTACACTTAATACAGTATATGAGAAAGCATACTCAGATGGACTTCGTGCTACAGTAAAATGTTACGGTGCTGATGATGTTCAGGAAGGTGTTGCAATCATGCATAAGGAGAACGTTGGTGTTTCTATCACTGGTAACTCAACAAACCCTACACGTTTCCAGCATCCAGTAGCAGGTACATACAAGAAAGAATGTATCGAGCAGGGTAAGAAGTACTTCTCAGTAGCATCAGGCGGTGGTACAGGACGTACACTTCATCCAGATAACATGGCTGCAGGACCAGCTTCATATGGTATGACAGATACATTAGGACGTATGCATTCAGATGCACAGTTCGCAGGATCTTCATCAGTTCCAGCTCACGTAGAGATGATGGGACTTATCGGTGCTGGTAACAACCCAATGGTTGGTATGACAGTTGCAGTGGCAGTTTCCGTAGAGGAAGCAGCTAAGGCTGGTAAATTCTAAATCAGGAATGACTTTAAACTTATAAATCGCTTAAAACGGGCGTTTACAGGGCAAATCAAATTCGGTGCAAATCGGTTTGATTTGCCCTGATTTTTTTATTCTTGACGATATGGTAAAAATACCATATTATATTTATATAAGGGCACATCGGAGGAGATTTATGAGCGAATTTCAGGAGTTATTGCAGGAGCAACTAAAAAATCCTGAATTTAAAAAAGAATGGGAGGATATTCAGCCGGAAATGGATGTCATTCGTGCTATGATTGATGCACGTATTGAACAGAATTTAACACAAAAGGAACTTGCAAAACGAACAGGAATTGATCAGGCTGATATAAGTAAACTTGAAAATGGAACTAAAAATCCAAGTTTAAAATTATTAAAAAAGCTTGCTTCTGGATTAGGAATGCAATTAAAAATTGAATTTGTACCGATGCAAAAATTACAGAAATAGCCTACATTATTGCTTTACCGCCATGGACGCATTCTAATTGGTTCATAACTGGTTCATAACTGCGACTGCATCGGTTAATTTTTTCTTGTGATAGTTATAGAAAGCGTGTATAATCGAATTAGGTATATAGTAATTTCCTATACTAAAGACAAAGTATATTACATATTAGGAATACAAAGGATTGTATATGAATTCACGGATTGGAGGTCATAATATGAGTAATATTTGGAATTTGAATAATGCATCTGCCTTATTTAGCAGCATGAATAGTTTGAGCAGTGGTATCAATTTTGGAGATTACAACGCTATCAGAAATGGAAGTTACAGAAAATTACTAAAAGCCTATTATGCAGATGAAAAGACTACTACATCAAAGGGAAACACGACGACTAAGAAGGATGATTATACGACGGATCGTACAGGATTGTCTTTGATGAAAAAAGATGCAGATGAACTTAAGGATTCGGCTAAGGCTCTTTCAGATAGTTCGTTATGGAAGCAGACAAATGGTTCTTATGATATGGACAAGATTACAAAAGCTGTAAAGGATTTTGCAAGTGATTATAATGATGTTATTTCACAGTCTGCTAAGGTAAGCAATAAGGACATTGCACAGTACAAGAACTGGATGTCAAGCATGACAAGTACTATGTCTAAAGCACTTTCGAAGGTTGGCGTTTCAGCAGGTGTTGATGGAAAACTTACAGTTGATGAAGACACACTTAAGAATGCAGATATTAAGAATTTGAAATCTCTTTTTTCAGGTGATACTTCATATGCTTCGCAGATTGAACAGAAAGCATCTAATATTTCAAGTGCAGCACTTAGAAATTCAAGCCTGTATTCTAGTAATGGTATGTTATCAGGAACATTAGCCAGTACTTTTTCGGGATGGATGTAATTTACATAGGATGATAATATTTAATTGAGAGAGGGAATGGAGAAAATAAAATGAATTTACAAGAATGTTACGCTGCATTTGGTGGCGATTACGATAGTGTGATTGACCATATTCAAAGCGAGAGTGTTGTGCATAAATTTGTACTTAGATTCTTGGATGACAAGAGTTATGAAAAATTGGTTAGCGCAATCGAAATCGGAAATTATGAGGAAGCATTTGCAGCTGTGCATACTTTAAAGGGCGTGTGTCTCAATCTTTGTTTTAAGAGATTGAGTGAGTCAGCGAGCGGACTGACTGAGTTACTTCGGAATAAGTCGGATGATGAGGTTGATAGAGACAAATGCCTTGAAGCATTAGAGGTTATCAAAAAAGACTACTGCGATGTAGTGGAGACAATCAGAAAATTATCATAGAATCTAACACCTGTTTATTTAGGATGAACCTATTTGAACAGGTGTTTTTATGTATATCGGAATTGACATATCAGTCAATATGGAATAATATAGAATAGAAAAAAACGAAAGGAGATATGTAATGAATTCAAAAATCAAAAATCGTGTTTTGTCAGTAGTTCTTTCACTTATGTTTGTATTAACATCTGCATTCACAATGCCTTCTATGAATGTTAGTGCGGCAAGTGTTGATAAGACTGCGACAGTCACAGCTACAAAGAAGAGTGCTGTCACTTTAAATCACAGCACACTTACAATCAAAAGAGGGAAGTCAGTAAAGCTTAAAGCTACAAAAGCAAAGTCTGTTAAGAAAAGACAGCTTGTTTGGACTTCAAGCAACAAGAAAATTGCCACAGTTGACAAGAGTGGTAAAGTCACAGCAAAGAAAAACGGAAAGACAAATATCGTTGTAAAAGTAAAAGGTACAAAGATTAAAGCCGTATGTAAAGTGATAGTTGGTAATCCTGTTACAAAGATTAAAGCTAACAAAACTAAAGCTACAATCTATGTTAGTGAAAAGTATACTATCAAGACAAAAATAGGACCTAAGAAAGCATCCAACAAGAAGCTTACATATACAAGCAGCAATAAGAATGTTGCTGGTGTAAATTCTAAGGGTGTTGTTACAGCTAAGAAAGCCGGTAAGGCTAAGATTACAATTAAAGCAACAGATGGTTCAGGAAAGAAGGCTGTTGTAACTATTACAGTTAAGAAAACAGCTATAGCACTTTCACAGACATCTGCTACAGTCTCATATGGAACAACATGTCAGCTTGCAGCTACTGTATCACCAATGGCTGCAAAGAATAAGACTGTTACATGGGCATCTGACAATGCTGCAGTTGCGACAGTAGATGCAAATGGACTTGTTACAGGTGTTGGTATTGGAACAGCTACAATTTCGGCTCAGGATTGCAGTGGAAATGTTGCTACTTGTACAGTTACAGTAGACACTATTGCGACAAATACAGCTTTATTATATGCATATATGGCTGATCCGGCTGTTACAAATATTACATATGTTTCAGATGCCGTAGAAGCGTTTGAGATTCCAGCAGGAGATTATACAACAAAGACATTAACAATTAACGCTCCAAATGCTACTATCACAAATAGAGCTAATTTCCAGAACGTTATTATTAATGCTATTGCTCAGAACACATACAATGAGTATGGTACAAACAACGTATATTACAATGCACCAACTGGACACATTGTAGTAGGAGATACAGGTGTTGCTACAATTAATCTTGCTACAAATTCTGCATCAGTTAATATTGAAAATCAAGGTAATATCACAGCAGTTAATGTTACAGCGCAGGTAAATCTTGTATTTTCTGGAATTAATAATGCAATCCCAGTACATATCGCAGCTACAGCTGCAAATACAGCAATTACTACAAGCGCAACACTTGAAATTGTATCAAGTGTAACATGGAGCATGGCTGTTTTACCAGGTGGTGAGCACACAAGTGCTACAATAGATAATGCAAGCTGCATGCCAACTATATATGGTCTGGGTGTAATTTCAGTATTAGTTGTTGATATTAATGATGTTATTAATGTTAATGCAATTATGTCTGATAACTTAGGCATTACAAATACTGCAACAATTTCAAGCAAGGTTACAAAGCATTATGTTAATGATGATGGAGAGTATCATTCTACGTCAGCAGAAGGCGCAAATGTATATTTGATTGGATATAATGCTGATAATAGCGGAATTGATTATAATAACTGCGCTAATTTTATAAATGGCGTGGCTTCTACAACAACAGATAGCGAAGGTAAATATACATTCAGTAATGTTCGTTATGGAAACTATTGGTTAGTAGTTCAGATGGATGGATTCAGACCAAGTGTACAGAGTATTCAGATTACACCAAGTTCTGTAGATTCAAATGGTGTTTATTCTGGAAATACTACAACATATTTAATGAGCAATGAGTTAGCTTCTGCTCCAAATGCTTCAGAGATATCAGGAAGAGTTAAAGATGGTTCCGTAAGAGATGATGATAGTAATGCTGATAGAACTCGTAATATCGTAGGTCTTACAGCTAAGCTTAGATCT
Source organism: uncultured Agathobacter sp. (assembly GCA_934359755.1). Classification (GTDB taxonomy): domain Bacteria; phylum Bacillota; class Clostridia; order Lachnospirales; family Lachnospiraceae; genus Roseburia. The sequence continues at coordinate 42,439 of CAKRLV010000006.1, forward strand.
GGAAGTGATAATACAACAGGTACTGTACTTAAGACAACAACAGTAGACAATGATGGATATTATAAATTTACAGATGTGCCAGCTGGTGTATACACAGTTGAAATCGTAGATTTACGTACTGGTTTATCTGCTAATGCTGTTACATTTAATCAGGCAAGCAAGACAATTGTTGTAGCAAGTGGATATATTTCAACTAGCGATTCATCATACAACATTATTGTTACCCGTCACTATGTAAATAGCATTATTTCTGGAACTGGTCAGGTTCAGTTCACTCTTGAGTGGGGCGATGAAGAGTCGGGAGCAGATAATGACTTAGATTCTCATTTGTTTGGACCAGATATTACAAGTTCAACAGGCAGTCCATTCCATGTGTACTTTGGACAGAAGAAATATAGAGCTAACGGAGAAGTATATGCTGATCTTGATGTAGATGATACGTGGTATGAAGGTCCAGAGCATACTACAATCTATAATCAGACAGCAGGTCAGTATCGTTTCTATGTACACAGTTATACAAGCAGATATGATGATAGCACAAGTACAAGTCTTGAACGTTCAAGTGCAAAAGTTACTGTAAGTATTGGTAATGCTGTTCAGACTTACTATTGTCCAATGGCTAATGGTACGGTATGGTACGTTGGATACTATGATTCTACAACTAGAACATTCCATCCTGTAAATCAGATGGGAACTGGTATGATGAATCGTGGTGATAACTTCAGCCAGATAGTAACAGGTACAGCTATTTCACCAGACGTTGTATCAAGAGATATAAGAGAAATCTTGAAGTCTGATAAAGATAAGAAATAGAATTAACAAAACAAAAAAATTAATTTTTAGTCCGATGCAGATTGCATCGGACTTTTTTTTACTGTAAAATTAATGGAGAAAACAATAAGAATAAAGAGGTTAACAGAAGATGAAGAAAATTGTATTGTCGTGTAGTGTATTGATATTGTTTTTGCTATTATCCGTCAATCCTGTTTATGCGCAGGAGCCTGGTGTTGATATAGAAAATCCAAATATTAATACATTTTCACTGGGGGTAGGAAGTGTAGATTATGCATCTGGAAATGTAGAACTGAATTGGGCTGCTGTAGAGAATGGTAATCAATACAGTATTGTTTATATTAACAATCAGGATAATACAGTATCTGAGCCAATTATCAGCACAAATGAACTGACTGGAAGCTTTATAATCCCAGATTATGGGCAGAATTATGAAATTAAAGCAGTAGCTTATGATATTAATGGACAGATTATTGCAGAGTCAAATGTAATTAATTTATTTTTACCTAAAGAAATATCAGATATAAAGACAACTGCAATTTCTCCTAAGAAAGTAAAGCTTACATGGAGTAAATCAGATGGTTGTGGTGAATACAAAGTTTATAAACAAAATGACAATAAAAATTACGAAGAGGTTGCAACGGTTAAAACTAATTCAGTAAGAATTGATGTTGAAAAAGATGAAAAGTATGTTTTTAAAGTTGTAGGAATTTATAGCAGCGATTTATATATTGTTTCGACAAATGGCAAGAAAATTAATTTTAATAACCGTAAGTTTGTGAATATTGCCAGCCAGAAATATACATATAATGAGATGGTTTCAGATATGAAGTCGCTTTGCGATAAATACAGCGAATATGTCAGATATGAATCAATAGGAACTACAAAAGAAAATCGAAATATATATGACATTATTCTTGGAAATCCAGATGCAAAGAAGACTCTTCTTGTTGTATGTACATTACATGCGAGAGAATATGTTGCTACTGTTAATGGAATGAAGCAGCTGGAATATTATCTTGAGAATTATAATAGAAAAATTGATGGTGTAAAACCGGCTGATATATTTAGCGAATGTAATATTCATTATGTTATGATGGCTAATCCAGATGGTGTAACAATTTCACAGAATAGCAAGACAACATGGAAAGCAAATGGAAATGGTGTCAATCTGAACAATAATTTTCCTTTTAGATTTAGAAAAAAAGGAAAGACAAGTAATGGAACTTCGACTGGAACAAGGGCGCTCAGTGAGAAAGAAACTCAGGCAATCGCTAAGCTGACCAAAAATCTTAACAAGAAAAGTAAGCTTGCAGTACTTAACTATCATGCTATGGGAGAAATTGTTTTTGGCGGATATGAAGGCAAAAATAAAGAGGTAAAGAGCATGACTTCTAAAATGTATAAAGTGGCAAGAAACACTACAGGTTATGCTGATGCAGGTGGATATGACAGCCTGGGATACGGCAATTACAGGGAATATCTGATGTATACTTTGAAAATTCCAAGTGTGACTATAGAGGTTGGAAAGACACCTTGTCCTGTAAATAGGAAATATTATAATTCTATTTTTGAGAAGAATAAGTATGTAGTTTTGAGAATGGCGCAGTTGCTTTAATATGCATTTCATGTTATAAAATAGTTATTATTGATATTACATTAAGTTATAATAATGGAATTGCTTGACAAAGTTTGATTATAGTACTATCATTTCCATAGTGAGTGAACAATATAAATAAGTGAGGAAGTTTTTCATATGAGAAGAAGATCATATTCGCTACTGGTTGAGAACAATCCTGGAGTTACTAGCAGGATATCAGGACTGTTTAGCAGACGAGGGTTCAATATGGAGAGCATTTCAGCTGGTGTTACTGCGGATGAGCGTTATTCGCGAATTACAGTAGTTGCAAGTGGCGATGAACAAAGCCTTGAGCAGATTGAGAAGCAGCTTGCGAAGCTTGAAGATGTTATTGATATTAAGGTATTAAAGCCAGGAGCATCTGTTACGAGAGAATTGATGTTAGTTAAGATTCGTGCTACAGATGTACAGCGTCAGGCTGTAGTGACTGTGACCAATATTTTCCACGGCAAAGTTGTGGATGTCACATTAGATTCGATGGTTATTGAATTGACAGGTCATCAGGATAAGCTTGAAGCTTTTATGGATTTATTACAGGGATACGAAATTCTGGAACTTGCCAGAACTGGTATTACGGGATTATCAAGAGGAACTGCAGACGTAGTGATGCTTGATTAATACAATATATTACATAATGATATAAATTTTAGGAGGAATATAAGATGTCAGAAGCAAGAATTTTTTATCAGGAAGATTGTAATTTATCATTATTAGATGGTAAGACAATTGCTATTATTGGTTATGGTAGCCAGGGACATGCTCATGCTCTCAACTTAAAAGAGTCTGGATGCAATGTTATCATCGGACTTTATGAGGGAAGCAAATCTTGGAAGAGAGCAGAAGAGCAGGGCTTTGAAGTATATGTAGCTGCAGAAGCTGCAAAGAAGGCTGACATCATCATGATTCTTATCAATGATGAGTTACAGGCAGATATGTACAAGAAAGATATCGAGCCAAACCTTGAGGCAGGTAACATGTTAATGTTCGCTCATGGATTCAATATCCATTTTGGATGTATCAAGCCACCAGCAAATGTTGACGTAGCTATGATCGCACCTAAGGCTCCAGGACATACAGTACGTTCTGAGTATCAGGCAGGAAAAGGAACTCCATGTCTTATAGCTGTAGAGCAGGATGCTACAGGAAAAGCTTGGGAGATTGCACAGGCTTATGGTCTTGGAATTGGTGGAGCAAGAGCTGGTCTTCTTGAGACAACATTCCGTACAGAGACAGAGACAGACCTCTTCGGTGAGCAGGCTGTACTTTGTGGTGGTGTTTGTGCACTTATGCAGGCTGGTTTCGAAACACTTTGCGAGGCTGGTTATGATCCAAGAAATGCATACTTCGAGTGTATCCATGAGATGAAACTTATCGTTGATCTTATTTACCAGTCAGGTTTCGCAGGAATGAGATACTCTATCTCTAATACAGCCGAGTATGGTGATTACGTAACAGGACCTAAGATTGTTACAGATGAGACAAAGAAGGCTATGAAGCAGATTCTTACAGATATCCAGGATGGAACATTCGCTAAAGAGTTCTTACTTGATATGTCACCAGCAGGACGTCAGGTTCACTTCAAGGCTATGAGAAAGCTTGCTTCTGAGCATCCATCAGAGAAGGTTGGTGCTGAAATCCGTAAGCTTTACAGCTGGAATAACGAAGATGACAAGCTCATCAACAACTAATATTTGATATTTAAGGCATGGTTGATGCAATCATGCCTTATTTTTATTTTACCATAAAGTTTTGTTTTGCTATAGAAGTTCTCCTATTCGACTTTACTATAGGAGTTCTTTTATTGACAAAAAATTATGTTATGTGTAGAATTAAGAGTACATGTTTGCAATTTACATGAAGCATGTATTTTGAATTCGATACATAAGCAGGCTGTTTATGTCTGCATAAAAAAATTATAGAAGAGGCGAAATTATGTCAGAAGTATACAATCACAAAGCCGTTGAAGCTAAATGGCAGAAATATTGGGAAGAGAATGAGACTTTTAAGACTGATGTCTGGGATTTTAGCAAGCCTAAATACTATGCGCTTGATATGTTCCCATATCCATCTGGTGTAGGTCTCCACGCTGGTCATCCAGAAGGATATACAGCTACAGACATTATGTCGAGAATGAAGAGAATGCAGGGATACAATGTCCTTCATCCAATGGGATATGATTCGTTTGGTCTTCCAGCAGAACAGTATGCTGTTTCAACAGGTAATCATCCAAATGGTTTTACACAGGAGAATATCAAGACATTCTCTAAGCAGTTGAAAGAATTAGGATTTGATTATGACTGGTCTAAGATGATTGCTACATCAGATCCAGAATTTTATAAATGGACACAGTGGATTTTTAAACAGCTTTATGAAGCTGGATACGCTAAGTATATAGATATGCCGGTTAACTGGTGTGAAGAACTTGGTACTGTTCTTTCAAATGACGAAGTTATTGATGGAAAGTCTGAGCGTGGTGGATATCCTGTTGTTCGTAAGAATATGAAGCAATGGGTAATTGATCAGCCAGCATTTGCAGAGAAGTTGCTTGAAGGTCTTGATGAGATAGACTGGCCAGAGTCTACCAAAGAGATGCAGAGAAACTGGATTGGTAAGAGCACTGGTGTTGAAGTTGATTTTGATATTGTAGGCGGCGGCAAGTTTTCTATATTTACTACATGTATAGAGACTATATATGGTATTACATTTATGGTTCTTGCTCCAGATGGAGAAATTGTAAAGGGACTTATGGATCGTGTTGAGAACAAGGACGAAGTACAGGCCTATATCGATGAGACTAACAAGAAAAGTGATATGGATCGTACAGAACTTAACAAGACTAAGTCAGGATGTGAACTTAAGGGACTTAAATGTATCAATCCTGTAAATGGCAAAGAAGTTCGTATGTTCATTGGTGATTTTGTACTTGCAAGCTATGGTACAGGTGCAGTTATGGCTGTTCCATCGCATGATCAGAGAGATTTTGAATACGCTATTGCTCATGATATAGATATGATTCAGGTAATCGATGGCAGAGATGTATCTGAGTGTGCATTCGAGAAGCAGGATTACCTTGGAAAGGGTTGCAAGCTTATCAATTCAGAAGAGTTTACAGGAATGACAGTTGAGGAAGCTAAAGAGGCTATTACTTCTAAGCTTGAGAAGATGGGCGTAGCCAGAAGAACTGTAAATTATAAATTTAGAGAATGGATTTTTGCACGTCAGAGATATTGGGGAGAGCCAGTACCTTGTGTATATAAGGAAGATGGAAGTATTTATTTTCTTCCAGATGATGAACTACCACTTGTTCTTCCAGAACTTGAAGATTATAAAGGAAAGAACGGAAGAGCACCACTTGAGAATGCGACAGAGTGGAAAAAGTATGACAAGAATGGTGTAAAGGGTGTTCGTGAGACATCTACTATGCCTGGTTCGGCTGGTTCATCATGGTATTATATGAGATATATTGATCCTCATAATGATAAAGAATTTGCTAATCAGGAACTTTTAAAGCATTGGATGCCCGTTGATTTGTATGTAGGAGGTCCAGAGCATGCAGTTGGACATCTTATGTATTCAAGAATCTGGAACAGATTCCTTTATGATAAGGGCTTATCTCCAGTAAAAGAGCCATTCAAGAAACTTGTACATCAGGGAATGATTCTTGGTTCTAATGGAATCAAAATGGGTAAGAGATTCCCAGAATTCGTTGTAAATCCTAGCGATGTTGTAGAAGAGTATGGCGCTGATACACTTAGATTATATGAGATGTTTATGGGACCTCTTGAGGTTTCAAAGCCATGGAATGATAATAACGTTCAGGGTGCTAAGAGATTTATCACAAGAGTATGGAATTTCTTCACAAATCCTGAGAATATCACAGAGGAGAGCGGCGGAGCACTCGAGAAGGTATACCATCAGACTGTTAAGAAAGTAACAAATGATTTTGAGGTACTCGGATTTAATACAGCAATCAGTCAGATGATGATTTTTGTCAATGAAGTATACAAGGCTGGCAAGTGTCCTAGAGAGTATGCAGAAGGTCTAGTTAAGATGCTTTCTTGTGTATGTCCTCATGTTGGAGAAGAAATCTGGCAGCAAATGGGACATGACGATACAATCGCATTTGAGCCATGGCCACAGTATGATGAGGCTAAGACTGTTGAGAATACGGTTGAAATCGCTGTTCAGATTAATGGAAAGACAAAAGGAACACTTGGAATTAATAAGGATGATGCCAAAGATGATGTAATTGCCCGTGCGAAAGAGGTAATTGCAGATAAGCTTACAGGCAACATCATTAAAGAAATTTATGTTCCGGGTAAGATTGTAAATATCGTAATGAAATAATTGAGAAGAAATTCTCACAACAGAATAAAGTGCTTGGAAATATTGAAAAGTTCGCTTAAAATCAAGGTTTACAGACATTTTTCTTCAAAGAAAAGGTATCGTAGAATACCGCAAAATATCGTAATAGATTTTTAAAATGGAGTAAATTTGGAGTAAAAGTTGAAAGAAAATGGAGTAAATATTTCAAAGATGTAATGAGAAATGGCGTAGGTAGTGAAAACATTATCTACGTCATTTTTTCTGATTATGATGGTGTGAATAATTACAAAATATGATATGATAAACAAAATATAAATGAAATCAGGGCAAGTAACATTTAAAAGATGTGGACAAACAAGAAGTCCTATCAAGAGTATAAGCGTAAGCAAGTGATAAAACTCTTTATAGGGCTTTTTCTAGTATCTGATTAGAAAAAAGATGTGAAATATGATTTGCTATTTGTTATCGATTATAAATATGTGAAAAACCTTGAATTTTCGCCTGTCAAAGATTATTTGCGCTACTTTTTTTAGGTGTGTAAAGGTAGGTTGCTAGCTTTTTTTTGCTATGGACTTAATAATATAACTCGAAGGAGGTAACAAGATGAATATCGGTGCAAAAATTATCGAAATAAGGAAAAAAAGAAATATGACACAGGAAGATTTTGCAAAAATCTTTCATGTAACAAGACAAACGGTTTCTAATTGGGAAAATCAAAAAAGTTATCCTGATTTACAAACGCTTGTTCAAATTAGCGATGAATTTGATGTTTCGCTAGATACTTTGTTAAAGGAGGATATGGTCATGGTTAAAAAAATTGACAACTTTAAAGTTTACAAAAAGGCATTTATAGGTTTGACAGCAGGTGTTTTAACTGTTGGGATTTTGGGGTGTGCATATATCGGTATCTGTAAAGTTCAACACAATAATATGTATAAAAGTGTTGAGCGTGCTGGTTTCACTAAAGAATTAAATGAAAATTTCGTTGAAAAATATCAAGGAAATTATGCTTTGACAGAAGATGGTGTTGATTATTTGGTAACGCCTAAATCTATTGGAAAATATGAATTAGATACTAATAATTTTTGGCTTACTGCTCGTAAAGGGGATATGGACATTACTATAAACATTGATGAGAATAGAAAAATATTTTTGGCATTATATCCGGGAGAAATTGAAATAGACGAAAAAGGGAATGAAATTGATACATCTAAAAAATTAACAGACGTACAAAAAACACACATGAATAATTTGTTGATAAATAGAAAGGAAGAAATTCTTCCGATTATCAATAGAGCATTGGAATTGTGGGACTCTATCAATAAATAAGCGATTTTAATTTATAGTTTTTGTTCACTTACTGTTTAAGCACTAAACTAAAAAAAATCAAGTATTGGGAAACTGGCAGTGATAATTTTGAGAAAGTAGTGAGGTCAAGGAACAAGGCGAAGCCGATACGCCGTAGGGCAGTCCTTGACGGAACGGACATAGACAACAGAACCATGATACAGCAGAGGACTTGAAAGGTCAGAAGCCTTGCAAGTCCTCTTGTCTGTTATTGGGCGTTGTGTTTTAAGTAAAGTGCTTCTTTTACCACTTCTTTTTCAAATGCTTTTATGTGACAATCATGTACTTCATTGTCGATATAGAAGCAATCGTCAGTCTGTGAGTAGGAAAGTTTGGTAACTTTCGGTTCATAGGTTTTTGTATCAATTCCATAATAGTAAATTGTGGCTGTTGTTAATACCATGTGAATGCTTTCAAAATCTCTTGTAAAAATAGTATGCCTGTCGGAATAGAAGAAATCAGACGGACATTCATAGAACTCGGAACTATCCTCTTTCAAAAATAATGGCAGTATGTGCATTGCATTTCCAGCACGATTGACAAGAACATAAAAGCGTGGAATGAGGGCGGCGTACTGGGTCATCATGGCAATATAGATATCGTCTAAATTATCAAGAAGATATTCGGAACAGGAGTTGTTGTAAAAGACATATTGCAGAGTGTTGTCACTTTGGCTTGTGTGTTCCATAGGCACATTTTGTCCGTAAAGCCACCGCAAGTCTACATCTAAAGAGTCTGCAATCAATTCCATTTTATCGGCTTTTGGGTTGTACTGTCCCGAAAGATAGGAACTGAACGCTCCTTTGCTGATACCGGTATCTTTGACGATATCCACCTGTTTCTTGTTTTTTGCTTTCATGGCAAATTTAATCCGTTCTGCGATTGTATTCATCTGAAAAACCCTCTCTTTCCATATCTCGTTATAACTTCTCATATCTTATCATCTAAGGACACTATACCACAAGTTCAGAAAAATGAAAACAAAAAGTTTATAAAAAACTAAACTTTCTATTACAAAACGAATATGACTGTGCTAATATACGATTGAGTTCAGAAATAACTGAACAAAAAACGACATCGTAATAGGAAAATGAAAATATGAGAAACTGACCTATCGGTTCAACGGGGAGAAAGGAACGTGTATGCAGATAACATTGACAAAAGAACAGGTAAAAGAAGCCTTTGGAGAACTTCGTTTTATGGGTGCGGATAACTGTTACCGCTATGATAAAGACAGTAAGAAGAAAACAGAGGAAGTGGAAGCCTTAAAACTTCATCTTGGAAGTATGAAGCTTGGGAACAGCGTGGATATTCGCTTGGAAGCAACGGAACTTCCGAAGATTGAGCCTTATGCTGTGGTGGAACTGGAAGAACCAGTTTATGCCCCTTATGTGCAGAGAGGAAACTTTCCTGTATTAGTGGAGAAGATTACCTGTAAGGGTATCCGCCCTGTTCCAAATAAAAATATGTAGGCGGTCAAAGTTCCTGTCCTCGTTCTGACGTACCAAACGGCAGGTTGAGGGCAGGGCAATGGCAACGCCATTGCAGATAAGGAGGTTTGATAAATTTGGAAGAAAGAAGCGGAAGTTTTCTTCCAGAACTCCCCTACACTAACAGGGGAGTAATACGGCAGAAAGAAGAATTAAGTGCCTTGATAGATTGGTGTCAGATAACCATTAAGGAAGTTCCGTTAGAAGCAGTCATAGAAGATGTGTTGAGAATACCTTTGGAACTTATGACGGTAACAGGCTATGAAAAAGGGATTGCAGGACATGAGGTTGTGGCAATCTTCGATAATATCAAGGTGCTAAAGCCGACAGGAAATGCACAGTATCAAGGCTTTCAGATTTTAATGAGTGGGAAAGGCTGTCGTAACTATGAGAATTTTTTACAACTCAATGAGGAAACATGGTTTGATTTCTTGAACAGAGTTTGTCAGTATCACATCAATTTTCCTCGGATTGATTTGGCGATAGACGACAGAAAACCGTATTTAAGTATTCCCGATTTGATTATACGGACAAAAGAGGGATTGCTTTCTTCAAAGTTACGGGAGATAGATTTTCACGATTCGGGAGAATTGAAAGAGGAAGTGTTTCAGAGTAAAGGTGGAAGTCTTTATCTCGGCAGTTCAGCCAGTAATTTGAGATTGGTATTTTATGAAAAGGGATATGAACAGAATAAAAAATATGGAACAGAATTAGATGAAAATTGGAATAGATATGAATTGAGATTTCGGCAGGAAATGGCGGTAAGCGTAGTACAGGAATTATTGAGATATAGAGATGTGGCAGGACTGGCAATGGAAGTATTGAACAGCAAAATACGATTTTTAGAAAAGCCGACAGACAGCATGACAACACGAAAAAGGCTTTATCCAACCTATCAAGCATGGGCGGAACTGATGAAAGACATAGGAAAGGTCAAACTTACCATGCAACCACAGAAGAAAAGTTTACAAAAGGTGTGGGAGTGGTTAGAAAAGTATGTTGCCCCGTCTTTGAAACTGTTTGCAGAGGTTGGGAAGATAGAGCAGAGAGATTATATTGGTAATCTTGTAGCAAATGGAGAAATGAATATCACACAGAAACAGTTGTATGATGATTACATAAAAGCAAGAAAATTAGGCGAAAGGGGGTAATCGTATCGAGAAAGCATTACTAAATATAAATGAATTTTGTGAATATATGGGGATTGGAAAAACAAAGGCAAGAGAACTGTTGAACAATCCGAAAAATAGATTTACGGTACGCATTGGTAATCGGCTGTATGCAAATAAGAAATTGCTTGATGAATGGCTGGAATATCAATGCAAAAGGGCTTGAAAAGAAAATGGGGTGTCGATATAATGAAAATTGAAATATTTATTTTACCATTTTTCTTTCAGTAGAAGAAAGGAAAGTTGGTATGGGTAAAGATTTAAAGGGCAAAGAACTCGGTAAGGGAATTTCACAGAGAGCAGACGGATGCTATATTGCAAGATTTACAAGCAAAACGGGGAAACGAAAAACGCTTTATGATTTTAAACTGAATGAATTAAAACGAAAGTTGCGAGAAGCGGTTTATGAAGATGAACATGGCTTGAATGGAAATGGCGAAAGTATCACTTTAAACGCATGGTATGTAACGTGGACGGAGTTGTATAAGAAGAAAACAGTAAAAATGACTACGATATATAAAAACCACAGTTACTATAATTCAAGAGTGAAGAACTCTATCGGAAAGATGTATTTGCAGGACATTAAAACATATCACGTTCAGAAATTTTTGAATGATTTGATAGATAGCGGTCTTGCACATGGAACGGTATCGAATATTCGATTTATGTTAAGCGATATGCTTGATAAGGCAGTATTGAGCGAATACATTAGAAAAAATCCCTGTACCGGTGTGGAAATGCCAAAAGAAGTGAAAAAGGAAAGGCGTGTATTAACAAGAGAGGAACAGGAGAAATTTTTTACATTTGCTTCTTCCTACATACACATCAATGTTTTAAAATTTGCTGTAACAACAGGCTGTCGGATTGGAGAAGTGCTTGGACTGAAATGGGAAGATTGTGACTTTGAAAAAAGAGAAATTACAATCAATAAGACAATCCATTATTCAAAGGCTTCTAGTCCTGTTGAGGGTTCAAAGTTTTTCTATACGACTGCAAAAACCATATCCAGTAATCGTGTCATTCCTATGACAGATGAAGTGTATGAGATTTTGCAAAATCAGAAGATAAAGCAGACGGAACAAAAGATGTGGAAACGCTCGATATGGAGACAGCATAAAGAATTTCAAAATTTGGTATTTACCTGTTCGGACGGTTCACCGGTTTACTATTACAACGTCAATAGTGCAATCAAAGACTATGTAGCGAAAATCAACGTGATAGAGATTGAACTGGCAAAGGAAGAAAAGAGAGAGCCGAAGATATTTGAACTGTTTACCTGTCATACCCTGCGACATACATATGCTACAAGGTGTTATGAAAATGGAGTAGACCAACAGGTAGTGCAGAAACTTTTAGGTCATTCCACGTTGGCAATGACAACTGATTTATACACGCATGTTTCAGAAGAAAAGAAAAAAGAAGAAGTAGCTGAACTGAAAATATTGGCTTAAAATTGGAGTAAAAATGGAGTAAATCAGAAGATAGATAGCGAAAAACAGCGTAAAATCAACATTATCTGTGTCATTTTTGTTTTGGAAATAGCGTATATGTGTGATTAATGAAACCTAAAGGTGGATATGTATGAATAATTGAAAATATACATGACAGTAGTGAAAAAATATGCTAACATTATATAAAAGAAATCGGATTTAACTAATGAAAAGGAGAGGATTTTATGCCGAAGAAAATTATGTTAGCACTATCAAATGCAGAAGGAGATTGTGATAAACCGATACACTGTGAAGACCTTGATAAAAATGATTATGAGACAAAATACAAAGGACATTTGACTTGTATAAAAGGTTGTAAAGCTAGGATTAAATACACTGAGAGAAAAAATAATGTGAAATTTTTTAGTACATGGAATAAAGAAGGGGATTTACACGATGAGGGGTGTCCATATCATGTGGATTACAAGGGAAAGCGAGGAAGAGCTAAATTAAAAGCATATTATGAAGGAATACAATTAGATGATGATACTATTTTAAAACGTTTGCAATGGAAAATGGAACGGCTATTAAAAATACATGATGAAAATGAAATAGAACATCCTCGGAATGGAAGTGCTAAAATTACAAATACGGGAGAAGGAACAGTAGATGTTTCAGTAGAAGATGAAAATGGTGAGAAAAGTGAAAACGCACCTAATTTGAAATATGAAGACGCTAACTTTATTACCAAGGATGATGAAGGATGTATGAAGTCGGTATTTGGTGTGATTGATAATGTACAATTGAGGTCGGAAAAGTCGGGAGCAACATATGCGTATTTTAATCTTAAGACAAATCATTCAGTAGTTAATATTTATTTTCCGGAAGCTTTTTACAGTAATGAAGAAGCAAATGGCGTGGAGGAATTTGAAGTTTATATAAATCGAGTGAAGAAGATGGTGGAGACAAAAACAGAAGATGTGATGGTAATAGCATATGGAGATATAAGAGTGAAAAAGAAAATGGGTGTTAATGTTAATATTATTTCTCCCAAAAGAATTCTTGTAAATAATAAAACGTATTTTAGTATTGTAAGACAGGATATTTAGAAAAATTAATATTTTTGCTGAAGAGGTGATTGATAAAGAGAAGTCAATATTTCAAGGGTAGTAAGAAATGACGTAGATAGTAGCGATGTTTGAAAATATATACCTTGTGGCAAGATTTTATAAGTATCTAATATGGTAATGTGAAAAAGAAACTATGGTAATCTTTGTCTGCGTGAAAGATTTAGTAAATACTTAAAAAACTTGGTATTTACCTGTTCAGACGGTTCGCCAGTTTATTATTACAACGTCAATAGTGCAATCAACGACTATGTAGCAAAAATCAATGTAATAGAGATTGAACTGGCAAAAGAAGAAAAGAAAAAAGAAGAAGTAGCCGAACTGAAAATATTGGCTTAAAATTGGAGTAAAAATGGAGTAAATCAGAAGATAGATAGCGAAAAACAGTGTAAAATCAATATTTTCGAGTAGATATAAATATCGTAATGAAATAAAAATAAAAATCCTGCTTGCAAGTGATGCTTGCAGGCAGGATTTTTATATTACGCATTATATATTGATGATTATATAATATTGATGATTATATATAATATTGATGATTATATAATATTGATGATTATATAATATTGATGATTATATATAATATTGATGATTATATAATATTGATGATTATATATATGTAAATTGCTATTTTTTTAATACATGTGGTGGAAGAGATGGGTCACTTCCGCGAAGCTTTTGCATAGCTCTTTGAATGGCATCTTTAGAATTTTTCCAATCTGCATCCTTGTTTTTATAGTCGTATTTTTCAATGAACCATGCTACATCTTCATAAATTCTTTTCATATTGTCTTCAAGCATTGGAAGCACCATGTCATAGAATTCTTTTTTCTCTTTGTCGTTTAGTGCTGCATCTGCACCTTCAAGAAGAACTTTTGCATGATCAAGACAAAATCCCTTTGTCTCTGAAACCTGTTTGCGGAAATCCGCATCTTTCTTATACATATCAAAGAATGTCTTCATATATGCGTTGAAAGTCTTCTGTACGGTATTGCATATAAAACAACTTGATTCACGCTTGTTTATCCAGTTTACAATTGAATTAGATGATTCTTCCTTTTTTGAAAAAAGACCTTTTTTGGCGGTGCTGTCAGGTTTAAATCGCTTTATTTCTTTGTCGAGTTCCTCGATGTGACGCATATACAATGTCTTTAATATCCATGCATTTCCCAGTGAATTGCCATAATCGAACATTTTCTTGAAATGCGCGCGGCAAAAGCCTTCCTTGTCTGTCATATCACGAATATCTGCTTCCATATATGAAGCACCATGTCCTAAGACAAAATCCATAGTGTGATTTTCTGTGCGCCTTTCTATGTAACAGAAAGGACACTCGCCTGCGTTTGCCATTGCATCAGAGATGGGAATGGTATGTATCTGTTCTTTCATTAAGCTTCCTCCGGATTGTAATTCTCATAAAAATCTATAAAGGCTCTGAGTGAGGCAGAAGGATTAAAATTCTGTCTGTATGCAAAACCGACTTCACGTTTATGGATAGGTATGCCGAGTGGAATTTCTATAAGGCTTCCGTTCTCCAGGTCTTTCTTTACGAAACTTTTTATTACACATGCAACACCGACACCGATTTTGGCAAAATCAATTAAGAGATCCATATTGGAAATGTCGATAGAATCTGCAACTGAAATCTGATTTTCCTGCAAGTAGTCATCTATATATTGGCGGGTCATGTTATTCTTGTCGAGAAGCATGAGTGTAGAATTCTGCAATATCTCAGATTTCTTGATACCGCGGGCTCCAAGATTTCTGAGATAATCTTTGGTTGTGACAAATATATCTTCTATGTTGTCGAGATAGTAGAAGCTGATATTCTTGGTGTTTGCTGGTTTGCCAACAAGTCCTATGTCAATTTTATTGTCCTCTAAAAGACGCAGTGTCTCATTTGTTGACTGGCAGTTTATTGATATACTTATATGTGGGTTGCGCTTTATGAATTCTTTAAGGTATGGAAGCAGCATATATTTACAAAGTGTAGAGCTGACTCCTATTTTAAGATGTCCAACACCTAGTTCGATGGAGCGTTTTAATTTTTCTTCACCAGTTTCAAGGGTTTCGAAGGCTTCCTTGACGTGCCCGTATAATAAACTGCCTTCATCGGTAAGAACTACACCACGCGAACTTCTTGAAAAAAGTTTACAATTAAGGCTTTCTTCGAGTTTTTGAATAGATTTACTGATAGCGGGCTGGCTGATATATAATTCTTTAGCTGCTTTAGAGATGTTTCCAGCATTAGCAACTGTATAAAAAATCCAGTATGATGATAAATTTTGATTCATAGAAGCCTCCTATTATTTTTTATGATTATATAATAACATGAAATTAGGTTATGGTAAATATGTTTATTATGTATTTTTATTATGGTTTTATATATGCTATTATTTCATTTGATAAAGAAAATAGTAACTGCGAAGGCGTTCGTAAGTTACTGGTATTGTATGTTCACTCACAAATACAATATCATAGAATGTAGGAGGAATAATACATGGGAATGACAATGACGCAGAAAATTCTTGCTGCACATGCAGGACTTGAATCAGTCACAGCAGGTCAACTTATAGAGGCTGATCTTGATCTTGTACTTGGTAATGATATTACATCACCTGTTGCTATTCACGAAATTGAGAAGATGAAAGTTGACGGTGTATTTCATAAAGATAAAATAGCTCTTGTTATGGATCACTTTGCTCCAAACAAGGATATCAAATCAGCACAGCACTGCAAATGTGTAAGAGAATTTGCATGCAAGCATGAGATTAGCAATTATTTTGATGTTGGAGAGATGGGAATTGAGCATGCTCTTTTACCGGAGAAAGGACTTACAGTTGCTGGTGATGTTATTATTGGTGCTGATTCGCATACATGTACATATGGAGCACTTGGAGCATTTTCTACTGGTGTTGGTAGTACTGATATGGCAGCTGGAATGGCTACAGGTAAGGCATGGTTTAAGGTGCCATCTGCAATCAAATTCAATATAGTTGGAAAGCCAGCTAAATGGGTAAGCGGTAAGGATGTTATTCTTCACATTATCGGAATGATTGGCGTAGACGGAGCTTTATATCGTTCTATGGAGTTTGTAGGTGAAGGCATTTCATATCTTTCTATGGATGACAGATTTACAATTGCAAACATGGCTATTGAAGCAGGCGGAAAGAATGGAATTTTCCCAGTTGATGATTTGACAAGAGAGTACATGAAAGAACACTCTAAGAGACCATTTGTAGAGTATGAAGCTGATGAGGATGCTGTATATGATGAGGAGTATACTATTGATCTTAGTACACTTCGTCCAACTGTAGCATTTCCACATTTACCAGAGAATACAAGAACTATTGATGAGGTAGGCGATGTAAAGATAGATCAGGTTGTAATCGGATCATGTACTAATGGCCGTATGGATGATCTTAGAATTGCAGCATCTATTCTTAAAGACAAGAAGGTTGCAAAAGGACTCAGGGTAATCGTTATCCCTGCTACCCAGAAAATTTATCTTCAGGCGATGGAGGAAGGTCTTCTTCGTACATTTATTGAGGCTGGTGCAATCGTAAGTACACCAACATGTGGACCTTGTCTTGGTGGATATATGGGTGTTATGGCAGAAGGCGAGCGTTGCGTTTCTACAACAAATCGTAACTTCGTCGGACGTATGGGACATGTAGATTCGGAAGTATATCTTGCAAGCCCTGCTGTTGCTGCAGCAAGCGCAATTACAGGAAAAATTTCTGGACCTGATGAAGTAATGTAAGAAGTGGAGGAATAGAAATGAAAGCTGCACACGGACATGTTTATAAATATGGAGATAATGTAGATACTGATGTAATCATTCCAGCACGTTATCTTAATTCTTCAGACCCGAAGGAACTTGCAACTCATTGTATGGAAGATATCGATAAGGACTTTGTTAAGAAGGTTCAGCCTGGTGATATCATAGTTGCTAATAAGAACTTTGGATGTGGTTCATCGAGAGAGCATGCACCAATTGCTATCAAGGCGGCTGGAGTAAGCTGTGTTATAGCTGAGACATTCGCAAGAATTTTTTATCGTAATTCTATTAATATTGGATTACCTATTATTGAATGTCCAGAAGCTGCTGTTGCTATTGAGGCAGGAGATGAGGTGGAAGTGGATTTTGATTCTGGTGTGATTACAGATATCACGACTGGTAAGAAATTCCAGGGACAGGCGTTCCCACCATTTATGCAAAAGATAATAGACTGTGAAGGTCTTGTTAACTATATCAATCAGAAATAATATGATTACATAAAATTGCGCAGATGTTTATGCATCTGCGCAATTATGTATACCGCAATATATGGATGAAGCCAGGTGTTTGTCTTATACTGCAATATATGACAAAATATTTGTCCGTCTATGATATTATAGGCTGTTAAGATATTCGATGAAATTAGAGGAAATAGCAATCCTGGAGTATATCTGTGCATATTCCTTTCCTGACATTGTCTCTATATAGTTCTCTGGGAAGTTCTTGCTGATTCCATGCTGTTTTGCAAGGTCTACAGCTTTATTGTAAGCAATAGCAGCTTTTTCTTCGGACGAATAGGTGCCGATAGTGTAGTTGCCATTTATATGAATTTTACAGCGGTACATATAGCTGCCAGCAGTCTCTATCCGGGTTACGCCATAGTAGCGGTTTATTATTATTATATTAGAGTATCTAAAGTCTGTAGGATCATTATTGGCGAATATGTAGTCACGTCCTTCAACGGCATGGCTTTTAATGCCGTATCTGCTATATATAGTTAACTGCATGCCATAGTCATTTACGAAGAGATGACCTTTGCGCTGCATGATTTTGTGGCTTGAATAGTAAAAGAGATCATCTATATCGAATTTAAGCTCCTGATTGATACTCAAATAATAGCTGAAATGATTTTTACGCAGATATATAGGGGTAGATATATACATATTATTATCGCGAAAATTTATAAGAGATACTATTTTCTCAAATGGGAGAGCGTATGTCATGTAAAAGGATTGTTCGATTGGCGCAGTATCAGATAATATAGCAGATGCAACACGATACGCCTGATGCGCTGCGGTCTCAGAATCGTAGCTTCCGAGACTTATGTGCTTGCCTTTGAATGTGATATTTGAACGGTAGTATATGGTTCCGTCTTTTTTGGTTGCTTCGTATACACCTGGTAACATAATGACTCCTATTGTTATTTTGCATTGTTGTGTAACTCTATTTTAACATAAAACTAATGAGTTGACACCAGTTCATTATTTTTTTATACTGTTACATAATAAAGTAGTTATTGTTTACAAATGATTATGAGAATGTTTCTAATTGAGATTAGGGTTTATATATATTCAGAAATAGTCAGTGCAACAAGTGGTAAGATGCATGGTTGTTCTAAAAAGTAGACAGTAATAATCAAAATATAAGAAAGATATTGAGGTAGAAAAATGGAATTGATGTATTCTAGTACAAGAAACAGTGAAAAGAAAATAACTGCATCCCAGGCGATTCTTAAAGGACTTGCAGATGATGGCGGTTTATTTGTACCTGAAAGTATTCCAACTTTGGATGTGTCATTAGAAGAACTTGCTAAGATGTCATATCAGGAGACTGCATATGCTGTTATGAAGAAGTTTTTTACAGACTTCACAGAGGAAGAACTTAAGAATTGTATTAATAAGGCTTATGACAGCAAATTCGATACTACAGAGATAGCACCACTTGTATCTGCTGATGGTGCATATTACCTGGAATTGTTTCATGGTTCTACTATTGCATTTAAGGATATGGCACTTTCTATTTTGCCACATCTTCTTATCACAGCAGCCAGAAAGAACAATGTAAAGAATGATATTGTAATACTTACAGCTACTTCTGGTGATACAGGTAAGGCTGCTCTTGCTGGTTTTGCAGATGTAGAGGGAACAAAGATTATAGTATTTTATCCTAAGAATGGTGTAAGTCCTATCCAGGAGAAGCAGATGGTTACACAGAAAGGAAAGAATACTTTCGTTGTAGGAATCAATGGTAATTTCGATCAGGCACAGACTGGTGTTAAGCAGATGTTTGGTGATAAAGCACTTGCAGCTGAGATGGACGCAGCCGGATATCAGTTCTCATCAGCTAACTCTATCAATATAGGAAGACTTGTACCGCAGGTTGTTTACTATGTATATGCATATGCAAAGATGTATGCAAATGGTGCAATTGCTAAGGATGAGAAGATTAATGTAGTAGTACCTACTGGTAATTTTGGAAATATTCTTGCTGCATTCTATGCAAAGAACATGGGACTTCCAATTGGCAAATTAATATGTGCATCTAATGAGAATAAGGTATTATATGATTTCTTTAGTACAGGTACATATGATAAGAATCGTGAGTTTATTCTTACAAGTTCACCTTCTATGGATATCCTTATTTCATCTAACTTAGAGAGACTTATTTATAATATCGCTGGTAATGATGCAGCTAAGAATGCTGAACTTATGAAACAGTTACAGACTACAGGCAAGTATGATATTACAGCTGATATGAAGAACAAGTTAGATGATTTCTATGGTAATTATACAAGTGAGCAGGAGACAGCAGAAGTTATAAAAGCATTATATGAGAAGACTGGATATATCATCGATACACATACAGCAGTAGCGGCAGGTGTATACGGCAAATACAAAGCGCAGACAGGTGATAATGATACAAAGACTGTTATAGCATCTACAGCAAGCCCATTCAAGTTCACAAGAAGTGTAATGAATGCTATTGATTCTAAGTATGATTCTATGGAAGATTTTGAGCTTGTAGATGAGTTGTCGAAGCTTGGTAATGTTAAGGTTCCACAGGCAATCGAAGAGATTAGAACAGCACCAGTACTTCATGATACAGTTTGTGAAGTAGACCAGATGCCTTCAGTTGTTAAGAAATATCTTGGAATGTAATTATTTAATATAGAGAAAGTTATTAATATAAAATTTCTAATACATAAAAGAAGCGTCAGTTGACGCTTCTTTTATGTATGTATTTAATTAATCTAAATCACTTTTCTTTTTTACCTCAAGTATGAAATTGACAATTCCGAAGGAATATAGAATTGGGAAATAATATGCATCATGTTCAAAAGTAATGATAGAATTCTCAATATGCTCAGGGGCTGAGATTGAAAGTTCCAAAGAATAATCATTTGAACAATTCACAATAAAAAGTCCATTATGGAGATTTAGGAAGTCATCTAAGGAAGCCTGAACATACTCATCATATTCGGTAAACTGGTCTCCAACATATCTCGATGCAAATTCTATAGCTGTTGCTTCATCCATATTAAGGTATGCAGAAACAGAATAATCTCCAATAATCTCCTGAACAACACAACATTCAGTAGGAAATTCTTTAACACGCTCAGATGAAAGAGGAGTAAAATCCTCACCCACAAAACGAATGAAATTATTGAATAATAACTCTAAGAACATTTTGCCAAATTTAGAAACAGGTGTCTCAGACATAATGAAGAAATTCTCGAATAATCGGGAAATACTTTCCTGATTCTCTATAGTCATGTCGAATTCTATCATCTCATTCTTAGAGCGATAATCTGCAATAATATTCTCTAAGTCGGAATTGGTAATTATACCATCATCGACAAGAACCTGTCCAAGTAAAAGGAAATCAGGGTTCTGCGTCTTTAATAAATCAACAACCTGCTCATTTGTTAAAAAGCCATGTTCAATAGCTAATTCTCCGAATTTTTTATCATAATGAGTCTGTAAGATAACTATCTGATCTACTTCTGATGCAGTCATAAGACCGGCATGCATAGCGAGTGTACCTAGCTTCATATGCTGTGAGGACTGCTTTTGCATAGCGGCAAAAAGCTGTTCCTGATTCACATATCCCTGAGAGAGCAGGTAGTTTCCAAAAAATTGTGTATACATAATTTATCTCCCTTCGATAAATTTTGTTAGAATATCTATTACCTGCTGTGAATCTAAAGGTTTTTGAACAAAATCCTTAGCGCCAGCCTGGAGTGCACATTTAAGCTGAGACTGTGTACCAACTGAAGAGGCAATAAAAATAACAGCATTCGGATCATAGTTAATAATCTCCTCAATTGCAATATTACCATCTTTCTTAGGCATAACTATATCAAGGAATACTATGTCAGGATTGGTTTCTTTATATTTGTCTATTGCGCCCTGCCCATCTGATGCTTCGATAAATTCAGGCTTTCCAAGAGTTGAAATCATATCCTTAAGTTGTTTTCTTGCAAGAATAGAATCGTCGCAAATAAGTATTTTTAAATTGTCAATTGTCATTTCCAAGGCTCCTTTAAAAATAGTATATGTATATTTTACACTAAAAAAATTGAATTATCAATCATTAAATGTGACTTTTTTACTATTTGTAAAAACTGATAAAAATACTTATTATAAGTTCGTTAAATAATGGAAAAAACTGTCGGGAATTTTTGGTTGAAATTTTACACATGATAAAGTATAATCAAGTTACCAAAACAAGTGAATACTTAGCCTGAGATGTACGATAATCCTGTATATTTAGAACCTACATTTACTTTTATGGGATTCTTATATTTTCTATTTGATGTCAGGCCGCATCAGTGCGTACGATGAGCTGCCATGCATTCTGCGTGGAGTTACAGCCAGTGGAAGACAGAGGATAGATTGCGGTTACCCACCTAGCAGTCAGCTAGGAGTCTAAATTGCAGGAACCGGCATTTTGGGTATTCACAAAAGATAATTTACAAAAGATTGCATTTTCAAATACCAAAGATTTTAAAGCGCAAAAGAATATTATGAATTACAGAAGATGAAGCTGTTGCACATAGTGCAACAGCTTATTTTGCGCTATAGAAGAAATTCTCTTATATAGCATAGAGCTGACTTGGGAAGGTGTATTATGAAAAAGCTACTAACTATTATTTTTATTATCATAGGATTTTGTGTTTTGATTACAGGCGTGATTATATTTTTGGAAATACGAAAGGATGAAAAAAAGATAGATAATCTTAGCGAAAATTATTATAATGCGGCATATATTACATCCTGTACAGGCGGATATATTTGTTTTGTCCACGATGGAAATGAATATGTCAGCAGCGGCAAATTAAAAGATTCGTATACAGGGCTTGCAGATATAGAGGCAAAAGATGGAAAGATAAAGAAAGTATACGCAATCAAATCGCTGTCAGATACGAAAAATCAGACAGAAAGTCAGTCACAGCCAGATGCACAGGACTTGACGGAAAGCACATTGCCGCCAGATACTCAGGTGAAAACTGACAGTCTGCCACAACCGGATACACAGTATGAAACAGCCGGTCATTCACAATCGGATACACAGTCAGAAGAACAGATACAGGAAACATATGTGGATGATAATACTACATCTATAAAGGTCTTATTAAAGAATAAAAGTTCTTTATACCATAAAGATATAAAAGTGACTGCAAAGAGTGAGATATACGTAAATGGGCAATCTACAGGAACCAGTTTTACTGCATCTGAATTTTTTGCAGATGGAAAGAATAAGAAGGTTACGTTAAGAAGTAGTAAAGAAGATGTTAAGCTTACATTTAAAAAGAAAAAATATGAGGGAACAATTACAATTACAAGTACAAAAATGGGATATGTGATAGTCAATGAACTGCCGATTGAGACATATGTAAAGTATGTAATTCCGTCGGAAATGCCACTTGAGTTTTCTAAGGAGGCATTAAAGACACAGGCAGTCTGTGCTAGAACTTTTGCATATATGAATATAAAAAATCCAGCTTATAAACAGTATGATGCTAATCTTGATGATTCTACATCTTATCAGGTATATAATTCATGCGGTGCTCATGATAGTTCGAATCAGGCTGTTGATGAGACAAAAGGAATGGTTATTACATATAATGGTGAACTTATAAATTGTTATTATTTTTCAACAAGTTCAGGAAATACGGAGAATATGCGTTTATGGGGAAGTGAGACACCAGCTTATATAAGTTCAGTTGAGTCTGAGGATAGTAATTCGCCGTATTACAGATGGACAGCCAAAATAAATAAAAACAGCATTGTTAATTCTGATTATGGAAAGTTGAAAGATATTAAAGTGACAAAGAAAAGCGAACATGGCTATGCTATAAAGATTAAGGCAATCTTTGAACATGGTGAAATTGTATTTAAAGATGAAAATAAAATAAGAAGGTTTCTTGGCGGAGGCATTGATAGTATAATTTTATATAATGGTCAGGTGAGAAAAGATTTGTCATCAATTCCAAGTTCATGTTTTGAAATTGGTGAATGTGGAGATAAATATATCACACTAAATGGAGCAGGGTTTGGGCATGATATTGGGCTTAGTCAGTATGGCGCAAATAAGCTTGCCGGTGAAGGGCAAAATTATGAGATGATAATCAGGTATTACTATAAAAATGTTGAAATTAAGGATGTAACTGGGCTATACTAGACGAAATAAAATACAGGTGGATGAGAGATGGAATTTAATTTACCAGAAGGATTTGAAGATAAAATAAAAGAAATAATTGCAGACGAGTGGAATGAGTTTGAATATTGTTATCAGAATAACAAATATCAGGCTTTACGACTGAATCCGCTTAAGCTTAAAGAGAATGATTATTCTTTGGTGACAGAGAAATTTGCACCAGAAGAAGAAAGGGTGCCATGGGAGAAAAACGGACTATATTATTTAAGTGATATGCATCCGGGCAAACATCCATATCATGAGATGGGACTTTATTATATTCAGGAACCCAGTGCAATGTCGGCGGCTTCTATTCTTGGGGTAGAGCTAGGGATGAAGGTTCTTGATCTGTGCGCTGCACCAGGGGGGAAAAGTACCCAGCTTGCTTCATATCTGGGACAAAAGGGAATGCTTGTCTCGAATGAGATTAACAATACCAGATGCAGGATACTTTCTTCAAATATAGAGAGAATGGGAATA
This sequence comes from uncultured Agathobacter sp., assembly GCA_934359755.1. Taxonomy (GTDB): domain Bacteria; phylum Bacillota; class Clostridia; order Lachnospirales; family Lachnospiraceae; genus Roseburia. The sequence continues at coordinate 66,719 of CAKRLV010000006.1, forward strand.
AGAAATGCTATTGTGACAAATGAGGATAGTTTCAGGCTCGCTGATAAATTTACTTCTTTTTTCCATGCAATACTGGTTGATGCGCCATGTTCAGGCGAGGGGATGTTTCGAAAAAATCCAGAGGCAATAAAAGAATGGAGTCCACAGCAGGTTTTGGTTTGTGCAAAGAGGCAGAGTGAAATTCTTGATAATGCAGCAATGATGCTTAAGCCAGGAGGACATCTTGTGTATTCGACATGTACATTTTCAAAGGAAGAGAATGAAGAGGTTATAAGCAGCTTTCTTGAAAAACATCCGGATTTTATGTTGGACGGAAAAGATGCACCATGGTTTAGTAAGTCTCTTTTGGAGAAAAAAGGAGCATTTAGACTGTGGCCACACCGGTTAAAGGGCGAGGGGCATTTCGTAGCAGTGCTTGTTAAGGCTGGAACGTTAAATCTTATGGAAGAAGAGAAAATGCCGCCTCGCAGGAAAAAGAACAAGGCGGTTCTGCCAAAAGAGAAAATGGCATATTTTATGGAATTTTTAGAGAATACTTTGACAGATGGATTTATAAAAGAAATAGACACTGAAAGATTAGTTGAATTTGGAGAGCAGCTATATATGTTGCCGGAGGGCTGCCCTGATTTATCAGAGATTCATATACTAAGGGCAGGACTTCATCTTGGAGAGTTCAAGAAAAACAGATTTGAACCGTCACATTCACTTGCACTTACATTATCGAAGGAAGATGTAAATAATTATATAAATCTGCCAGTAGATGATGACAGAGTCTGTCCGTATTTTAATGGTATGGGAATTGCTGTGGATAGCGCTGATGATTATAGAGGAAAAAAAGGCTGGTGCCTTGTATGCATAGATGGTTATTCGGCAGGCTGGGGAAAGATAGCTGGAGCGATGATTAAGAATCATTATCCAAAAGGACTTAGGAAAGATTTAAAATAAACTTGATGTTTTTTTAGGACTATGCTAGAATAACACAAGTGTTAAAGGCGATGAATGTGTATAGTAGCATTTAATTCCACTATCAGAGATAGAGAGTCACTGGCTGAGAGCTTTCTTTAGTAAGGGTTATTTGTCGAAGTTCCCACAGGAGCTGCATAGATGAAGATAGAGTAGTTTGTGACGGTTGACTACACGTTACGTAGTAATTGAGAGCTCGGATATTTTGTTCGGGAATCAGGGTGGTATCGCGGAATATAAGTTTCGTCCCTATTTAGGGACGGAACTTTTTTTATGGGAAAGTTCTATTCCTATATAACGCTATAGAATTATATTCTTGAAACATGTTATAGCAAAGGAGAGTAATGATGAAAGAAAAATTGCAGAAAATCAAGGAAAGTGCAATAGCAGAGATTGAAAATTCAGAAGGACTCGAGAAATTAAACGAAGTCCGTCAGGCTGTTCTTGGTAAAAAGGGAGAGCTTACAGCTGTATTAAAAGGAATGAAAGATGTAGCTCCAGAAGACCGTCCAAAGGTTGGACAATGGGTTAATGAGACAAGAGAGGCTATCGAGGCTTTACTCGAAGAGAAGAAAGTAAGATTTGAGGAAGAGGCATTAAAGCGCAGATATGAGAGTGAGAAAATTGATGTCACGATGCCGGCACAGAAGTCTGCAAAAGGTAATCTTCATCCGGTAACACAGGTAAGAAACCAGCTTACCGATATATTTGCATCAATGGGATTTGAGATATATGAAGGAACTGAGATCGAGACAGATTATTATAATTTTACTGCACTCAATACACCACAAGATCATCCAGCCCGTGATATGCAGGATACATTTTATTTGTCACCTGAATTTTTGCTTCGTACACAGACGTCGGCAGGTCAGGTTCATGTCATGGAAGCTAAGAAGCCGCCTATCAAGGTTGTTTCACCTGGTAAGGTATTCCGTTCAGATGATGATGCTACACACTCTCCAATGTTTACACAGATGGAAGGCCTTGTAGTTGATAAAGGAATTACACTTTGTGATTTAAAAGGTATGCTTGATGAGTTTGTTAAGAAAATCTTCGGAAATGGAACTTCAACAAGATTAAGACCATCATATTTTCCATTTACAGAGCCTTCTGTTGAGGTAGATGTAAGCTGTTTCCAGTGTGGCGGTAAAGGATGCAAGCTTTGCAAGGGTACTGGCTGGATTGAAGTACTTGGTGCAGGAGTTGTAAATCATAAGGTTCTTGAGGGCTGTGGAATTGATACTAATGAATACAGCGGATTTGCATTTGGTATTGGTATAGAGCGTGTTGCAATGCTTAAATATGGTATCAACAACATTAAATCATTGTTTGAATCAGATATCAGAGTATTGAAACAGATTGACGATTAATTGTAGATATAAGGAGGCTTATTATGTTAGCACCACTTAGCTGGTTAAAAGAATATGTAGATATAGATGTAACACCAAAGGAATTAGAAGAGAAATTATTTTCGTGTGGATTTGAAGTAGAAGAACTTATTGAGGTTGGAAAAGATATCTCAAATGTTGTAGTAGGACTTGTAGAGGAATGTGAACCAATTCCAGAGACACATCTTCATTTATGCAAAGTTAATGCAGGTGAACATGGAACATTCCAGATTTGCTGCGGAGCTGATAATGTTCATACAGGTGGTAAATATCCATTGGCTCTTGTTGGAGCTACTGTATATGCAACAGCCAAGGACCATGTCACAATCGAGGGAACAATGGAGATTAAACAGGGCAAGCTTAGAGGATATGATTCATTTGGTATGCTTTGTTCAGGTGTTGAGATTGGATTAAATGAAGACCTTTATCCGGGCGCAGGATATAATGGACTTTTGGTTCTTCCTGATGATGCAGAAGTTGGAGCAGATGTTAAGCCAATAGTTGGATTAGATGAATGGATTTTTGATATTGCAATCACTGCCAACAGACCAGACTGCCAGAGCATTTATGGTATTGCAAGGGAAGTTGCAGCTGTACTTGGCAAAGAATGTAAGGAATTAGCTCTTGATTATAAAGAGACAGATGTTGAGAAGAAAGATTTCAAAGTATCTGTAACAGCACAGGATATCTGTCCTAGATATATTGCTCACTATGTTCATGATGTAGAAATCAAGGAGTCGCCTGCGTGGATGAGAAGAAGACTTGCTCTTGTCGGTATTGGTTCTATCTCGAACATCGTAGATATCACAAATTATATTCTCAAAGAACTTGGACAGCCTATGCATGCATTTGATTATTCTTATCTTGAGGGCAATCAGATTAATGTCAGAAGAGCAAATAATGGCGAGAAAATAGTAACTCTCGATGAAAAAGAATTTGAACTCAATGATTCTAACCTTGTTATATGTGATGGAGTTAAGCCAGTTGCACTTGCAGGAATTATGGGTGGACTTAATTCTGAAATCAAAGATACTACTACAGAGGTTATGTTTGAGGCTGCTAAATTTGCAAGAGATAATATCAGAAAGAGTTCAAGAGCGTTGGGTCAGGTGTCTGATTCAAGTGCACTTTATTCAAAGGGTGTTTATGAATACACAACAGTTATGGCAATGAAAAGAGCACTTCATTTCATAGATGAGCTTGGCTGTGGTAAGGTTTCAAAGACTCAGGTAGAAGTTAACACAGGTAACTCTATTGAGCCACAGGAGATGAAGGTAAGCATTGACAGAGTAAACGGAGTCCTGGGAATCAAGGTTCCGGATGAGGATATTTTAAGAATCCTTGAGAATTTGAACTTCCAGCCAAAGATTAATGGTGATGAGCTAACAATACAGGTTCCTGCATATAGAGAGGATATGGATTCATATCCAGATGTTGCAGAGGAGGTTATCAGAATGTATGGATATGAGCATGTAATTCCTACATTTATGCCTACTGCAAAAGTGACACTTGGAGGAAGTAATTTAAGACAGAAGACAGAACTTAAGCTTAAGAATGCACTTTGCGCAACTGGTGCGTATGAAGCCATTCATTATTCGTTTTTCTCACCTTCTGATCTCGATATGCTAAGATTACCAGAGGATGCAATAGAGAGAAAGGCAATCAGCCTTATCAACCCTATAAATGTTGAACTTTCACTTATGAGAACAACACTTGCACCACAGATGATTCACGCAATTGCAAGAAACCAGAAGAGAGGAATTCTTTCAGGAAGATTATATGAGCTTGGCAATGTATTCATTCCGAAGGATCTTCCACTTACAGAGTACCCGGATGAGAGAGAGACCCTTTCGGTTGGTGTATTTGGTGAGAATGAGTCATTCTTTACTATCAAGGGAATGGCTGAGACTGTTGCAGATACTCTTGATATTGAGTTTGAGTATGAGACAGCTGCAAAGCCATACTTACATCCTTATCAGACAGCTAAAATTATTTGTGATGGTGATGAGGTTGGATACCTTGGTAAGATTTCTTACGAGATTAAAGATGAGCTTGACATGCGTGTAGATGGATACATCATGGAAATCGACCTGAAGAAACTAACAAAATGGTATGGAAAGTCACAGGTATTTATACCTATTTCAAAATATGCGCAGGAGAAGAGAGATTTTGCATTTGTTGTTGATAAAGGTATCACTTGTGCGCAGATTGAGAATGGAATCAAAGAAGCTTGTGAATATGTAACAGACATCACTCTTTTTGATGTATACGAAGGCATACAGCTTCCAGCAGATAAGAAGAGTATGGCGTTTACTGTTGTATTTACACCAAAGGATGAAGAGTTCACAACTAAGATGATTGAAAGCTATGTAAATGATGTATTAGATCATCTTTCTAAGAGTCTTGGAGTTGCTCTTCGCTAATAATAGGTGAGATTATGGATGTTAAAGATTTTGATTATGAACTTCCAGAGGAACTTATAGCACAGGATCCTCTGGAGGACCGTTCGAGTTCAAGGCTTATGGTACTTGATAGAGAGACGGGAGAATACGAACATAAAATATTTAAAGATATTATAGACTATTTAGAGCCGGGAGACTGCCTCGTCCTGAATAATACAAAGGTTATTCCGGCACGTTTATACGGAGCAAAAGAAGGAACAAATGCGAAAATAGAGGTGCTTTTGCTCAAGAGAAATGAGAATGATGTGTGGGAGACTCTTGTAAAGCCAGGAAAGAAAGCAAGACCGGGTGCACGTATTGTATTTGGTGATGGAATTCTTGTCGGTGAGGTTGTTGATGTAGTAGACGAGGGAAACAGACTTATAAAGTTTGAATACGAAGGAATATTTGAAGAGATTCTAGATCAGCTTGGACAGATGCCCCTTCCACCATATATCACACATGAATTAAAGGATAAGAATCGTTATCAGACTGTTTATGCAAAGTATGATGGTTCAGCGGCAGCACCGACGGCAGGGCTTCATTTTACAAAAGAGCTGCTCGAACAGGTAAAACAAAAGGGTGTGAATATTGCTGAGGTTACTTTACATGTAGGTCTTGGAACTTTCAGACCTGTTAAGGTTGATAATATTCTCGACCACCATATGCATTCAGAATTTTATATGGTATCAAAGGAAGCAGCCGATATGATTAACAGTACTAAGAAGTCGGGACACCGTGTTATTTCGGTAGGTACAACTAGTACCAGAACTCTTGAATCCGCTGCGGATGAAAATGGAATGCTTCGTGAGTGCAGCGGATGGACAGAGATATTTATTTATCCTGGTTATAAGTTTAAAGTGATTGATGGACTTATCACAAATTTCCATCTGCCACAGTCTACTCTTGTCATGCTTGTGTCAGCACTTGCAGGCAGGGAGAATGTTTTGTCTGCATATAGAGAAGCAGTTGAAGAAAAATACAGATTCTTTAGTTTTGGGGATGCGATGTTTATAAAACCGCATGTTCAATAATTAACACTCTGGCGCATAGCCTGACAGCGCAGTGTCAAGCTTGCGTCTGAGGAGTAATCAAACCCGCATGCTAACTAATACTTGTAAAATATGAAATTTTATAATAGAATATATGAATAAATAAGTAACTTGGACGCATAAGCGTTTTTGGAATTTACAGAAATAGGAGCTAAATTAATGGAAGAAAAAAGAAAGCACAAAAGACTTGACCTTGACGTGTCTATACAGCTTGAGAGGCTTGATGAGGAAGGAATCACAACACTTAAGTATATTCATGTTGATGTGACAGATATTTCCAGAAGTGGTGTTGGTTTTAAGGCAAGCCAGGAACTTGAGACTGGAACATACTATGATACAAAGATTCAGATCTGGACGAAAGAAGTCGTAGATGCAGTTATCGAGATTGTACGTCGCAAAGAAGTAGAAGGAGGATATCAGTACGGTGCTACATTTATCGGTATGACGGATACAGATGCACTTAAGATTGATATTTATCAGATTTTCAATGATTTATAAAGTGAAGCAGATTAAGAATCCGCATCCGATTGAAGTATCGGTTCCAGGTTCTAAGAGCATCACCAATAGAGCCCTTTTAATTGCAGCTTTGGCAAAAGGTCGAAGCAGATTAAAAGGGGTTCTTTTTAGTGATGATTCAAGGCATTTTATTCAGGCACTTATAGATCTTGGATTTACGGTGGATGTAGATGAAGAAAATTGTATAGTGACAATTGATGGTCTTGGGGGTGTTATTCCTAAGAAGAAAGCTCATATTAATGTAGGAAGTGCAGGAACTGCTGCCAGATTCCTTACAGCATATCTGGGATTGTCGGATGGAGAGTATTATATAGACTCATCAGAGCAGATGAAGAAGAGACCGATGAAAGAGCTTCTTGAGTCTTTGGAAGATTTAGGATCAGTTATTACATATGGTCAGGAAGAGAATCATTTTCCTTTTGGGATTGGATGTCCTGATATGCGCAAGAACGAAGTGGTGGTTGATGTAGACAAAAGCAGTCAGTTCCTCAGTGCACTTCTTATATCGTCTGTACTATTTGATTCTGATTTTAGAATTAAGGTTACAGGTACACATGGTATGGCATATGTGGATATGACTATACAGATGATGGAACAGTTTGGTGTCAGAGTAGAACGGCTTGATGATACGCAGTACACAGCAGAATATTTTATTTCTGGAGATTCGTATTATCTAAATCGCGACTATAATATTGAACCAGACATGTCTGCGGCATGTTATTTTTATGCTATGAGTCCGTTACTGGGAGTTACCTCAATGGTAAATGGAGTACATTCTAAGAGTCTTCAGGGAGATATCCAGTTTTTGAATGTTTTAGAGGATATGGGCTGTGTGCTAGAGGAGAAGAAAGATGGAATTGTAGTCTGTCCGCCTGAGGATAATATACTAAAAGGTGGCAAATGGGATTTGTCAACTTTTTCTGACCAGACGTTAACATTAGCTGCGATTGCGCCTTTTGCAAGTGGGAAAGTACAGATATCAGGTGTCAGTCATATCCGTTTTCAGGAATGTGACAGGATTAACGCAATAATAGAGAATCTTACAGCGATGGGGATAGAAGTATCAGAGAAAGAGGGTACTATTACTATTATTCCAGGCAAGGTTAAGGGATGTTTGATTAAGACATTTGAAGACCATCGAGTTGCGATGTCATTTGCAATTTGTGGACTTGTGACTGATGGAATTGAAATAGAGAATCCACTTTGCTGTCGGAAGACATTTGAGAATTATTTTGATGTTCTTGAAAGTATAATGTGATACAAGGTATACATCTAATTGCACACAAGCATGCATTGATGATATCTTTTTACATCTTCAATCATAATTATTTATACTACAAATAAGGACTATATAGCAGTATCAGATAAGTGATATGCTGTATAGTCCTTTTGAGATTAATGCCTGTGTATATTGTAGTTCTTTTCATTTAGAATTTCTATTGCCAGCTCCAGGGCATTATTGTCATAGAATTCGATTCGTAGAACACCTTCTTCATATTCGCGATTATTTATAATACCAATATTCTTGATGTTTACGCCACTGAATGCAAGAAGACTTGCAATTATTGCAATGCCTCCAGCTACGTCTGCTAAATCAACATATATTTCAAAGCATGATTCCATGTGTCTCTTGGCTGGAATTGTGAGAGAATCCCTGTAGTCTTTAGCGGACTGGAAATAATCAAGTAATTTCTGCTCGTTGGAATCTTCGACCATCTGAGTAAGTGAACTAAAAGCTTCCTGATACAGCTTCATAAGCTTAAGAAGCTGCTCTTTGTTGGAGAAGCATATATTCTGCCACATTACTGGCGAAGAGGCTGCTATTCGTGTCATATCTCGAAATCCACCTGCTGCAATTGTCTTCATAGTAGAGTCATGGTCTATATCTTTTACGAGATTAGTAAGAGCAAAAGATATCATATGAGGCAGATGACTGATTGCAGCTGTTGCATAATCGTGCTCGTTATAGTCAAGTATAAGTGGAATAGAGCCAAGTGATGCCACGAGACTGCGGAAATCATTTACGATAGATTCTGATGTCTGATTAGTTGGAGTGATAATGTAGTATGCATTCTCAAGAAGGAGCATGTCCGCATTTTCTAGTCCTGTCTTCTCGGAACCTGTCATTGGGTGACCGCCGATGAAGTTCTTTTCAAGTCCTAATGCAATTACCTCGTTATGAATTTCTGTCTTGGTGCTTCCGACATCAGTGATAAAACAGTTTGGATTTATGATTGATTTTAGTTCGCGCAGATATTGAAGATTCTTCTGTACAGGCGCACATAGAAATATCAGGTCAAAATCCTTGAATGCCTCAAGGGGAATTTTGGTGTCGTTCTCAGTTAATCCCATTTCATATGCCGTTTTTATAGTGGATTCCCGTCCGGCAGTTGCATATATAAGTGTATCTGGATTGTCTTTTTTTATTTTCATAGCGATGGAGCCACCTATAAGTCCAAGGCCGATAAATCCAATTTTTTTAAAGTTCATAATTGCCTCCATAAAATAGCAAGTTCTGGTTTATTGTACTATATTTTAACAATATCTAAAAGAACTTTTTAACTTTAAAGAGATAAAGTGTATATTTTGCATAAAACTATTGTAAATATTAATAAATATTAGTACAATATATCCATATATAAAATGTATAGGGGGTCAAATCTATGAATGTTTACACGACTGATAAGATTAGAAATGTAGTCCTTCTTGGACATGGAGGATGTGGTAAGACGTCACTTGCAGAGGCAATGGCATATCTTGCAGGCATTACGAACCGTATGGGAACGGTTGGAGATGGTAATACTATTAGTGACTTTGACAAGGAAGAGATAAAGCGTAAGTTTTCTATACATACTTCACTTTTGCCAATTCCATGGGGAGATGTCAAGGTTAATATCTTAGATACACCAGGCTATTTTGATTTTGTAGGAGAAGTGGAAGAGGCTGTTTCTGTTGCTGATGCGGCAATTATTGTTGTATCTGGTAAGTCTGGAATAGAAGCTGGAACAAAAAGGGCATGGGAGCTGTGCGAGAAGTATAAGCTGCCAAGAATGATTTTTGTTACAGAAATGGATATTGATAATGCAAGTTACAGACAGGTTGTAGAAGAGTTGCAGAAGATGTATGGCAAGAAGATAGCACCATTCCATCTGCCGATAAGAGAAGATGCTAAATTCGTAGGGTATGTAAATGTCGTACAGCAGAAGGCAAAACGCTGGAAAGATGATGGCACAGTTGAGAAATTTGAAGTGCCAGAATATTCAAAGGAGAATCTTGGAATATGCAGGGATGCGTTACTTGAAGCTGTTGCAGAGACAAGCGAAGAGTTTATGGACAGATATTTTAATGGTGATGAATTTTCAGAAGATGAGATTCGTCAGGCACTGCGTGTGAATGTTATAGATGGTTCTATTGTTCCTGTTCTTATGGGATCTAATATTATGGCACGTGGAATGTATACACTTATGGCTGATATTGTTAAGTATTTACCAAGCCCTGATAAGAGAGAATGTGCAGGAATTAATACTAAGACAAATGAAGTATACGCTGCTAATTATGATTTCTCCAAGCCAAAGTCAGCATATGTTTTCAAGTCGATTGTAGACCCTTATATTGGCAAATATTCCCTTATAAAAGTCAATTCCGGGGTTTTAAAAACAGATGATGTGCTATATAATTTTCATAGAGATTTTGAAGAAAAGATTGGACGTTTATATGTTCTTCGTGGCAATAAAACAGAAGAAGTTTCAGAGTTACATGCGGGGGATATAGGTGCATTGGCTAAGCTTACCAAGACACTCACAACTGATTCTTTGTCTACAAAGAATAATCCGGTTGCATATATCAGAACTTCAATTTCAAGACCATATGTGTCAAAGAGATATAAGGCAAAGAACAAAGGTGATGAGGATAAGATATCACAGGCACTTCAGAAAATATTAATGGAAGACCTTACCATTAAGCATGTAAATGACAGCGAAAACGGACAGACACTTTTGTATGGAATGGGAGATTTACATCTTGAAGTGATTGCGAGCATCCTGCTTGAGAGATACAAGGTTGAAATAGAACTTATGAGACCAAAGGTTGCTTTCAGGGAGACAATTAGAAAGAAATCTGATGTTGAATATAAGTACAAAAAGCAATCAGGCGGACATGGACAGTATGGTCATGTTAAGATGACATTTGAACCATCAGATGAACCTGAGACACCATATGTTTTTGAACAGTGTGTTGTAGGTGGTGCAGTGCCAAAGAACTTTTTCCCTGCTGTAGAAAAAGGTATTGCTGAAGCTGTTAAGAGAGGTCCACTTGCGGCATATCCGGTTATTGGAGTAAAGGCAGTGCTATATGATGGAACATATCATCCAGTCGATTCATCAGAGATGGCATTTAAGGTAGCCGCAACACAGGCTTTTAAGAAAGGTTTTATGGAAGCTTCACCAGTTCTTTTAGAGCCAATTGCTCAGCTTAAGGTTATTGTGCCAGATGCTTATACAGGTGATATAATGGGAGACCTTAATAAGCGTCGTGGAAGAGTTATGGGTATGAATCCTTTAGACAATGGCAATTCAGAAATTGTAGCGGATATACCATATCTTGAATTATATGGATACAATACACAGCTTCGCTCAATGACAAGTGGAAGTGGTACATTCTCATATGAGTTCCAGAGATATGAGCAGGCTCCGGATGATGTGGCTAAGAAACAAATTGAGGAGAGAGCAAGCAAACTTGTTGACGTTGAAGAGTAGACTTATATTTTATTTTAATATTTTATTTATATGTATTGTGGCAATATTGTTTTGCCACAGTACTGTAAATGCAAAGATACCAGACGGGGACACTATGTCTTCGTCTGGTTCTTATTCTTCAAGTGATTTATATGACAGCTATGCAAAACAGGAAGAATGCACATATATTGTATATTGTCTGGATGGCGGGGCTGAGAATCCATTTACTATAAGAGGGGTACATCAGGGAGAGACTGTTAAGCTAAGAAAACCATATAGATGCGGTTATTATTTTAAAGGCTGGTATTTAAACCACAAATATACCAAAGAAGTATCGTCTATCGAATATAGTGGAAACAAAGCAATTGTTGTATATGCAAGATGGTCAAGGGTTCTTGATAATTATAAAAGTGTTGAAAATTACAAATATACATCGAATAAGAAATTAAGTCCGGAGACTGTTTTTCTAAAGGACTGCAAGTATAATTTTTGCGAGGATGTTCTTATACCAGGAATGCCTTCTACCAAAGATGATGACTGGTTTAATGATTTTATATTCAGCAAATCCCAGTGTCCACAGGGAATATGCTTTACGGATGATTATATTCTGATTACTTCGTACTCTGATGAGGATGATTGTCTGGGATCGCTTATGGTTATCGATAAAGACACAGGTGATTATCTTTTTACACTTGGAATGGATCCTGCAAGCCACCTGGGCGGAATTGCTTTTGACGGAGAAAATGTCTGGGTATGTAATTCAAGCAAAAATGCAATAGAGAGAATTTCTTATGATTTTATCCAGCTTATGGCAAGTCAGAATAGTGGTGAAGTGGTTGATGCCACGGAAGTGGTTGATATTTATAAGGTCTCAAATGTTCCTTCATGCATCACATATTATGGCAACAGGCTGTGGATTGCTACACATACAAAATTTATAAATTCAAAGATGAAGGCATATTTTTACGACAAGAAAAGTGATTCACTTAAGACATTAAGCACGTACAAAATTCCTGCAAAAGTTCAGGGGATAGCATTTGATGAGGATGGGGCTGTTTACCTTAGCACTTCATACGGACGCAGATCGTCATCATATATCCGCAAATATTTTTCAGTGATACAGATGGCGTCTAAAACAGATTCGCCTGCAGTATCAATTGAGATGCCACCTGGCTCGGAAGAGATAGATATTAATGACGGGAAACTAAGCGTGATATTTGAATCTGCAGGGGAGAAGTACTTTGAAGGCACTGATGGAAAAGGAGTGAGTACTTCTCCAATAGATAAGATTCTGCAGATAGATTTAGATTCATTGTAATGTTTTGAATATTTTATCTAATTTCTGTTTTTCTTCTTCTGTAAAAGAAGTGCTATAGAGATTGTACAGAAAAATTATCTCATCCTTTGAAAAATTTATATTGTTTTTCTTTGCCATTGCCACATAGTTCATGATAAATGGTAAAGCTTTTTTGGGATCGTTTGGTTTTTGTTCATTGATAAATTTTTTGATAAATTTTTGTTTCTCGGGTGACATATTATCGAGATATTTGTCCATTTAGACTCCTTATTTTAACATGAATTCATAGTTATCCATTACGCACATTATATTTAATAGTGTATCAATGGTTTCCTGTTCTTTAGGGGTGCAGAATTTTTTGATTTCAGACAACATTGCGGTCTTTTTGTCTATTGCGGGATTTATTTCTGTTGCAGTAAGACTTATATTTCCAGCATTGCGTATCTGGATAAACTGTATAAGCATAGAGAGCTGCCGCTGGATGTTTGCATCTGCGTAAGGCAGTATTGTCTTTAAGATTTGCAATTCTTTTGTCTGCATAGCTTCATCATATGGTGTGAAAATATTCTGTTCGTCCATATTAAACCTTTTTTTAATAATATATATGTTATTCTATGTACTTTATTACATTTCTGACATAATATATTAAAAAGAACAAAGATTAAGAATGATGTGTATATGAGATGAAAAAATTAATAATTGATGGAAATGACATATATGAGATTGATATGGAGTGTGTCAAACGGAAAAAGAATATAGATAAATGTCAGATACCATTTAATGCAAATTCATATAAATCAGATGAAAATACTAAAGGAGGAACAGGGTAGAACTGTTCCTCCTTTAAGGTTTTAGAAGCAGCCGCCGTTGTTATTTCCGCCACATCCACAGCAGCAAAGTAAGAGAATGATCCAGATACAGCTGTTGTTGTCTCCACATCCGTTGTTTCCAAAGAATCCATTACCGTTTCCGTTACAGCAGCAAAGTAAAAGAATAATCCAGATAATTGAATTACATCCGTTTCCTTCGCTACATCCACAATTTGTTGCTGCTAAATCACTCATAAGTGACCTCCTAAAAGTTTTTACATGATAGTTTATGTGCAAGTGAAGATAATGTTACAAAATTTCAAAGAAAAATAATTGACGCAAATAACAATATTATATAAAATGATTTTGATAAAAATTTATACATTTGAGTATTCTTGTGTGGAAGAGGAGATATTTGCAATGGAAAAAATTAAAATGACAACACCGTTGGTTGAGATGGATGGAGACGAAATGACCAGAATTCTCTGGCAGATGATTAAGGACGAATTATTAAATCCATTTATAGAACTTAAGACAGAGTATTATGATTTAGGACTTGAAGAAAGAAACCGTACAAACGACCAGGTTACAGTTGATTCTGCAAATGCAACTAAGAAGTATGGTGTTGCTGTTAAGTGTGCAACTATCACTCCAAATGCAGCAAGAATGACAGAATATAATCTTAAAGAGATGTGGAAGAGCCCTAATGGAACAATAAGAGCTATGCTTGATGGTACAGTATTCCGTGCACCAATCGTTGTTAAAGGAATTGAGCCAAATGTCAGAACATGGGCAAAACCAATCACAATCGCACGTCATGCATATGGTGATGTTTACAAGGCTACAGAGATGAAGATTCCTGGAGCTGGCAAAGCAGAACTTGTATATACAGCAGAGGATGGAACAGAGGTAAGAGAGCTTATCCATAATTTCACAGGTGCTGGTGTTATCCAGGGACAGCATAACCTTAATGATTCAATAGAAAGCTTTGCTCACAGCTGCTTCAAGTATGCACTTGATACAAAGCAGGATTTATGGTTCGCTACTAAAGACACAATTTCAAAGAAATACGATCACACATTTAAGGATATATTCCAGGAGATATTTGATGCCGAGTACAAGGAGGCGTTTGAAAAGGCTGGTATTACATATTTTTACACATTGATTGATGATGCTGTTGCCCGTGTTATGAAATCAGAAGGTGGATTTATCTGGGCTTGTAAGAACTACGATGGAGATGTTATGAGTGATATGATTTCATCTGCATTTGGTTCACTTGCCATGATGACATCAGTTCTTGTATCACCTAATGGATACTTTGAGTATGAAGCAGCTCATGGAACTGTACAGAGACATTATTACAAGCACCTTAAGGGTGAGGAGACTTCAACGAACTCTGTTGCAACAATATTTGCATGGACAGGTGCTCTTAGAAAAAGAGGAGAACTTGATGGAATAAATGAACTTTGTACATTTGCAGATAAGCTTGAGTCAGCCTGTCTTAAGACTATCGAGTCAGGAAAGATGACGAAGGATCTTGCCCTTATCACTACAATTCCTGATCCAACTGTTTTAAATAGTGAGGGATTTATCAAGGCTATCAGGGAAGAACTTGAGGCTTCATTATAGTCCTGGCTTTAGGATGAGTATTTAATAATATTTATCAAATGATATATATTAACCCTAAAATCAATTATAGATGTATGTTAAATATTTCACGGATTGACATGTGATTTGTAAAATTCTATAATTATTTTAGGGTTTTTCTGTGTTTTGACAGAAAAGATTAGGAGGAAAATAAATTGCAAAAAGAAATATCGCAGGCAGTTATTCGCAGAATGCCAAGATATTACAGATATTTGGGTGAACTCTTAGATGATGGTGTAGAGAGAATATCATCTAATGATTTAAGTAAGCGTATGAATGTTACAGCATCCCAGATTAGACAGGATCTTAATAATTTTGGTGGGTTTGGACAGCAGGGATATGGTTATAATGTCAAGCATCTGTTTGATGAAATTGGCAAGATATTAGGATTGGATCAGAAGCATAATATTATTATTATCGGTGCGGGTAATCTAGGACAGGCGCTTGCGAACTATGTTAAATTTGAAAAATTAGGATTTGTAATTATTGCATTATTTGATGTGAATCCAGAACTTAAGGGTAAGCGTGTCAGAGATATTCCTATTTTGATGCTTGATGAACTCAGCGATTTCTGTGCTGATAATCAGGTTGATATAGCTGCGCTTACGATGCCTAAATCAAAGGCAGATATGATTGCACAGAAGCTGGTTGAACTTGGAATTAATGCAATTTGGAATTTCGCGCATGTAGACCTGGATGTAGATACTGATAAAAATAATCATGTTGTGGTTGAGAATGTGCATCTTTCAGACAGTTTGATGCAGCTTAGTTATAATATCGTTAAAAATCATAAGTAGTTTTTGGGGGATCTATGAAAACTGAGGATTTCAAAAATGCATTAAATAATAAAAAAATACCGATACTTGTCCTAGACCAGAAATGGCACAGATTGTTTGCTATTCACGGCAAGACCGAAGAAATTAAAATGACTGAAAGTGAACTGACTTCCCTGCTTGCCGAACAGGGAAAGATAAATTCCGAACTAAAAGAACTTAAGAAAGTTAAAAAGCAGCTTATGGAAAATATAGTTCAGAATATGGACGATGCAACAGAAGAGGATAATAATCTACGCGAGAAGAAGTTAGAAGCAGATAAGAGACTTATTGATGATATCAATGGCAAGATAGAAGAAAAAGAAGATATTCTTCTTGATATTCCAAAGCATATCAACGAGGTGAACAAAGAGCTAATGCTTCTTAGTATGGATTATTTTTATGGAAAGCTGCGTGTTAATGTCCAGGAGGCTAAAGAGATAGAGGAATGGATAAATCAGGTAAGAATTGACCTGAAGAAGAATATAATCAGAAAGCAGAACAGAGAGATAAATAATAAAGAGATATATTCGTATTTACATGATATTTTTGGACCGGAAGTGATAGAAATGTTTGATGATTTCGAAAAGGAAAATACGGATGTGGATGAAGAAACCGAGGACAAAAAGGATTTAGGAGAGTAAAGTGGAATATCTTGTTACAGGAAAAGAGATGAAGTTTCTGGATAAAAATACATCGGAACATTTTCATGTACCAGAACTGGTGCTTATGGAACAGGCTGCGATGACTTTTGTTCAGAAACTTTTTGAATTAAATATTAAATATCAAAAAGTTTATATTGTTGCAGGAAGTGGAAATAATGGTGCAGATGGCCTGGCAATAGCCAGATTACTCAAGATAAAGGGGATAGATGTCAGCGTATTTCTTACCGAACAGATAGCCGAATCTAAGAACCAGACAAAGTCATATCAACTTCAAAAAGATATCTGCAAAAGATATGGAGTATTATTCTCTGATGATATTACTATGTGCAATGATTATGATCTGATTATAGATGCTGTTTTTGGAATTGGATTATCAAGAGGAATATCCGGAGCATATGAGAAGGTTATTACAGAAATTAATGCCGCGGATGCGTACAGGATTGCAGTTGAT
This sequence comes from uncultured Agathobacter sp., assembly GCA_934359755.1. GTDB lineage: Bacteria > Bacillota > Clostridia > Lachnospirales > Lachnospiraceae > Roseburia. Next base: position 83,493 of record CAKRLV010000006.1, read on the forward strand.
ATACCATCAGGTATCTCGGCAGATGATGGAAGCGTTCTTGGATGTGCCATAAAAGCCGATTATACAATTACATTTGGCTTTTTTAAAGTTGGACAATTCATATGGCCAGCGACAGATTACTGTGGAGAAGTTATTCTCGCACATATGGGAATTTCTTATGAGAGTTTTCTGGATAAAAAGCCTCACCTGGCTTTCTATGAGAAAGATGATTTGTCGCTTTTACCAGAACGTGAGCAACATTCAAATAAGGGAAGTTTTGGAAAACTTCTTATAATTGCTGGCAATAAGAATATGGCTGGGGCATGTATATTTGCAGCAAAAGCAGCATATAGATCAGGTGTTGGACTTGTTAAGATTTATACTGCTGAGATAAATCGAAGTGTGATACTACAGGCTGTTCCGGAAGCAATACTTGTTACCTATGAGAAGAACTATGACAAAACCCAGCTTATAGAAATCCTGAAGTGGGCAGATGCAGTTGTTATCGGACCTGGTATTGGCATTGACAATAATGCAAAGGGAATGGTAGACACGGCGCTTACAAATGTGACAGTGCCAATGGTTGTTGATGCAGATGCACTCAATGTGATATCTGCAAATACAGAGAGACTTTTACGTCCGCATATGGATCTTGTTCTTACACCTCATCTGGGAGAGATGTCAAGACTTACAGGTGATGCAGTTTCTTTTATACAGAATAAGCTTATAGAGTGTGCACAGGAATTTGCGCAGAAATATGATTTAATATGTGTTCTTAAAGATTTTCACACAGTCACGGCAATTCCTTATGGAATGACATATATTAATCTGTCCGGCAATAATGGAATGGCGACAGGCGGCAGTGGCGATGTGCTGTCAGGAATAATAGGAGCGCTTCTGGCACAGCATATAAGTGCTGAGAATGCGGCGTCTTTAGGCGTATATATTCATGGACTTGCTGGCGATGAAGCGGGCAGGAAGAATGGCGAATATGGAATGATAGCCTCGGATATTATTGATGGACTGAAAAATGTTTGGAAACAGATTTAATTTTTTGCATATATAATAATAAATATTTTGAATACACCAGTTAAATTTGGAAATACTATATTTATACCGAAATATGGAGTGATTGATATGGTGATTCAAAGAGGCGATATTTATTATGCTGATTTACGACCAGTTGTTGGGTCGGAACAGGGCGGAATCAGACCTGTTTTAATAATACAAAATAATGTTGGTAATCGTCATAGTCCTACTGTTATCTGTGCGGCCATAACATCACAGATGCATAAGGCTAAACTTCCGACGCATGTTGAATTGAGTGGAAGACAGTATGATCTTGCGAAGGACTCTGTCGTACTTCTTGAACAGCTAAGGACGATTGACAAGAAGAGATTAAAAGATAAAGTGTGTCATCTTGACAACAATATACTACTAAAAATAGATAAAGCACTAGAAATAAGTCTTGAATTGTATACATAACTTGACTATATATTGGCAAAATGATATGATTTGGACTTGAAATTTATAACTAAGGAGAGTGAAAAATGGAAGATGGTTCCTATCCCATTATTATAGCAGTACTTTGTATAGTGATTGTGATATTGATAGTGGTGATTATACTTAATTACCTTTTCTACAGAAAAAGGAGCAATTCAATTATTACATCACATAATTCTGCAAATAGGGATTTTACAGAAGAAGATATTATTTCCCTTGTAAAAGAGGGGCATGAGCAAGGCGTTATTGAAGAATCAGAGGCAAAGATGATACACAATATCTTCAAGTTTGATGACAAAGAAGTGAAAGATATAATGACACATCGTAAGAATATGATTTGTATAGATGGAGAATTATCGTATAATGATGCGCTTGCGTATGCGGTTGAAAGTGGCAAGTCACGTTTCCCTATATACGAGGGTGATCTTGACCACATCATAGGTGTTCTTCACATAAAAGATATGCTTGCTTATGCACAAAAAAATGAGGTCTTTCGTACATCAATAAAAGATATAAATAATCTGGTCAGAGAAGTAGATTTTGTTCCTGAGACACTTGGGATAAATGTACTTTTTAAGAATATGCAAAGAAACAAGAACCATGTCACTATGGTTGTTGATGAATATGGTCAGATTGCAGGACTTGTTGCTATGGAAGATATCCTGGAGGAAATTGTCGGCAATATAGAGGATGAACATGATACAGAACATGAATTGATTACTCCAGAGAGCGATGGTACATATATTATGGAGGGAATAACCAATTTTGCAGACGTGTTAGAGGTCATAGATATTCCTGTAGAAGAGGATTCATTTGAAACATTAAATGGTCTGGTTGTCTCGTTACTAGGACATATTCCGAATGATGATGAGAAAGCAAAGGTTGAAGCATATGGATATACATTTGAAATATTATCAGTTACAGATAATATGATAGATAATGTGCGCATATCAAAGTGTGAAAACTTGCACCAGAAATAATTTAATGATAAAATAAAATTAATATTTTTAGAAAAGAGGAACAAATTATGTCAGGACATTCCAAATTTGCGAATATCAAGCATAAAAAAGAGAAAAATGATGCTGCAAAGGGTAAGACCTTTACTATGATAGGAAGAGAAATTGCGGTTGCAGTTAAGGAAGGCGGACCAGATCCAGCTAACAACTTTAAACTTGCACAGGTTATTGCTAAAGCAAAAGCCAACAATATGCCAAATGATACAATTGACAGAGGTATCAAGAAGGCAGCTGGTGACAGCAATGGTGTTAATTATGAGATTACTACATATGAAGGATATGGACCAAGTGGTACAGCCATTATAGTTAAATGTCTTACAGACAATAAGAACCGTACTGCTGCCAATGTCCGTAACTGCTTTACAAAAGGACAGGGAAGTATTGGTACACAGGGGTGCGTATCATACATGTTCGATGAAAAAGGACAGATTATAATTGACAAAGATGCATGCGAGATGGATGCGGATGAGCTTATGATGCTTGCTCTTGATGCAGGGGCTGAGGACTTTGCAGATGAAGAAGACAGCTTTGAGATTATCACAGCACCAGCTGATTTTGATGATGTTCACAAGGCTATTGAGGACGCAGGCATTGAGATGGTTTCAGCAGAAGTTAGTATGATTCCACAGACATATGTTACATTGTCAGATGATGCAGATATTACAAATATCAGACGTATTCTGGATTTACTGGATGATGATGATGATGTACAGGAAGTATATCATAACTGGGAAGAGTAATATTTACTTGGAGGGTGAATAAATATGAAGAAAATACTATTTGTTGCTTCAGAATGTGTTCCATTTATTAAAACAGGAGGTCTGGCAGATGTCTGCGGAGCTCTCCCGAAAGAATTCGACAAAGAAAACTGGGATGTAAGGGTTATTATACCAAATTATCAGTGTATTCCAGAGAAATTCAGATGGAACTTTGAATATATTACAAGCTTCTATATGAGTGCTGGTAATTATATTCAGAATAAGTATGTGGGTGTTGTGCAGTATAAGATGGATGGCGTCACATATTACTTCATTGATAATGAAGAATATTTTTCAGGACCAACTCCATATAGTGGAGATACGAAATATGATATAGAGAAGTTTGTATTTTTTGATAAGGCTGTATTGTCAGCACTTCCGCTCATTGATTTCAGACCTGATATTATTCATTGTCATGACTGGCAGACTGGGCTTATTCCTGTATACCTCAAGAATGAGTTTGCAGCAAATTCTTTTTTCTGGGGAATTAAATCTATTTTCACCATTCATAATCTTAAGTTCCAGGGAGTATGGGATACTAAGACAATGCAGGGCTTTACAGGCTTTCATGGCGGATTGTTTACACCTGATAAGCTTGAGTTTAACAAGGATGCAAATATGTTAAAAGGTGGTCTTGTTTATGCAGACTACATTACCACTGTAAGTGATACATATGCGAACGAGATTCAGACATCATATTATGGTGAGGGGCTCGATGGGCTTCTGTCAGCCAGACATTTTGATATGCAGGGCATTGTTAACGGAATTGATTATTCGGTTTACAATCCGGAGACAGACGCTAAAATATATGAGCATTATAATGCTGAAACTTTCCGAAAGAAGAAATCTGTTAATAAAGTCAGGTTGCAGGAGCAGCTTGGACTTGAAGTTGATAAAAAGAAATATATGATAGGTCTTATTTCAAGACTTACAGACCAGAAGGGTCTTGACCTTATTAATTACGTTATGGACAGATTGGTTGACGATTATACACAGCTTGTTGTGATTGGAACGGGTGAGCCACAGTATGAGAATATGTTCAGGCATTATGCATGGAAATATCCAGACAGGGTATCAGCTAATATCTGTTATAGTGATGATCTGGCACACAAGTTATATGCCGCGGCTGATGCTTTCCTGATGCCTTCACGATTTGAGCCATGTGGACTTACACAGCTTATTTCTTTTAGATATGGAACTGTTCCAATCGTAAGAGAGACTGGAGGACTTAAGGATACTGTTAAGCCTTTCAATGAATACGAGAACTCAGGTGATGGATTCTCATTTACAAATTATAATGCAGATGAGATGCTTTCAATCATTAATTATTCTAAGCATATTTATTATGATCGTAAGCGTCAGTGGAATCAGATGATTGACAGAGGAATGGCAAATGATTTCTCTTGGAATGCATCTAAGTTCAAATATGAAGGATTATATAATTATCTTCTTGGAGAATAAAAATAAATATTTTAGACATGATAATACGGATGCATGATGCATCCGTATTTTTATTACGTGATTTGGAGGTTTGGTATGGAAAAAGAAAATTCAGATATACTCGAATATGGTCAGAGTAAATTAAAGGATATTTATCTGATGACAATAATCGGAGAGGTTGAGGGGCATGATTGTCTGCCAGCTACATCTAAAACTACAAAATACGAGCATATTTTACCTAAACTTGCGGAGATTGAAAATGATAATGAAATTAAAGGAGTTTTGATTCTTTTAAATACAGTTGGTGGAGATGTAGAAAGCGGACTTGCAATTGCAGAAATGATTGCGTCACTCAGTAAACCGACGGTATCACTTGTGTTAGGCGGAAGCCATTCGATAGGAGTTCCACTTGCGGTGGCCTCTGATTATTCATTTATTGTACCGAGTGGAACGATGGTGATTCATCCTGTCAGATTAAATGGGACTATAATTGGTGCCAAAGCAACATATGATTATTTTGAACTCATCCAGAACAGAATTATTAAATTTGTATCGACACATTGTAGTATCTCTGGAAATCGGATAGAAGAGCTAATGATGAACACACAGATGTTGACAAAAGATTTAGGTACCGTTATAGTTGGACAGCAGGCTGTTGAAGAAGGTATCATAGATCAGGTTGGCGGGATCTCGGATGCTTTTGCAAAGCTTAAGGAAATAATAGACAAACATACGCACTAAATATTATATTTTTTGGAACAAAAACTAACCTAATTATGATATAATGTGTCTAGTTTGTTTTTATGGAGGTTAGTGGAATGGCAACGAGGAAACAATCCTCAGGTAAAAGAAAAACCAAAAAAGAAAGAATGCAGGAGATGGAACGTGCTGAGGCCTTTAGAAGAGAAGTGATTCTTTGGGGGATTATAGCCGTTTCGCTTTTGCTTTTTATAAGCAATATTGGAGTCGGTGGCACAGTCGGAGGATTTGTCAGCAGTGTGCTGTTTGGAGTATTAGGAATTGTGGCATATGTTTTCCCAATTTTCTTGTTAGTTGGGTCTTTTTTTATGATATCAAACAAAGGAAATACATTTGCTGTTGTTAAAATAATTTCAGCTACGGTTTTTGTGATATTTATCTGTTTGTTTTTGTCTCTTTTATATTATGGCTCGGAAGTGGTCACACCTTTCGATGCTTATCTTGACAGCAGTAGGGATAAAACTAGTGGTGGAATTATAGGGGGCACAATTGCATACGTTTTTGTACCCTCATTTGGTCTGATTGGTTCATACATAATAGATGTTATAGTACTTATTGTCTCGCTTGTACTGGTGACTGGAAAGTCGGCATTAAAAGGAATGTGGAATGGCGGTAAGGTAGTATACGAGTCCGCAAAAGAGACAAATGAACGCCAGAAGGAATACCGCGAGTATAAGGCTAAGACCAGAAATCAAAGAAGAATGGATCGAAAGGTTACAGGTGTCTCGCTTGATACGAAGATAGAGGATAAGGCTCCTGATAGTATAAAGACGGATGATATGGGAGAAATTCATATAGAGAATTATCCGGAATTTCCAAAAGTAAAAGAAGAAAAGAGCGTGCAGATTTCTTCTCAGGATGAGGAACTTCCACCGCTTGATATTGATATGATAAATAGCACAGTTCATGATGAGCCTAAGATTGTTGGAATGACAGAAACTAGTGTAGTTTCGGATGACAGAGCTACATCGGGAAGCGGTGTGATATCGGATATACCACAGATATCAGGAATGAATGAGATATCAGGGATGGATGAGATATCAGGGATGGATGAAATCTCAGGAGCGGATGACATATTCGGTATAGATGATATGTCAGATACGGACGAAGTATCTGGTGCGAACGAGATAAAAGAACCTGAGGTTAAAGCGCGTAAAGTTAAAAAAGCATTGCCTGATGATGAACTAAGTAAAGAGACTAGTGAGGTTGCACAGATTGTACAAGAAAGTGTAGAAATCAAACATTATGATTTCCCGCCAGTTTCACTGCTTAAGAAAGGTCCAGGTAATAAAGCTGCATCTTCGCAGAGCGAGTTGCGTGAGACTGCTGCCAAGCTTGAACAGATATTACAGATATTTGGAGTAGGTGCGAAGGTTACCAATATAAGCTGTGGTCCGGCCGTTACAAGATTTGAGATTCAACCAGAGATGGGAGTAAAGGTCTCTAAGATAGTTGGTCTTGCTGATGATATAAAGCTTAATCTTGCGGCAGCGGATATAAGAATAGAGGCTCCAATACCAGGTAAGGCGGCTGTTGGAATTGAAGTGCCGAACAAAGAAAATGTTATGGTGTCGTTCAGAGATCTTGTTGAATCAGAAGAATTCAAAAATGCAGCATCTAAGATAAGTTTTGCAGTTGGTAAGGATATTGGTGGTAAAACTAAAGTTACGGATATTGCCAAGATGCCTCATTTATTGATTGCAGGAGCGACCGGATCAGGTAAGTCAGTATGTATTAATACGATTATCATGAGTATTTTATATAAAGCAAAGCCTGACGAGGTTAAGCTTATAATGATAGACCCTAAAGTAGTTGAGCTTAGTGTATATAATGGCATTCCGCATCTTATGATTCCAGTTGTTACAGATCCTAAGAAAGCTGCTGGTGCATTGAATTGGGCAGTGACAGAGATGACTGACAGATACAATAAATTTGCAGAGACTGGCGTAAGAGAGATAAATGGATACAATCATAAAGTAGAGTCTATTGAAGTGCCAGAAGGTCAGGAACGTCCGGCAAAGATGCCACAGATTGTTATTATAGTCGATGAGTTGGCGGATCTTATGATGGTTGCATCTAAAGAAGTTGAAGAATCAATTTGCCGATTGGCCCAGCTTGCACGAGCGGCTGGAATACATTTGATTATTGCCACACAAAGACCATCTGTTAATGTTATTACTGGTCTTATCAAGGCGAATATGCCTAGTAGAATTGCTTTTGCTGTTACATCAGGAATTGACAGTAGAACTATTCTTGATACTGTGGGGGCAGAAAAACTTCTTGGTAAGGGTGATATGTTATTTGATCCGCAAGGGGCACCGAAACCAATGCGTGTTCAGGGAGCTTTTGTATCAGATGAAGAAGTATCAGATGTGGTTGACTATATAAAGGAGCACAATGGTCATGCGGGTGCAGATGAGAACATAATGCAAAAAATCGAGCAGGCTCAGAATGCAAATACTGTTCAGATATCAGATTCAGACGGAAGTGATGATGGCAGGGATGCATATTTTATGGAAGCAGCCAAGATTATAATCGATAAAGATAAAGCCTCGATTGGTATGCTGCAAAGATACCTGAAAGTAGGATTTAATAGGGCTGCAAGAATTATGGATCAGCTTGAAGAGGCTGGAATTGTCGGTCCGGAATTAGGAACGAAGCCTCGTACAGTAATTATGGATGAGGAACAATTTAAAACATTTGTTGACGAGAACATGTAAGTATGTTAAACGTAATAGTAAACGATATACAGGGAGGATATGAAATGAAAACAGATATTCAGATTGCACAGGAAGCTACAATGTTACCAATTAAGGAGGTTGCAGCATCAATAGGAATTGAAGAGGATGATCTTGAATTATATGGCAAGTACAAGGCGAAAATCTCTGATTCACTTATAAATCGCTCAAAAAATAATCCAGATGGTAAATTAATTCTTGTAACAGCTATAAATCCAACACCAGCAGGGGAAGGAAAGACTACTACAAGCGTTGGATTAGGTCAGGCATTTGGAAAGCTTGGAAAGAAAGCACTTATTGCACTTCGTGAGCCATCACTTGGACCTTGTTTTGGAATTAAGGGTGGTGCTGCAGGCGGCGGATATGCACAGGTAGTACCTATGGAAGATTTAAATTTACATTTTACAGGTGATTTTCATGCAATTACTTCTGCAAATAACTTACTTGCTGCACTTCTTGATAATCATATCCAGCAGGGAAATGAACTTGGAATAGATCCAAGGCAGATAGTATGGAAGAGATGTATGGATATGAATGATCGTGTCCTTAGAAATATCGTGGTTGGTCTTGGAAGCAAGATGGATGGAATGGTAAGAGAAGATCATTTTGTAATTACTGTTGCGTCTGAAATCATGGCTATTTTATGCCTGGCTGATGATATGAATGATCTCAAGAAGAGACTTGGCAAAATCATAGTTGCATATACTTTTGATGGAAAACCGGTTACAGCTGATGATATACAAGCCACTGGTGCTATGGCAGCGCTTCTTAAAGATGCTCTTAAGCCAAACCTTATTCAGACACTTGAGCATACACCAGCTATTGTTCATGGTGGACCTTTTGCTAATATTGCACATGGATGTAATAGTGTACGTGCTACAAAGACTGCATTGAAGTTAGCTGATTATGTCATAACAGAGGCTGGATTTGGTGCTGATCTCGGTGCAGAGAAATTCTTTGATATCAAGTGCAGAATGGCTGATCTTAAGCCAGATGCAGTTGTGCTCGTAGCTACAGTAAGAGCACTCAAATATAACGGTGGTGTAGCCAAGGAAGATTTAGGACAAGAGAACTTAGAGGCTCTTAAGAAAGGCATCGTTAATCTTGAAAAGCATATTGAAAATCTACAGAAGTACGGCGTACCTGTTGTTGTTACATTGAATTCATTTATTACAGATACTGACGCAGAGACGTCATATATTGAGAATTTCTGTAAAGAGAGAGGCTGTGAGTTTGCTCTTTCAGAAGTTTGGGAAAAAGGTGGCGAAGGTGGTATTGAATTAGCTAATAAGGTACTTGAGACACTTGAGAATAAGAAGAGTGATTTTAAGCTTTTATATGCTGATGATTTATCACTTAAAGAGAAAATTGAGACAGTTGCAAAAGAGATATATGGAGCCGATGGCGTTACCTATACTGCTGCTGCAGAGAGAGAGCTTAAGAGAATTACAGATCTTGGAATGGGTAATCTTCCGGTATGTATGGCAAAGACACAGTATTCATTGTCAGATGATCCAAAGAAGCTTGGACGTCCAACTGGATTTACTATAAATGTCCGTGAAGTATATGCATCTGCCGGAGCCGGTTTTGTTGTGGCAATTAATGGTTCAATTATGACTATGCCAGGACTTTCAAAGAAACCAGCTGCATATGGTATAGATGTTGATGAAAATGGAGTAATTACAGGATTATTTTAGTTCACATATTGAGACTTGCAAGGGGATAGATGTATGAAGTGTGCTTTTTGTAATGCAGAGCTTAGAAAAGGGTGTTTGTATTGCACTTCATGTGGTAAAGAAGTGCAGATTGTTCCTGATTACAGTGAATTTGACGAAGATTATATTAATGGTCTTATAGGAAGTGATTCGGAGAATGAAGACCCTGTATATAATACAAAGAATGTTAAAGAATCTAAAAAATCAGAACAAAAAAAGAAGGCTTTAAAACTAAAAAAGGAGCAGGAGCGTCGCAAGAAAAAAATTATAATTGCATCAATAATAATTGCAATTCTTTTACTTTTGGTAGTTGGAGTTATTGTTGTCCTGGCGGTGTCGAATAGCAGAAATAATTCTGTTGATTATCAGATTGGCAAAGCAAAAGAAGCTGTTGCTGAAAAGAAAGCAGATATTGCAATTTCGTACTATGAAAGGGCTTTGGTGCTTGATAATGATAATATTGATGTACTTCAGGGAATAGCTGAGATATATGTATCTAAAGGAAACTATAAGGATGCAATCAAATACTATAAGCAGATTCTTGAAATTGATTCGCATAATAAGATTGCGATTAAGGCAATGGTGGATATCTATGACAAGGATAAAGACTATGATGCAATAAACAAGTTATATGACAGCGTGAAGAATGAGAGTGGATTTGATGATATTTTTGCAAAATATGTGACATCTAAGCCTTCCTTTGATGTATCTGGTGGAATATACAGGGATGTTATTAAAGTATCTATTTCATCTCCTGATAAAGAGGATATTTTTTATACTCTTAACGGCCGTGATCCTGTAGAATATGGTATAAGATATGATGAACCAATAGAATTTGATGAAGAGGGTGAGTATCAGTTAAAAGCTGTATGTGTTAATGATTTAGGTATAAGCAGCGAAGTTGTCAGTGAGAACTATACTATACAGTTTTCGAAGCCTGCTATGCCAGTAGTTTCTCCTGATGGTGGAAGCTATATATCAGAGACTTATGTAACCATAAAAGTACCAAAAGGCTGTACCGCTTATTATTTATGGGGAACTTCTGATCCGACTACATCTTCAACAAAATATAAAAGGCCATTTAAAGTTCCAGAAGGAAATAATGTGCTCTCGGTTATAGTTGTTAACAATAAAACTAAAAAAAGTAGTGAAGTATATCGTGGAAGATTTGAGTATTATGCGGAATAAGATTTGGGATATAATATCATTAGATGTAAAATAAAAGGTGCCAGGTGGCACCTTTTATTTTAAGTAGAAAATTAATTGTTTGTATAGAAAAATGTTCTGTATAGAAGAATATTTATTCTGTGAAAGTAATCTGAAATTCGTCCATTTCTTTAATCTTAACAAGTGAGTGAACATCAAATCCCTGGCTGACAAGTTTGTCATGGCCTGGCTGATAAGATTTCTCGATTAAGATACCGATTCCAGCAATTGTGGCATGAGCCATACGAAGAAGTCTGATTGCTCCAGTAACAGCCTCTCCGTCTGCAAGGAAATCATCAATTATAAGAACATGGTCATTTTCATCGATTACATCAGGTGAGAGACACAGTTCATATTCTTTTCTCGTTGTAAAAGATGTAACCTGTGTCTGTAAAAGGCTGTCATTAAGGTCTTTTGAAGGCTGTTTCTTCATTATGACCATAGGAATGTTCATTGAAAGGGCTGTCATAAGCGAAGGTGATATTCCTGAACTTTCGATAGTAACAATTTTGGTTATTCCCTTGTTTTTGAAATGACTGGCAAATTCTTCACCAATTCGTGCCATAAGATTTGGATCTACCTGATAATTTATGAATGAATCGACTTTGAGTATGTCATTTCCGATAACTGTTCCTTCTTTTAGAATTAATTCTTTAAGTTCCTGCATAGTAAGTACCTCTCCTAAGTTTATTTTTAAATATTATACCATTTTAGATGTTAGTTTTCATTAGTTTCATCCAGTTTTGAAATAATAATTTCTGTTATGTGATCATTTTCTTCTTCTTTTAGTTGAGAAAAATTCTCAGTTAAAATATCTGATATGCTGTTGTACATATCAAAATAGCTCTCCTCAGATGAACTGTCCAAATTGAAGGATGATACGAGTTCTTTGTTATTTTCAAAGAACCAATCTATTATATCAGTCTCTGTGTTTTCCTGCCTGTTTGCATTGTTTTTGATTGCTGATAATGATAAAAATGATTTGATTCCAACAAGAAAAAATACACTGAACAGAACCCCCATGACAACTGATGCCATTATTTTGTTAGGGATATCCATGTTTACAGGTAGCTTGTCAAGCCAAAGTAAAATTAAAAGAGCGTATCCGATAACCCCCATGATTGTGAACGAGTATGCAGAAGATTGAACGTCTTTAAAACGTTCTTTTTCACTTACGTATATTTTCATATTCCCTCCGATAAATATGTATGTACTTTTGGGTTAAAAAATTCAAAGAGTACATTTGATTTTGATTTTTACATATATATGGTATAATGAATTTATGAAAATTACAATATTATGTGTTGGAAAAATAAAAGAAAAATTTTATACAGATGCAATTAAAGAATATTCCAAAAGATTAGGCAGATATTCGAAGCTTGAAGTTGTAGAAGTAGCAGATGAAAAGACCGCTGAACAAGCGTCGGATAAAGAAATCGCAATAGTGAAGGATAAGGAAGGGCAAAGGATACTATCAAATATAAAAGATGATGGATTTGTTATATGTCTTGCTATTGATGGGAAGATGCTTGATTCGGTTGAATTGTCCAGGTACATTGATAATCTCAAGGTTAAAGGAACAAGCCATATATATTTTGTTATTGGAGGTTCTCTTGGACTTTCAGATGAGGTATTATCGCGGGCAGACTTTAAGCTTAGTTTTTCAAAGATGACATTTCCGCATCAGCTTATGAGAGTAATTCTGTTAGAGCAGATATATCGCTCTTTTAGAATATCGAACAACGAACCATACCACAAATAACGAATGAGACATGATGTATATTCATATAGTGTAATATGAGTAGAACAGTTATAGATATTTTAGAGTTACCCAAAGATATACTATTTGGAATACCTTACCTGACATTCCATGGAAATCTTGAGCTTATTATAGAAAATCACAGAGGGCTTATCAATTATTCTGAGACTGAGATAATTGTTATGGCAAAAGATAATTCTATCCTTGTAAAAGGTGTGGATATGGTAATAGATGAATATTCAAAGGATTCTATTATAATCCGCGGACATCTTGATGAGGTTAGATTTATAAAATGATTTTCGTTCTTAAGCAATTTTTCTTTGGAACCTTGAAGATACAGATATCTGGAAGTCAGGTCAGACGATTTCTGCGTCTATGTACCAACCAGGGAATAAAAATCTGGAATATAAAATACATAGATGATATGACATATACATGTTCTATACTTTGGAGTGAGATATATGGTACTAAATCTTCTCTAAGAAAAACTCGTTCTAAAATCCGCATATTACAAAGGTATGGATTTCCTAAATGGATTAAATTCTGGAAAAAACACCTGATTTTGTTTATATTTATACTTTTTATGATTGCAGGCTCATTGAACCTCAGAAGATGTGTATGGCATATTGAGATTGACGGAAATTCATATATTTCTGATAAGCTTATTATGAAGATGCTTGATGAATCAGGAGTGACTGCCGGACAGAAAAAAAGCAGGATTGACGTGGATGAGATAGAGAAATATTTAAGAATCAAATTTGATTCAATATGCTGGGCTTCTGCACATATTGAAGGAACCTGCCTGTATATAAATGTCGAGGAAGAACAGTTTGACCCGGCTATATATGAAGACACAAAGGCTAAAGATAAATGTACTAATATTTACTCAAAATATGATGCAACAATCACTTCAATCATTACAAGGAGCGGAACAGCGTGTGTTAAGAAAAATGATGAGGTCAAAAAGGGTGATTTACTTGTGAGTGGTGAGTGTCCAATTTTGGATGACAACCAGGAAGTTACTAAATATCTTTATGTTAATTCAGATGCTGATGTTTTCGGCAAGGTTGTATATGAGTATCAAAAGGAACTACCTATTACAGAAAATATCAAAATAAAAACAGGCAATAACTACAGTAAATATTTTTTTGGAATTTTTGATTATAATATACATACACCTGTTTTTAACAAAAAGTACAAGAATTACGAAAAAGAAGAAATATATCATCAGTTAAAGATTGGAAAAGATTTTTATCTGCCGATATATTATGGACAGATAAAATATAAAGAGACAAAAATTAAAAAAATAGTATATAGTAAGCAGGAAGCATATTCCATACTTAATAAACAATTTGGTAATTATCTTGATGAATTACAGGAAAATGGAGCAAAAATTCTTAAAAAAGATATAAAAAATAAAAAAACTGATTCACATTATATAACATATGGTAAAATATGGACGTGTGAGTTAATAGGAGTACGAAAATGAGCTTAAATGAAGTTTCGATAAATATACCAGAGAATCAGGTATCAAATGTATTTGGACAATTTGATGTTCATATTAAGAAAATAGAAAGAGCCTTAGGGGTAACTGTTGTATTGCGTGGAGACCAGTTAAAGGTAATAGGCAATGAAGCAAATGCAAAGGCAGCTATCAGCGTTTTTACACAGCTTATTACACTGGCAAACAGAGGCAATGTTATAACAGAGCAGAATGTCAACTACGCGCTTGCTCTTTTAGAGGAAAGCAAGGAGAGTGCCATTGTTGATATAGATAAGGATATTATCTGCCATACAATAAATGGAAAGCCTGTTAAGCCCAAGACAATAGGTCAGAAGCAATATGTAGAGGCTATCCGCAAAAAGATGATAGTTTTCGGTATGGGACCAGCTGGAACCGGTAAGACATATCTTGCAATGGCGATGGCCATAACTGCATTTAAGAATAATGAGGTAAATAGAATTATTCTGACCCGTCCTGCGATTGAAGCCGGAGAGAAGCTTGGATTTCTGCCTGGTGATCTGCAGAGTAAAATAGACCCATATCTAAGACCGCTCTATGATGCGCTGTATCAGATAATGGGAGCTGAGAGTTTTCAGCGTAATATGGAAAAAGGATTGATAGAGGTTGCACCGCTTGCGTATATGAGAGGCCGTACTCTTGACAATGCATTTATTATACTTGACGAGGCTCAGAATACGACACCAGCCCAGATGAAGATGTTTCTGACCCGTATAGGCTTTGGTTCTAAGGTAGTTGTGACTGGTGATGCGACTCAAAAAGACCTTGCCCCGGGAGCTAAGTCAGGGCTTGATGTTGCCTTAAGGGTACTTAAGAAGATTGATGATATAGGTATATGTAATCTGACAAGTCAGGATGTTGTAAGGCACCCTCTTGTTCAGAAGATTGTACAGGCATATGATGATTATGAGAATGCATCAATAGCAAAAAAGAAACGTCAGGAGAAAAATAAGTGATAGAACATATAAATTTTCGAAGAGTAATGGCGTTTTTATGCCTGAGTGCCTGTAGTATTCTGTTTGCATGTTTTCTGGGATTTTATCAGAAAATGTACACAGATGATTGGTATTGCATGTTTTTAATTGATGCAATATTTGTTATGATTTTTATATTTGAATTGGAATTTGGCAGATCAAAAGCACAGTTTGCAGAGAATAGAAATTCCTATTTTGTAAAGTATGTAATTGCCTTTTTGGTTTGCAGTATTATATCCGGTGTTTTTGCAACATTACCACTTTTTGCAAAGCCTGTTATGATTATTCCAATAATAATTTTGTCGGTCAGTAATGAGGTGACAGCATTTCTTAGTGGAATATATTTTACTGCTCTTTTAAGTCTGACTGTGTCTGGTGATTACTATGAATTGCTTGGAGATATTATAGTCCTGATTCTTGGAATTGTAATAATGCAGGTTATTTTTATGCAGAAGATAAAAATATTTGCATATACAATTATATTTTGCTTCAACATAGTTATCCCAGTAGTATTTTATTATTTAGAATATAGGGAAAGCTCAATAAAGCCGACAATATATGGATTTGTCTGTGGTGTGGTTTCAGTAGTTGCTGCTATTGTTTGCGAGAAATACGTAAAGCCTTATGCTGATTCGGAAGTAAATCATTACTTAATGGATTTGATATGTGACGATTATGCATTATTACGAGAGATAAAGAATGACTCATCTAATGAATATGACCACGCAAGGAAAGTATCAGAGATATCATATGCATGTGCAAAGCATGCAGGCATCAATGCTGATTTGTGTGCAGTTGCAGGTTTTTATTACCGTCTTGGCAAATGGCAGGGAGAACCTCATGTGGAAAATGGAATAAAAAAGGCACAGGAACTTTGTTTCCCAGCGGAAGTTATTTATATTCTGAGTGAGTATTATGGAGAGGACAAGCTGCCTTCAAGTCCTGAATCGGCATTGGTTCATATGGTTGATGCGCTTGTTAAGAAACTTGAATCAATAGATGGTGAGGTAGGAAAGAGCACATGGAATAATGAAATGATTATTTATCAGACAATGAATGAGTTTTCGGCATCTGGATTATATGATGAGTCAGGGCTTGGAATGAATCATTTTCTAAAGATAAGAGAATACTTGGCAAAAGGGGGGATTTTGTAGTGAGTTTTTATATAGAAGAAGAGTGTGAAGTTGATTTTGACTTTGATTATAAGAAGCTTGCCGAGACAGTAATTGATTATTGTCTTGAGTATAGTAAGTTTCCATATGAGGTTGAAGTAAATTTAACATTGACTAATAACGAAGGTATACATATTATTAATAAGGAGTTTCGACAGATAGACAGGCCAACAGATGTCTTATCATTTCCGATGTTATCATACGATAAACCAGGAGACTTTGATTTCCTGTCAGAAGAAAGTGATGATGATTTTAATCCGGATACTGGAGAGGCGATGCTTGGTGATATCATAATATCAGTTGAAAAAGTCTATGAACAGGCAAAGGAATATGGGCACAGTCCTAAGAGAGAATTTGCGTTTCTTATTACACACAGTATGCTGCATCTGTTCGGTTATGATCATATGGAGCCAGAGGATGCAGTGGTTATGGAAGAAAAGCAAAGAGATATACTTGAAGGATTAAATATATTGCGCTAAGCATAAAAAAGGAGAGTCTTATGAGAAAAAAAGTATTAAGTGCTATTCTTATTGCAGCAATGGCATGCACAATGTTTGCAGGATGCGGCAAAAAGGATGAAAACAAGAAAGAAGAAAAGAAAGAAGCAACAGAGACTGTTGAGGAAACTCAGACACCAACAGAAGTTGAAGAGTCCAGAGAAGGAATGTTAAAGAGTTATTTCACAGGTGAGTGGATAGATGAGAACATTGCCAAACAAAGACCTATCGCACTTATGGTTGAGAATACAAGTGCTGCATTGCCACAGTATGGTTTAAATAAAGCTGATATAGTCTATGAGGTTCCTGTAGAGGGCGGAATTACACGTTGTATGGCAGTTTTCCAGGATTATAGTGGAATGAAGAAACTTGGAAATGTCAGAAGCTGCAGACATTATTTCTGCTATTTTGCTAAAGAATATGATTCAATTTATATCCATGCAGGGGCAAGCCGATATGCCTATGACAATATTCTTGCATCTGGATATATAGAGGATATTGATGGTATTACTGGAAAAGGTGGTAATTATTTCTTTAGAGATAGCAGTGAAGGCAAAGTTGCACCTCATAATTACTATACTACGTCAGAGAATGTAGAGAAGGCTATCAAAGAGTATGGTTATGAGACAAAGCTTCCAGAGGATTTCAAGAGCCACTTTACATTTGCAGATGAAAATAGTCAGAATATGCTTGCTGATGGACAGGATGCTGCAGTAGTTAAGCTTTACTATTATAGCCCTGATGCGTATTGGGTATATAACAGTGATGATGCTAGATATTATAGAAATGAGTTTGACCAGAAGCAGGTTGACGGTATTGATGGCAAGCAGATTTCAGCAAAGAATATTATCATCCAGAACACAAAGAGTGGTCCTCTTGATGATGAAGGAAGACTGGATTTCTCTGCAATGGCTGGTGGAACAGGATACTATATCACTAACGGCAAATGCATAGAAATAAACTGGACAAGAGAATCCGAATATGATATAACACATTACTATGATACAAATGGAAATGAAATAACAGTAAATCCTGGAAATACATGGATTGAAGTTATTGAAAATGGAAATGCTAAAAAGAATAAAATCTATAGTTCATTAGATGAGTTTAACAAGAAGTAGTTTAGAGGTTTTTTATGAGTAATTCAAAGAAGAAGTCAAATTTCATTGTGCAGGGGTCTATACTTGCTGTTGCATCAATAATAAGCCGAATAATTGGTCTATTATATAGATTGCCAATGACAGATATAATTGGCGATCTTGGAAATAGTTATTATAGTACTGCATTTGAATTATATAGTGTTATGCTTATGATTTCTTCTTACAGCCTTCCACTTGCAGTTTCGAAGCTTGTTTCTTCGAGTATGGCAAAAGGACAGAGGAAGATGACTTATAAAATATTAAAGGGTGCACTTATTTTTGCAACAGTTTCTGGAACACTTGTAGCATTTATAGTCTATTTTGGTGCTGAATTTTTCACGAATACGTTGCTAAAGACACCACTTAGTATTTTTGCATTAAAGATACTTGCACCTGCACTTGTTGTGGTTGCTATACTTGGTGTAATAAGAGGATTTTTCCAAGGACTTGGAACTATGATGCCAAGTGCCATTTCACAGATACTTGAGCAGATTGTAAATGCTGTAGTAAGTGTCTGGGCCGCATTTATGCTTGTGAGAATGGGAGCTAAAGTAGGCGCCGTTCTTGGTGATAAAGAAAATTATGCTGCAGCATATGGTGCAGCTGGAGGCACACTGGGCACTAACCTGGGGTCGGTATTTGCACTTTTATTTGTACTTTTTGTGCTTGTAGTATATCTTAAGGTATTTAAGAGACAGATGAGAAGAGACAGAAGCAAAACAGTTAAATCATTTGGCTCTATTATGTATATGCTTGTTATTACAATAATTCCAGTTCTGTTAAGTACCACTATTTACAATATAAGTGGAATAATAGATCAGGGTCTGTACAAAAATATCGCATTTTTACAGGGATATGATGACAAAGATATTAATGTCTGGTGGGGCGTATTTGCCGGTAAGTATAAATTGATGATTAATGTGCCTATTTCAATTGCTTCGGCGATGGCTGCATCATCTGTACCTACGCTTACAGCATCGTTTGCATCGGGAGATACAGAAGGTGTCAGAAATCAGATTAACGCCGCAATGCGGTTTGTAATGGTGATAGCGTTCCCTTGTGCCGTTGGACTTGCAGTATTATCTGCACCTATCTTTACAATACTGTTTCCAAGCACAGTCCAGACTCTTGCCTATGCAAACAAAATGATGTGGATGGGTTCGATTGCTGTTGTATTTTATTCTATGTCTACTCTTTCAAATGGTCTGTTACAGGGAATAAATAGAATGAAAGCCCCTGTAAAGAATGCGATAATCGCATTGGTTGCACATATTTTACTTTTGATAGCAATGATGATGTTCTTCAGACTTAATATATATGCAGTTGTAATAGCTAATACATTATTTGCGCTTTTTATGTGTATACTAAATGCCAGAGATTTGTATAGATATAGCGGATATAGACAGGAAGTGGTTAAGACGTTCATAATACCAGCGATATGTTCATTGATAATGGGCGTGGTTGCATTTGGTGTATATCAGGGGATTTATAAGCTTACATCAGTTATGCCTCTTGCTTTTGTGGTTGCATTTGCGCTTGCTGTTGTTGTTTATGCAGTGACAATGCTGTTGTTAAAGGGACTTGAGGAAGAAGAGATACTTAAATTCCCTAAGGGAGCGTCTCTGGTTAGATTATTTAAGAAAATTAATTTACTAAAATAGAATAAAACGATTTAAAATGCAGATACTTATATGGGGTGATATTATGAAGCGAAATATAGGTATCTGTATTTTTGTATTATTTATAATTGCGGTTGGAGTGACTGTTTTAAGAGATAATATGGATGCAGATTCAATGAAAGCAGATACAAATGAGAGTACGCAATTTGTTGATACGGAAGCAATGATTAAGACAAATGCGGAGGCTGACAATTTTAATTACTATATTGGATTGAAAGATGGAGTAATTGTTGTTTTTGAAAAAGATGGCAAAACAATTTATATTGAGACAGATATAAATACTTCACATTTTTCAGATGAAACAATAGAAAAACTTAGTCGGAAAATAGGTTATAATAATCTAGGTGATGTGTATGATTTTCTGGAGAGTTATTCCAGCTGATTAGTTGAATGTTTTATACCCTTGTGCTAAAATTAGTCGGTAGAAATTAGAAGTTGGTGAATATGAAAAATACAGGTAAAACAATCTATGATGTAATTATTATCGGAGCTGGCGCATCTGGTATGATGGCTGCAATTACTGCAGCAAGAGAGGGTGCGCGAGTTCTTATTTTGGAGCATAAAGACAAAATTGGAAAGAAAATTTTAGCTACAGGAAATGGTAAATGCAACTACACTAATTCAGATATGTCTGCTGGTAAATATAATGGCAATCTGGAACTTGTCAGGTCTGTACTAAGTAAGTTTTCTTTTGAACAGACTATTGAATTTTTCAATGGACTTGGAATATATCCCAAGAGCAAAAACGGATACTATTATCCCAATTCTGAACAGGCACAGTCAATACTGACAGCACTTATGTTTGAACTGCAAAAGCTGCATATAAAAGTGTGTACTTTGATTGATATAAGAGATATAGATAAACACAAAGGTACATTTGAAGTGTATACAAGTGATGATGTGTTTTATTCAAAAAAGCTTATTATTGCAACTGGCCTGCTTGCAAATCCTAAGCTTGGGAGCGATGGAAGTATTTTTAAGATTGTTAAGGAATTAGGGCATCGTTTTACTCCGATTGTTCCAGCACTCTGTGGATTCTATTGCAGTGGCTTGGATTTTAAAAAAGCTTCTGGTGTAAGGACTGATGGAGAAGTTCTGGCATATGTCGATGGTAAGCTGGTTGCTTCTGATAGAGGGGAGATTCAGTTTACAGATTATGGTATTTCGGGAATACCTGTTTTTCAGATAAGCCACTTTTTATCATATGCTTTATATAACAAACAAAAGTGTGAAGTAAAGATTAATTTTTTCCCTGATATTACGTATGATAAGCTGATAGATTTTCTGATACATAGAAGAGATGAGGTACTATCTGAGGTATGTGCACTTGACTTTATGAACGGCATTATTAATCAAAAACTTGCGAAGGCATTATTGGCAAAAGTGGGAATATTATATGAGATTAAAACAGCCAAAATATCTGATGGTGATATTCAAAAACTTGCAAAGATACTCACATCTGCCACAGTAAGAGTTGAAAAATGGCGTGATTATGAGTTCGCACAGGTATGTGCAGGTGGAATACGGACAGAAGATATAGATATTTCATCTTTGGAGTCAAAAATTGTAGAAGGTTTGTATTTCGCAGGCGAGATACTTGATGTAGATGGAATCTGTGGCGGTTATAATCTTCAGTGGGCATGGGCAAGTGGATTTGTTGCAGGAAGTAGTAAGCAGGAATAATTATGTTAAGAATAAATCAGATAAAGCTTCCAATTGATCATGATAAAAAACAGTTGGAAGTTAAAATTAGAAAAATCCTAAAATTAAACAAAAATACACCAATTGATTATGAAATTTTTAAAAGGTCTATTGATGCAAGAAAGAAACCTGATTTGTATTATGTCTATTCGGTAAATGTTCATATAAACAATGAAATGGGGCTGGTAGAGCGTTTGAAGAACAAATCAGTTATGATTGTAGAGGATAAGGTTTATCAGGTTCCTGAATGTGGAGATAGGATACTTAAAAATAGGCCAGTAGTAGTTGGAGCAGGCCCTGCTGGCTTGTTTTGTGCATATGTATTGTGTGAGGCTGGATTTTCTCCGATTGTAATAGAAAGAGGCATGAAGATAGAAGAAAGGCAGAAGGAAGTTGCCAGATTCTGGAAAAGTGGGATTCTTAATCCAAATTCAAATGTCCAGTTTGGCGAGGGTGGAGCCGGTACATTTTCAGATGGAAAATTAAATACTGCGGTCAAAGATCCTATTGGACGAAACCGACTTGTTCTTGAAACATTCGTAAAATTCGGAGCTCAAAGTTCTATTCTTTATGAAGGTAAGCCTCATATCGGTACAGATATTCTTTCAAATGTGATAATAAACATGAGAAATTATCTCATAGAAAAAGGATGTGAATTCAGATTTGAGACTCGTCTATCTGATATAATTATTGATGGCAATAAAATTACTAAGATAGTATGTGATGATCGCAGCATGGAAGCAGATGTTCTAGTGCTTGCATTAGGGCATAGTTCTAGAGATACATTTATCAGGCTTCATGAACTTGGAATTCCTATGGAAGCCAAGAATTTTGCAGTAGGATTTCGAGTAGAACATCCACAGAAGATGATTGATGAATGTATGTATGGAAGCAGTCGGATTGATTTGCCAGCGTCACCATACAAGGTTACGTCAAATTTTCCGAATGGAAGAGGTGTCTATTCGTTTTGCATGTGTCCAGGTGGCTATGTAGTTAATTCTTCATCAGAACAGGGATGTACTGTTGTAAATGGTATGAGCTATTCTAAGAGAGATGGATTAAATGCCAACAGTGCAATTATTGTTTCAGTTACACCGCAGGATTTTGGAGAGACCGACGCACTTGCGGGAATGCGCTATCAGATACAACTCGAAGAGAAAAATTATCAGATTGGAAACGGCAGAATACCCCAGCAATTATTTGGTGATTTCTGTAATAATACAGTATCGACGTCATATGGAGAATTTGAGTCGATGACAAAGGGAGATACAGTTTTTGCGAATTTAAGGGGGCTTATGTCTGAAGACATGGAGACATCTTTTATACTTGGAATGCAACATTTTGGTCATATAGTACCAGAATTTGACAGAAAAGATGCAATATTGTCTGGCATGGAAACTCGAACCTCGTCACCAATAAGAATTAATAGAGGAAGCGGTTTTGAAAGCGAGATACATGGATTGTATCCGTGTGGTGAAGGTGCTGGTTATGCTGGTGGAATTACATCAGCAGCGATGGATGGAATTAAAGTTGCGGAAGCTATCATTAGAAAATACAAACCAAATTAATAAAAGTGAGGACTGATATAGTGCTTGATGTTACACCAATGATGCAGCATTATCTGCAAACAAAAGAAGAATATAAAGATTGTATTTTATTTTACCGATTAGGTGATTTTTATGAGATGTTTTTTGAGGATGCAAAGATTGTATCAAAGGAACTTGAACTTACACTTACAGGTAAAAGCTGTGGACTTGAAGAGAGAGCCCCGATGTGTGGAATACCACATCATGCGGTTGATACATATCTTACAAGACTTGTTGCAAAGGGCTATAAGGTTGCAATATGTGAGCAGGTTGAGGATCCAAAACTTGCAAAAGGAATTGTAAAAAGGGAAGTAGTAAGAATTGTTACGCCTGGAACTAATATAGATATGCAGTCACTTGATGAGGCTAAGAATAATTATATTATGTGTATTGTATATCTTGAAGACAAATATGGAATTGCGACATCAGATGTAACAACAGGAGATTTTTTTGTTACTGAGGTTGATTCAGACAGAAAATTACTTGATGAATTAAACCGATTTATGCCATCAGAGATTATATGTAATGATGCATTTAGAATGAGTGGAGTTGATGTTGAAGATTTAAAGGAAAGACTTTCTATAGCAATATCGTACCTTGATTCATGGTATTTTAAGGAGGAGACTGCTAAGGAGACTTTACTTGATCACTTTCATATACAGACTTTGCAGGGACTTGGTCTGGAGGATTATGATTGTGGCGTGATTTCATCAGGGGCATTGCTTAAGTATCTGTATGAGACACAGAAGAATTCCCTTGATAATATATTAGAGATACATCCGTATTCAATCGGAAAGTATATGATTATCGACAGTTCGTCAAGGCGTAATCTTGAATTGGTTGAGACATTGCGTGAAAAGCAAAAAAGAGGATCGTTGCTTTGGATTCTTGACAAGACAAAGACCGCCATGGGAGCAAGGCTTCTTCGTTCTTATGTAGAACAGCCGCTTATTAATTATGATGAGATAATTAAGCGTCAGAATTTTATAGAAGCACTGAATAATAATGAGATTACAAGAGAAGAATTCAGGGAATATCTAAGTCCTATATATGATCTTGAAAGACTAATTACAAGGATTACTTATCAGTCGGCAAATCCAAGAGATTTAATTGCTTTTAAAAATTCACTGAAGATGCTTCCGCCGATTAAGACACTTATGGACGATGTTGAATGCGAATTGGTTGATGAGATAAGGCAGAATTTTGACTGCCTGGCGGATTTATATGATTTACTTGACAGGTCAATCGATGAGGAGCCACCTATCTCTGTCAGGGACGGAGATATCATAAAAACCGGTTACAATCAGGAAGTGGACAGATTAAGGGAAGCAAAGACACAGGGAAAGACCTGGCTGGCAGACTTAGAGTCAAAAGAGCGCGAGAAGACAGGGATTAAGTCTCTTCGAATCAAATATAATAAAGTATTTGGCTATTACCTTGAAGTGACGAATTCATTCAAGGATCTCGTCCCTGATTATTATGTCAGAAAGCAGACACTTACAAATGCTGAGAGATACATTACACCTGAGCTTAAAGAGTTAGAGGATACAATACTTGGTTCGGAAGACAGACTTGTGCAGTTGGAATATGAATTGTTTAAGGAAGTGCGGGATACAATTGCAAAGGATGTAAAACGTATTCAGAAAACAGCGAAGGCTATAGCTAAAATAGATACATTTGTATCGCTTGCCGTCGTCGCAGGACAGAATAATTACTGCAAACCACAGATTAATACAGAGGGTATAATTGATATTAGGAATGGACGTCATCCTGTTGTTGAAAAAATGATTAACAATGATATGTTTATAGAAAATGATACATATCTTGACAATAAAAACAATCGTATTTCAATTATTACAGGTCCAAATATGGCTGGTAAATCTACATATATGCGACAGACTGCACTAATTGTGCTTATGGCTCAGATTGGAAGCTATGTTCCTGCGCAATCAGCTAATATCGGAATTGTAGACAGGATATTTACAAGAGTTGGTGCATCGGATGACCTCGCTTCAGGCCAGAGTACTTTCATGGTTGAGATGAACGAGGTGTCAAATATCCTTAGAAATGCAACGGCCAATTCGCTGCTTATTCTTGACGAGATAGGACGAGGCACAAGCACATTTGATGGATTAAGTATTGCCTGGGCGGTAGTCGAACATATAGGAGATACAAAGCTTCTTGGTGCGAAGACATTATTTGCTACACATTATCATGAACTGACTGAATTAGAAGGGAAGCTTGATGGTGTCAATAACTATTGCATAGCTGTAAAAGAAAAAGGCGACGATATAGTTTTTCTTAGAAAAATTATAAAAGGTGGAGCAGATAAAAGTTATGGAATTCAGGTCGCTAAACTTGCAGGACTTCCAGAAACGGTTGTTGAAAGAGCTAAAGAAATAGTTGAGGAACTTTTATCAAATGATATTACTGATACAGTAAAGAATATATCTGTTTCTACACCGAAGAAGAAAACTAAGAAAAAAGAGGATACAGATATGCAGCAATTGTCACTATTTGGCAATGGCAAGGATGAGGAAATAGTTGAGGAACTAGCTTCGATTGATGTGGGAAATATGACGCCGATAGAGGCACTTAATAAGTTATACGAGTTACAAAATAAGGCTAAAAATCGCTGGTAGAAAGGTTAAAAATAATGGCTCAGATTACATTATTAAATCAGGAGACAATTGATAAAATTGCTGCAGGTGAAGTTGTTGAACGTCCGTGTTCAGTTGTAAAGGAGCTCGTTGAGAATGCGATAGATGCTGGAGCTTCTGCAATAACCATAGAGATAAAAGAGGGCGGAATTTCTTTTATAAGAATTACTGACAATGGATGTGGAATCGACAGGGAACAGGTTCCGCTTGCTTTTTTGCGTCATTCAACTAGCAAAATCCGCAGTGTTGAGGATTTGATGAGCGTCAAGTCATTAGGTTTCAGAGGAGAGGCTTTATCAAGTATTGCAGCTATATCAAGAGTGGAATTGATTACAAAGACATATGATAATCTGACAGGTACAAGATATATTATTGAAGGTTCTAAAGAGATTGCAAACGAAGAGATT
Source organism: uncultured Agathobacter sp. (assembly GCA_934359755.1). Taxonomy (GTDB): domain Bacteria; phylum Bacillota; class Clostridia; order Lachnospirales; family Lachnospiraceae; genus Roseburia. Next base: position 109,703 of record CAKRLV010000006.1, read on the forward strand.
GGTGCGCCTGAGGGAACAACATTTCTTGTGAGAGATATCTTTTACAACACTCCCGCAAGAAAAAAATTCCTTAAATCTGCCCAGACAGAAGGCGCTTACATAAGTGATATGGTAGAAAAACTTGCATTATCGCATCCAGAGATTTCTTTTAAATTCATAAATAATAATCAGACAAAGCTTCATACTTCTGGTAATGGCAATCAAAAAGATTTGATTTATCATATTTTTGGAAGAGAGATTGCGGCAGCTGTTTTAGAACTTGAGTATGAGTGTGAGTATTTTAAAGTTCATGGATATATTGGGAAGCCTGTAATCACAAGAGGAAACAGAAACTATGAGAATTATTTTATCAATGGAAGATATATAAAGAGTTCTTTATTATCAAAGGCTATAGAAGAGGCATATAAGAATTTTCTGATGCAGCACCAGTATCCTTTTACTGTATTGTATTTTGAGTTTTATGGGGAATCACTTGATGTGAATGTCCATCCGACAAAGATGGAACTTCGATTTGATAATAATCAGGAAGTTTACAAGGCGTTGTGTGATGTGATATTTGAGAGACTTTCACACAAAGAGATGATACCTGTTGTTCCTGTTGATGATAAGACCGGTGGGGAAAAAGTGGTTCATGAATACAGTGAGCCGATACCTGAACCATTTGAAACACGCAGATTAAATGATATTCTAAAGAAAATAGATTATCCTGATTACGATAAGAAAGAGTCTGCAAAGGTAAGTGAGAGTAATAGTACAAATAATGCTGAAAGCAGTAATTTCTTAAATTCATATAGTGGCAGCACAGACAGTAAAGACAAAAATAGTTATGCCGATGGAAGCAGTGTTAATAATATAAACAGTGGTAATGATTTTAATAATCCTGGTAGTTTTAACAACAGCAATAATGGCAATGTTAATGGCAATTCAGATTCGCCTGAAAATGATTTTCTTAATGACACAACAAAGTATGAGAACATTAAATTACAGGATATAAGTGATGATTTCCTTACGGAAGATGCAAAGAAGAAACACAAAATAATCGGCCAATTATTCAAGACATACTGGCTTATTGAATATGAGGATAAATTATTTATAATAGACCAGCATGCAGCGCATGAAAAAGTACTGTATGAGAGGACTATGTCAAAGTTGAAAGATAAAGTATTTACATCACAGACTATTAGCCCACCGATTATTATTTCTTTGGACGCAAAGGAGACAGAGATGCTTGAAAAACACAGGGAACAGATTGAAAAAATGGGCTATGTGGTTGAGTCCTTTGGCGGCAAGGAATATATGATTAGTGCGATTCCAGACAATCTGTTTCATATTGATATGAAAGATCTGTTTATAGAAATGCTTGATGATTTTGCAAATATTTCAGGCAGGGAGACACCTGAACTTATCCTTGAAAAAGTGGCATCTATGTCATGCAAAGCTGCGGTAAAAGGTAATGATAAGCTGTCACTCCCAGAAATTGAGGCACTTATAGATGAGCTGCTTACGCTCGAGAATCCATACAATTGTCCGCATGGAAGACCAACTATAATATCAATGACAAAGTATGAGATTGAGAAGAAATTCAAGAGAATAGTATAAGAGGAAGAATTGATGAGTAAAAAACCTATGGTGATTCTGACAGGACCGACGGCTGTGGGAAAGACAGAATTATCAATTAAGCTCGCAAAAGCGATAAATGGTGCAATTATTTCAGCTGATTCAATGCAGATATATAAGTATATGGATATTGGTTCGGCGAAGATAACACCACGGGAAATGCAAGGAATAAAGCATTATCTGGTGGATGAGCTTATGCCAGAGGATGACTTTAATATATATAGATTTAAGCAGATGGCACAGGAAGCGTTGGAAGAGATATATTCAGAAGGTAAGCTTCCTATTATCGTGGGCGGTACTGGATTTTATATTCAGGGACTATTATATGACATAGATTTTACAAAACAGGATGTAGATATGTCTTACCGCCATAAATTGCAGAAATTTGCTGATGAAAACGGCGCACATGCATTGCATGAATTACTAAAAGATATAGATCCTGTCTCTTATGAGACAATCCATGAGAATAATATCAAAAGAGTGATACGTGCGCTAGAGTATTACGAACAGAATAACGAACCAATTTCAAAGCATAATGAACAGGAAAGTACTAAAGAATCGCCTTATAATTTTGCTTATTTTGTATTGAATGATATGAGACAGAATCTGTACAATAGAATAGATAAAAGAGTTGACATCATGATGGAAGAGGGACTCTTAGATGAAATACGGAAATTAAAGAATATGGGGTATACAAAAGATATGGTATCTATGCAGGGAATTGGATATAAGGAAATGCTTAGATATCTTGATGGTGAGTATTCGCTTGAAGATGCAGTAGAGAAAGTAAAGCAGGAGTCAAGACGATTTGCTAAAAGACAGCTCACCTGGTTTAGAAGAGAAAAAGAAGTAATATGGATTGATAAAGATAAGTATGATTATGACGAAGGCAGAATTATGATGTTTATAGAGAATACTTTGAAGGAAAAAGGAGTAATTTGATGAGTGATATTTTAAGAGCTAAATATGAGAAACTTGGAATTTGCAAAGAAGTATATGAATTTGGCGCGAAAATCGAAAAAAATTTAAAAGAAAGATTTGAGCAGATTGATGATAATGCACAGCTTAATCAATTAAAAGTTATAGAAGCGATGCAGAAAAATAAAGTAAGTGCTGAATGTTTTCAGATGTCAAGTGGATATGGTTATAATGACATGGGAAGGGATACACTTGAAAAGGTATACGCAGACTGCTTTCATGGAGAGGATGCACTTGTAAGACCTCAGATTACATGTGGAACACATGCGCTTGCACTTGCACTTATGTCTAATCTTCGTCCAGGAGATGAACTTTTATCCCCTGTGGGAAAGCCATATGATACATTGGAAGAAGTAATTGGAATAAGACCTTCAAAAGGTTCGCTTAAAGAATATGGTATTTCATATGCCCAGGTTGATCTGCTTGCGAATGGAGATTTTGATTTTGACGGAATAAGGAATGCAATAAACGATAAGACAAAGCTTATTACAATACAGCGTTCAAAGGGATATGCTACAAGACCGACACTTTCGGTAGAACGAATTGGACAGCTTATATCTTTTGTTAAAGAAATAAAACCTGATGTAATCTGTATGGTAGACAATTGTTATGGTGAGTTTGTTGAGGACAGGGAGCCACTTGATGTGGGAGCTGATATGATAGTTGGTTCTCTAATTAAAAATCCAGGGGGAGGACTTGCACCGATAGGCGGCTATATAGTTGGCAAAAGGGAATGTGTTGATAATGCAGCATACCGACTCACATCACCTGGTTTAGGCAAAGAGGTGGGTGCAAGCCTTGGTGTGATACAATCATTTTATCAAGGGCTTTTTATGGCACCGACTGTTGTAGCGGGAGCATTAAAAGGTGCGATATTTGCAGCCAATATATATGAAAAATTAGGATTTAAAGTAGTTCCAGATAGTAAAGAAAGCAGACATGATATAATACAGGCAGTAGAGTTTAATAATAAAGACTGTATGATTTCTTTTTGTGAGGGAATACAGGCCGCAGCACCGGTTGACAGCTATGTAACACCAGAACCATGGGCTATGCCAGGCTATGACAGTGATGTAATCATGGCTGCAGGTGCTTTTGTACAGGGCTCATCAATTGAATTATCAGCTGATGGTCCAGTAAAACCACCTTATGCAGTTTATTTTCAGGGTGGACTTACATGGTATCATGCAAAGCTTGGAATTCTTATGTCTTTACAAAAACTTTATGAGCGAAAACTTGTTAAGCTAGATTAGGTGTGATAAAATGCCTTTGTGCCCTTTGGGAGAGTAGAAAGGCACACAATATGACAGAACATAGAACTATAAAAGAATTACCAGAATCTGAAAGACCATATGAGAAATTTATGTCGTTAGGAGAAACGGCACTTACTGATGCCGATTTACTTGCGATAATTTTGAAGACAGGTACAAAGAATAAGACATCTTTGGATGTGGCCTATGAAATACTAAATGGTCACCATAATAACCTGCTTAATTTATATGAGCTTTCATATGAGGAATTAATGAAGTTTGATGGCATTGGCAGAATTAAAGCAATTCAGTTAAAAGCTATAGCAGAATTATCAAGGAGAATATCAAGAACCAATAGCGGATATTCTTTATCACTTAATAATTCAGACAGTGTTGCAAGGTATTATATGGAAAATCTTAGACATAATAAGAATGAAAATTTTATTTGTGCATATTTTGATTCTAAGAACCATTTTCTTGGCGATTGCAATCTTGCTGTCGGTAGTTATAACTGTGCTTATGTCGAAGAAAGAGAGATACTTAGAGTAGGTCTTGAAAAACGTGCTTCAACTATAATCATGATCCACAATCATCCAAGTGGTGACTGCACACCAAGTCAGGCTGATGTGGACATGACCTTGAAAGTAAAAGAAAAAGTTGACTTTTTCGGATTTATTTTAAGAGATCATATAATTATTGGAGACAACAGATATTTTAGTTTTTATGAACATAACATAATATAACTTAAGAAAAAGGAGAATTTCTATGAACAATAACGTGTACGGTATTGATCTTGGTACTTGTAACTTCAAGATTTTTTGTAAATCGAATGGGAAGATTTTAAAAGAAAAAAATGCAATCGCAGTTATAAATAAAAATGAAATCTATGCATATGGAGATGATGCGTATGCTATGTATGAGAAAGCACCAGAGGCTATTAATGTCATTTTTCCGGTATGTAATGGTGTTATTGCAGACTATAACCTTTTACAGAGAATGATTTTTGATTTTTTAGAGTCAAAGATGAAAGCGAAGATTAAAAATGCAGAGGTTGTAGTTGCAGTTCCTACAGATATTACAGATGTAGAGAAGAGAGCTTTTTATGAAGTGTTCTATAAGAGCAAGGCAAGACCAAAGAATGTCTTATTATGTGAGAAACCTATAGCTGATGCTGTGGGTCTTGGTATTGATGTAAATGAACCAACAGGTGTTATGATTGTAGATATGGGAGCTGATACAACAGAGATATCAGTTATTTCGCTTGGCGGTCTTGTGCTTAGTGATTTGCTCCATTTTGGAGGAAATAGGATTGATGAGAGTATTATTACTTATATAAGAAAAGAATTTAATCTTGTAATTGGACAAAAGACTGCAAAAGCGTTAAAAGAAAATATTGGCTCAGGACTTTCAGGAAGAAGCGAGACTATGATTATCGTTGGAAGAGATGTTGTCAGTGGTCTGCCAATTGAGATGGAGATTTCAGCAGAAGTTATATATGAAGCAATGAAATCGAACTTAGAATCTATTTGTACATCCATTAAAATGATTCTTGAGAAGACTCCACCAGAACTTGCAAAGGATATAATTCATTCTGGAATTTATATTACTGGAGGTGGTTCACTTATTCATGGACTTGGAGAATTATTTGAACAGATAACTAACATAAAAGTAAATTCAAGTGAGGCACCAGAGGAAAGTGCAGCGCGAGGACTTGTTAAAATAGTTACAGATTCAAAGTATAAGAGATTACCATTTAGCATTAAAAAATAATTAATACGAGGATATTATGAGAAAAAAATTCCGTAATCGTAATAAAAAGAAAAGTATTTCAAGTAAATATATGCTGCTTATGCTTACAGGTATTTGCGTGGTCGCTATTTTAGTTTGTTTTACGTTTAATATTTCAGGCGGACCATTAAATACTGTGGCTGGGTATGTTTTTGTACCGATGCAGACTGGAATTAATAATTCAGGAAACTGGATTTCCGATAAGGTGAATAATTTTAAAACGCTCAAAGAAGTTATGAGCGAGAACGAAAAACTCAAAAAGCAGGTAGACGATCTTACTACAGAGCTTACAACGAATAAGCTAGAACAGTATGAATTGGATAATCTTAGAAATATTTTAGAACTTGATGAGAAGTATCCAAGTTATGAGAAAGTCGCAGCTAGTGTTATAGGAAAAGACAGCAGTAACTGGTTTTCAACATTTACTATTGATCGGGGCAGAAACGATGGAATAAAAAATGGCATGAACGTTATCTCTGGAAGTGGTCTCGTAGGTATTGTAGTTGATGTTGGTGCAAATTACGCAAAAGTCAGAACGATAATCAATGATTCTAACAAAGTCAGTGCCATGGTTTCTACAACAAAGGATAATTTTACTATTTCGGGAAGTCTTGAGTCCATGAATAAGGATAAAGTTATTACATTCAATGAACTCAGAGATGAGAACAACAAAGTAAAAGTCGGTGATCCGGTTGTGACTTCTTATGTATCTGACCAGTATCAGCAGGGAATACTTATCGGATATATTGCGTCAATAGAAGAAAATTCAAACAATCTGACGAAGTCAGGTACTATAACACCTGTAGTTGATTTTGAACATATAGAGAATGTCTTAGTTATTCTTCAGGTCAAAGATACTGGAGATGATAAGAGCAACGCTAATTCTGAATCATCAGATGATACACAAAAAGATACTCAGAAGGAATCATCAACGCAGAAATCGACAGAATCAGATTCGCAACAGTAATAGGAGTAACTATGCGTCGTAAAATAGTATTATTTGTAATAATAACGATATGTTATCTGTTACAGACAACGGTGTTTCACTGGTTGGCATTTGCAGATATTGTACCTAATTTGTTAATAATTGTGGTGTCTTCATTTGGATTTATGAGAGGCAAAAAGGAAGGTTTGTTAGTTGGCTTTTTTTGCGGATTACTTATTGACATTTTTTGCGGTTTTTATATAGGTGTTTATGCTTTAATCTATATGTATATTGGATATATAAATGGTCTTTTTCAAAAGCGATTTTATCCTGACGATATTAAATTACCGTTATTGTTAATAGGTGGAAGTGATATTATATGTAATTTTATTATATATATTATCATGTTCTTATTACGTAGTAGATTTCATTTTATGTATTATCTTACATCCATTATTATACCTGAACTCGTATATACAATGGTAATTTCAATATTCTTATATATTATATTGTTGAAGATAAATCAGAAAATTGAAATGATTGAAAAAAGGAGTGCTAAGAAATTTGATATATGATATTAAAGAATTTCTCAAAAACTGCATAAAATCCCGAGTTTTTGTTTTATTTGTGGCAATGGCAGTTGTTTTTGCCATTATGCTTGGACGAGTATTCTCACTGCAGATTATAAATGGTGAGAATTATCAGAAGAACTTCACACAGTTAATTGAGAAGACTGTTCCAATAGAAGCTACAAGAGGAAATATATATGATTGTAATGGTAAGCTGCTTGCATACAATCAGCTTGCATATTCAGTGGTAGTAACAGATGCCTATGCAAATACGAGTAACAGAAATGAAGATCTTAATAAAGAATTAGCAGAGATAATTGGTGTTATAAGAGGAAATGATGAAGAAATCTATAACAACTTTGAAATAACACTTAATGCTTCCGGCGATTATGAATTTAACGTCACAGGAACTGCACTTAAGCGTTTTCTTGCGGATGTATTTGGACAGACTTCATACGATAAGCTTGAATACAATAAGAGACTGGGCTTTGATGAAGCAAAAGCGACAGCTGAAAATGTAATTACATATTTAGCAGATGAAGAATGTTTTGACATTGATAAGAGTTACGATAAAGAGACACAGTACTATATTGTTGTATTAAGATATGCTATTAAGGCAAATTTCTATTCTCAGTATAAGAGTGTAACTGTTGCAAAGGATGTCTCTGACAAAACAGTAGCATACATGAATGAACATTCCGATACTTTACTTGGCGTATCTATTCAGGAAGATACTATCAGAAAATACAACTATAGTGAGTATTTTTCTTCTATGATAGGCTATACAGGTAAAATATCTACAACGGAATATGATGATTTATATAAGAAAAATAAGACATATACGACAAATGATATAATAGGTAAGTCAGGACTTGAACAAAGATATGAAGAATATCTCCGAGGTGTAAATGGTGAGGAAAAATTCTACGCAAATAAGTGGGGCAAGATGACAGAGCTTATAAGTAGAAAAGATCCAGCTTCGGGAAATGATTTATACCTGAGTGTCGATGCGGATTTGCAGAAGGCGACATATGATTTGCTCGAGCAGGAGATTGCAGGAATTGTTTATTCCAATATACAAAAAGGCAATATTCCGATTAAGGATGTATATTTTGCACTTATAAACAATAATGTAATTGATATTACACAGTTTAGTAATGATAATGCATCTGACACTGAAAAGAGTGTATATAATGCATTCAAGAGCTCTTTGAAAAGTACAGTAGGTACAGTGGATAAGCAGATGACTAAGAGTCCTGTTGCATTAAAGGATATGTCAGATCAGATTCTTGACTGTTTTACACATATTATCCAGATGTTAAAGGACAATGGTGTTTTGTTATCCAAGGAGATAGATAAGACTGATGATGTCTATAAGAAGTGGAAAGATAATAAGATCAGTCCAAAGGAATATCTCGAGTATTGTATTTCAAAGCAGTGGATTGATATAAGTCTATTAGATGTTGATGAAAAATATGCAGATTCATCGGAGATATATGATTCATTATGTAAGTATATTCAGGACGAAATACAAAATGATAAAGATTTTGCCAAAATTGTGTACAAATATATGGTCGATGCTGAGCAGATTTCAGGCAAGGATTTATGCCTCATTCTGTTTGAGCAGGGTGTGTTAGATTATGATGATGATACTGTTAATAATCTAAAGAATGGCAACACAAGTTCTTATCAGTTTATCATGGATAAGATTAACAACATCGAGATTACACCTGCACAGCTTGCACTTGATCCATGTACTGGTTCATGTGTTATTACGGATGTAAAGACTGGCGCGATTAAAGCACTTGTAAGTTATCCGGGTTATGATAATAACAAGCTTGCAAATGGTGTAGATGCAGAATACTTTGCTTCGCTTAATGAGGATAATTCAAATCCGCAGTACAATTATGCGACGCAGGAAAGAACTGCCCCAGGTTCAACATTTAAGATGGTTTCTGCGACAGCAGGATTATCAGAGGGTGTTATTTCACTTGGAACACAGATTGAATGTAAAGGTATATTCAAGGATATTAGTAATGAACCTAAATGTTGGATTTATCCACATGGTTCTCACGGAAAGATTAATGTATCTGAAGCTATAAGAGATTCTTGTAACGTGTTCTTTTATACAGTCGGATACAAGTTAAGTACTAAAGATTCTCTGAAAAGTACGTACAATGATGCAAATGGTATAAAATATATACAGAAGTATGCTAAAGTGTACGGTCTTGATCAGACAACAGGACTTGAAATTGTCGAAAATAAATCAGAACTTGCCACAGAGTTCCCTGTAATGGCGGCAATTGGACAGAGTAATAACAATATTACAACTGTTGCACTTTCAAGATATGTAACTGCGGTTGCATCTGGAAAGCTGTACAAGTATCAGCTTATGAACAAAATAGTTGATAATGATGGCAATGTAGTAAAAGAATATAAATCTGATTATGAAGATATATCAGGAACATTGGCATCTGAACAGTGGGATGGAATTCATAAAGGAATGAGAATGGTTTGTGAGTCACTTGATAGTTTTAATGATTTCGATATCCAGATTGCTGGTAAGACAGGTACTGCACAGCAGGTAGAGAATCGACCAAACCATGCACTTTTTGTAGGATATGTACCATATGATAATCCAGAGATTTCTATAGCTATAAGAATTGCTTATGGATATAGTTCACATAATGCGGCATCAGCTGCAAGAAATATTGTATCTTACTATTATGGAGAGAGAAAGTTAGATGAGATATTAGGCGAGAAAGCCGCAGGAGTTAACAAAACTTCATCTAATAGAGCTACAGATAATAGCGTTACAGACTAGAGGAGGAAGTATGGCGTTACCAGTTGTACTTAAAAGTGGTAAAAACTATATTACGTTGGTGTTAGATTCAGAACTTGATTTTGCTGAATTGTTGCAGAATATAGTGGCAAAATTTGTTGAATCACAGAAATTTTTTGGTAATGAATCTTTTGCACTTATGTTTGATGGACGAGTTCTGTCAGATCGGGAGAAGCTTATAATTCTCGATGCAATTGATGAATATACAAGCGTTAAAATTACCAGAATAATTGAAAATGATGTTTTCAGGGAGTATGCCGCTGAGAAGCAGGCATACATAGAAGAGAACAGTATCGATGAAGAGAGCATTGATATTTCAAAAGATAATTGTCTATTTTTTGAGAGAGATATTCACGAAGGTGAGAAAATCAATGCAGTAAATGATATTGTTGTTATTGGAAATGTTTATTCTGGTGCGATTCTTAAGGCTGGAAATAGTATTATTATTTTTGGAATGCTTGAAGGACAAGCTATTGCAGGAAATAATGATAAAAACAGGGATGCATATATTATGGCAAGAAACTTCCAACCTGAAAATTTCAGAATTGGCAGATATCTGGGAAAGCCAATCAAGCGCAATAACAAAGGTTTTAATGTTCATCGTAAAATCATTGCTAAAAAAGCTATGGTAATCGATGGAGAGATTAAAATAAAAAATATCAGGTAGATATAACTGAAGGAGGTCTTTCATGAGTGAAGCAATAGTGTTCACCTCAGGAAAAGGCGGTGTTGGTAAGACTACAACAATTGCTAACATCGGCACAGTACTTTCACAGTTAGATAAAAAAGTTGTCATGCTAGATACTGACATGGGACTTCGAAATTTAGATGTTGTTATGGGATTAGAAGATCAGATTCGGTATAATCTCATAGATTTACTGGAGAAACATTGCAGATTAAAGCAGGCGCTTATTAAAGATAAACGCTATCCTAATTTGTATATGATTCCAGCGTCGCTGAAGTTTGACAGGGTACATAATTACGAACCTGAATTTAAGGCATTAGTTGATGAACTGAAAAAAGAATTTGACTATTGTCTTATTGATTGTCCGGCAGGCATGGGCAATGGTTTTCATCTAGCAATTGCTGCTGCGGACAGGGCTATAGTTGTTACTACACCGCATATATCAGCAGTCCGAGATGCAGGAAGAATTATACATCAGTTGCAAAATGAACATATTAATGATATTAATTTGGTGATTAATGAATATGATGAGCGTATGGTCAGACGGCATGATATGTTGTCACAATCAGACATAGAAGAATTACTTGGAGTTAAGACTATAGGGGTTGTTCCATGTGACAAGAAAGTTATAGTAAGCCAGAATAAAGGAACACCAGTTGTATCCTTCAGAAGTAAATCAGCAAACAGATTTATTGCCATTGCTAATTATGTCAATGCGAGAAAGGTTGGTGCCTCAGATGAGTGAATTTGCCTTTTCAAATCAGGTCGCAAAAGAAAGGCTTAAGCTCATGATTGAAGCTGAGCCGATAGAATGTACACCAGAGCTTATGGCAAGAATGAAAAGAGAAGTATCTGATATAATCGGACGATACTTTGAATTGTCACCAGATGCTTACGAGATAAAGGTTATTTTAAAACAGAACAGGAAATGATTAAATGCTAAAACAATATAGAATAAGAAATTATCACTTTCAATTAATTGCATATATTACAGCACTTACAATAGTAGGAATTTTTGTAATAGGAAGTGCACAAAAATCTGTACAGAATAAACAGATAGCAGGATTTATACTGGGAATGGTTATCATGATAGCTATTTCGCTGATGGATTATTCGTTTGTACTTAATTTTTCATGGCTTTATTATTTATTAACAATTTTATTACTGGGATTGGTTCTTACCTCTCTGGGTGATACAACAGGTGGAGCCCAGCGATGGATAAAAGTTGCAGGATTTAAATTCCAGCCATCGGAGTTGGCCAAGATAATGATAATTCTGGTTTTTTCCAAATTTTTTATGAAATATGCGGAGAAAGTAAATGATGTAAAGACATTGGTAAAGTCATTTATACTTATATTGGTTCCATTAGCTCTTATAATGAAACAGCCAGATACATCAACCACGATTGTTGTTTCATTTATTTTCATTGTACTCTTGTTTATTACGGGATTAAGTTATAAAATAGTAGTAACGGTGGTGGGTATTAGTGTACCACTTGCAATACTATTTCTAACCTACGTTGTTAAGAATGCTGATTCTTTGATAAAAAAGCATTATCAGTTTATTCGAATAATGTCATGGCTTGAACCAGATAAGTATCCAGAAAAGGCGCTGCAGCAGCAAAATGCCATTATGGCGATTGGTTCTGGACAGTTATGGGGAAAGGGACTTTACAATGCTGAGGCTACTTCCATGAAGAATGCCAAGTATATTATTGAACCACAGACTGATTTTATTTTTGCAGTAGCTGGTGAAGAACTTGGATTTGTTGGAACTTTAGTGATAATTATTCTGTTATTTTTAATTGTTATAGAATGTCTTTTGATTGCAAGAAAGGCAAAAGACCTTGGTGGCAGACTTATATGTTGTGGAATGGCTACATTGGTTGGATTCCAGTCATTTGTCAATATTGGCGTTGCTACAGGATTGATGCCTAATACCGGTATTCCATTGCCTTTTGTTAGTTATGGTCTAACATCGCTCGTTTCATTGTATATTGGAATGGGATTTGTTTTAAATGTTGGTTTACAACCGAAAAAGTATTAATGGGAGGAATATATGAACATAGGACTGGTAGCACACGATTCCAAGAAGAAACTAATGCAGAATTTTTGCATTGCGTATAGAGGAATTTTGAGCAAGAATGAGTTATACGCAACTGGAACAACAGGCAGACTTATTGAGGAGGTTGCAAATTTACAGGTTCATAAGTACCTGGCAGGACATCTCGGAGGTGTTCAGCAGCTTGGGGCACAGATAGAGCATAATGACATTGATCTTGTTATTTTTCTACGTGATCCATTAAAGCCAAAGCCACATGAACCAGAAATCAATAGTATTGTTAAAGCTTGTGATGAGCACAATATACCACTTGCTACTAATCTTGCAACTGCAGAATTATTGATTTTATCTTTGGATAGAGGAGATTTAGACTGGCGTGAAATGTACAAGTAATTTTAAAAGAAAATGCAGACTGCTATGCATCACATGTATAGCAGCCATTTTTATGACTGGATGTGGTTCTGCCACAGAACTTTCTAACCAATACAATGCATATTCATCTGATTATCTGTCAGGATCTTCGAATAGCAAATTTTTCTCAGATTCCTTATGTGTGACGGATGATATTAATTTTGGTCAGGAATCTACACAGTATTCTAAAGTTGCAGAGGGGGCAGGTGTATTTAATCTCGACAAGAAAGAGGTTATGTACAATCAGAATATTTTTGAAAAATTATATCCTGCCAGCACAACCAAAATTCTTACTGCATATATTATAATTAAAAATTCTAATCTCGATGATGTAGTGACAGTCAGCGAGAATGCCGCAAATCCAGGTGAGTCTTCTTCTGTGTGCGGATTAAATACAGGAGATCAGATTACGGTAAATGATCTACTTTATGGTCTTATGCTTGAAAGCGGCAATGATGCAGCTATTGCACTTGCAGAATACTATTCAGGCAGCGTGGAAGAATTTGCAAATGTGATGAATGAAGAAGCTAAAAAGCTTGGTGCATCGAAGAGTAACTTTGTTAATCCTAGCGGCTACCCTGATGATAATCATTATACTACTATTTACGATATGTATTTAATAATTGCACAGGCAGTAAATCTTGACAAGTTTACAGAAATAATACATTCATCAGAATACACTGCAAATTATAAGAATTCAAATGGAGAGATAGTTCAGAAAGAGTGGAAAAATACCTGCAAGTACATAGCAGGAACAGCAGATATTCCAAGTGGTTTTGATGTTGTCGGTGGAAAGACTGGTACAACAAATGCAGCTGGATATTGTCTTGTGCTATATAGTCTCAATGAGAATAAAGAAAGAATTGTAAGTATAGTATATAAAGCAGATGGACGTTCAAACATGTATCTGTATATGAGCGAAATTTTATCTACGTTTGGTAAATAGTGATTGTTTTTTATGTGCATATATACTATAATATTGCTTAAGAAGATTGGTTTTTTATTAATTTTCACAATAATATAAATAATCCAGGAGGGGGCTGCCATGATAGAGATAATTTGTGGTGTAAAAGGAAAAGGGAAGACAAAGGAGTTGCTGGATAAAGTAAATAAGAGTGTGCTCAGTACATCAGGAAATGTGGTTTATCTTGATAAGAGCCAGAAGCATATGTATGAGTTGAACAATAAAGTACGACTTATTAATGTAACTGAATTTCCGATTTCCAATTGTGATGAATTTTTAGGTTTTATTTGTGGTATTGTTTCTCAGGATCATGATTTAGAGGAAATGTATCTGGATAGTTTTCTTACGATTGCGTCGCTTGAAGATGAAGATGGAATTGTTAAAGCTATTGAAAAGCTTGATGTTATTAGTGAAAAATACAAAATCAAATTCATTCTTAGTGTTTCAAAGGACATTAGTGAATTACCAGAATGTGCAAAAGCGAAAGTTGTTATTTCATTATAAATTTTTTTGGGGAGTGTTGAATACGCTCCCCTTTTAATGTGATAAATCAGTTTAAATGTCTGCTGATTTTATTCTTCCGTAGAAACTAATTAAGTATAATCCGCTTAATCCTACAACTGCATATATTATTCTTGAAAGCCAGGACATGTTTCCAAAGATAAATGCGACAAGATCAAATTTAAAAAATCCGATTAAACCCCAGTTGATACAACCGATTATAGCTAGTGTCAGCAGAGCGTTATCTAATATTTTCATTTAGCTACCTCCATTTTTTATATTTATATTATTCCTAATTATTACAATAATATTCAGAAAATGTTTAGAGGTTTTATTGAAATAATTTAGGCTTGATTTGTTGTATTTGAATACAAGGAATGTTAAAATTAGAACGTTAGTGAGGTGAATTGATTGGCTCAAAATAAAAAGGTAATTAAGTATCATAAGAATAGACAATTTGATATTGGTGTTGTCATTTTTTTGATAATAATCATATATGTTCTATATAGTTTTATTTCATATATCACATCAAGTCCTGTAGCTGTTTACGAAGTGACACAGGGCACTATTGCTACGAATAATGTCTACCGTGGATTGATTATCCGCGATGAGACAGTTGAATATGCGAATCAGGCTGGATATATTAATTATTATATTCCATCAGGATTTAAGACATCGGTCAGAGATATTGTGTATTCGGTAGATACTACTGGTGAGATTTCAAATAAGATAAGTTCGGCAGTAAGTAATGGTTCTGCAATGGATGAATCCACAGTTGACTTGATGTTAGATGAGATAGATGGTTTTACTAATTCATACAACAATATCAACTATTCATCTGTATATTCGTATAAACAGATACTGTCATCTGAGTTAAGCCAGAAGCTTAGTTCTAATGCATTGAATAGTTTGAATGAAGAAGTTGTCAGTGCTGAGGCAAATAATACTTTTTTTACAGTAAAATCAGATACTCCAGGGGTGATTTCATATGTTATTGATGGATATGAGGATGTTACAGAGGATAATTTTCAGAAAAAGGGATTTGATAACAGCAATATTAAAGAACAAAATCTTGAGACCAACAAAGAAGTAAAAGTGTTAGATCCAGTTTATAAGCGCATTAATAGTGAGAATTGGAATATTATAATTGAGATAAATGCTAATTTAGCGGATGATCTTAAAGAGAATAATTATATCAAAATCCGTTTTTGTAGAGATGATTATACATGTAATGCAGCATGTACAATTATCAAACGTGATGGTAAGTATTATCTCAATCTATCGCTTAAGAATTCTATGATAAGGTATATGGATGAGCGTTTTACTGATGTTGAACTGGTTATTAATACAAATACTGGTCTTAAGATTCCAAATTCAGCCATTGTAAGCAAGAAATTTTATACTATTCCTAAGGAATATTTTACATCGGGGGGAGATTCCTCAGCGTCTGGACTTATGATCCAGTCAAAGAGTTCTAAAGATAATACAGTTGAACTTGTTACACCTACCATATATTATGAGGATGATAATAATTATTATATTGATGATGAAAGTGTGACAGCTGGAGATATAGTAGTAAAAAGTGATTCTAAAGATACATATACTATCGGAAAGGATACAGCATCCTTAAAAGGCGTTTACAATGTAAATAAAGGGTATGCAGTATTTAAACAGATTGATGAAATTGCATCAAATGATGAATATACGATCGTTGATACTAAGACATCATATGGACTTTCTTTATATGATCATATTGCATTAGAAGGAAAGAAAGTAAAAGAAAATCAGACAATAGTTAAATAGGAGTGATACAAATGTTAAAAGAGAATTTGGCAAATGTAGAGAAGAAAGTAAATGAAGCCTGTGCTAAAGCAGGAAGAAAAAGAGAAGAGGTTACACTTATTGCAGTCAGCAAGACAAAGCCTGTAGATATGTTACAGGAGATTTATGATTGCGGTGTAAGAGATTTTGGCGAGAACAAAGTCCAGGAAATGTGTGATAAAATTGAAGTTTTACCAGATGATATTAAATGGCATATGATAGGACATTTACAGACAAATAAAGTCAAATATATTGTTGGAAAGACTAAGCTTATACATTCTGTAGATAGTCTTAAACTTGCGCAGGAGATACAGAAGCAGGCTGTGAAAAAAGATGTTACAGTACCCGTACTTATTGAGGTAAATATAGCTGAGGAAGAATCTAAATTTGGAATAAAGAAAGAAGAGACAATAGATTTAGTTAAATCAATTGCCGGATTAGACCATGTGAAGATTATGGGACTTATGACTATAGCACCATATGTTGAGAATCCAGAAGATAACAGACTGTATTTCAGAGGTATCAAGCAATTATCGGTTGACATCAATAATCAAAACATAGATAATGTATGTATGGATATTCTGTCTATGGGCATGACTGGTGATTATGAAGTTGCAATCGAAGAAGGTGCAACCATGGTACGAGTTGGAACAGGAATATTCGGAGAAAGAAATTACAATATTTAAGGTAGGTAATAAAATGAGTGTTATAGATAAATTCCTTGATGCAATGCGTTTGAATTCAGATGAAGATTATGATGATTTTTACAATGATGATTTCGAGATGGAAGAAGAAGAACCAGAGAAAAAGCGCTTAAGCAGAAGAGAGCGTAAAGAAGAAAATAGTGCCGTTGAGCCAGTAAAAGAGAAAACGGTCAAATCTACACCAAAGATTACACCAATCAGTAAATCAAATAGAAAGCAGGTGTTAGGAATGGAAGTGTGCGTAATTAAACCATCGTCGATGGAAGATGAAATAGAAATTACAGATACACTGTTAAATGGTCGTACGGTTGTCATTAACATGGAAGGGCTTGATGTTGATCTTGCGCAGAGAATTATTGATTTCACTTCAGGATCTACTTATGCTATGCATGGTAATCTTCAGAAGATATCTAACTATATTTTCCTTGCAACACCAAATGGCGTTGATATTTCAGGTGATATCCAGAATATTATGGAATCATTCGATGGTACTTCATTTACAGTATAGTATGGAAGAGGCTAGTGATGACATCAAAGAAGAATATAAAAGCAATGGGAATCAGCGGTATTATTACGTTGATTCTTGTATTTTTAGATCAGATAACCAAATATCTGGTAGTTAAAAATTTGACAGGCAAAAGCCCTATAGAGATTATTAAGAATGTTTTTGAACTTAGATATTTAGAGAATCAAAGTGCGGCGTTTGGAGTTGATATAATTTCCATTATTCAAAGAATTTTTGACATATCATATTTTAATGATAATCCAGATGCTTTTTTGAAATGTAAGATGATATTCTTTGCCATATTTACGATAATTGTAATTTGTTTGTTAATCTGGATATATTATAAGGTTCCTACCAACAGACATTTTGCATATCTGAATATTGCATTGGTGCTTTTTATTGCAGGAGCAATTGGAAATCTTATAGATAGAATTATAAATAATTATGTTGTCGATTTTCTTTATGTAAAATTGATTAATTTTCCAATTTTTAATGTTGCAGATATTTATGTCACGATAGGGGCATTTATGTTTATAATTCTTGGACTTTTTTATTATAAAGAATCTGATTTTGAGACTATTTTTTCTAAAAAGAAGGAAGACCAGACATAGATGAAAGTAGATACATTTGAAGTTATGCCAGAGCAGGAGGGAGAAAGACTGGATAAATATCTTAGTATTATTTATCCAGATGTTTCTCGCTCTTTTTTTCAGAAATTAATTAAAGACAATAATATAAAAGTAAATGACGGTGTCCAGAAAGCTAATTATAGAATAAAGATGGATGATATTGTGGAGGTAACAATACCGGATGCAGTTGAAACTGCAATTGTTCCAGAGGATATACCACTTGATATTCTTTATGAAGATGATGATGTGCTTATTGTCAATAAACCTAAAAATATGGTTGTGCATCCTTCTGCGGGGCATTATACAGGGACTCTCGTTAATGCAATAATGTATCATTGTAAGGATTCGCTAAGCGGTATTAATGGTGAAATCAGACCAGGAATAGTGCATAGAATTGATATGAATACCACGGGTTCGCTTATTGTATGTAAAAATGATGATAGCCATGTAAATATAGCACAGCAGATAAAGGAACATTCTGTAAATAGAATATATGAAGGGATTGTATGTGGTATTGTAAAGGAGCCAGAAGGTGTAATTGATGCACCGATAGGAAGAAATCCTAACGATAGAAAGAAGATGGCTGTTAATGAAAAAAACGGAAAGAATGCGGTGACTCATTATAAGGTTATTGCTTATTTGGGGGATAAATACACTTATATGCAGTTTAAGCTTGAGACAGGACGTACACACCAGATCCGTGTACATATGGCAAGCATCGGACATCCGCTTCTCGGTGATGAGTTGTATGGTCCGGCAAAATGTCCCGTTAAAAATCTAAAGGGACAGACATTGCATGCGAAGACAATTGGCTTTATACATCCTTCGACAAATGAGTATGTTGAGTATGAGGCTCCTCTTCCAGATTATTTCATTAACTTACTAAAAAAGTTGAAATAAAATGCATAAACATATATAATTTATATATAGGTATTTGAAAGGGGGCTTACGTAATGGGCAATGAAATTTATACAATCGGAAGAGAGTTTGGAAGCTACGGAAGACAGATAGGTGCGGCTTTAGCTAAGCGCCTTGGAATTAGTTTTTACGACAAAGAACTGTTACAACAGGCTGCAAAAGACTCAGGTTTTTGTGAGGAAATATTTGAGAATCACGATGAGAAGCCGACGAACAGTTTTCTGTACTCGTTGGTGATGGATACATATTCAGCATCTAGTTTTGCAGCGTCTCCGTTTTTGGATATGCCATTAAATCATAAGGTTTTTCTGGCTCAGTTTGATTCTATTAAGAAGATTGCAGAGAAGGAATCATGTGTTATTGTTGGTCGTTGTGCAGATTATGCACTGGCAGAGAATGATAAGTGCCTTAATGTATTTATTCGGGCAGACATGGAAGACAGAATACGACGAATCAGTAAGAGATTAGATATTACAGATAATAAGGCAAAAGATCTGATTGCAAAGAAAGATAAGCAGAGGGCAAGCTATTATAATTATTACACGAGCAAAAGATGGGGGGATGCGCGTAGTTATGATTTGTGCTTGAATACAAGTCAGATCTCTATAGATGATGCTGTTGAACTCATTATTAAATACCGTGAGTTAATGGAAAAGAATAGTTAAGATGATTTTGAGGTAGTGTGTAGAATTTTCAAAAAACAAGGAGAAAAATATGGACCGGTTTATTCGTAAATTATTTGGTTTAACCTTTAGTGCATTATTTGCAGTTGTGCTTTTAGTAGGTTGTATTTCGAATAATTTAGGAGATGAAAAATCTATGAACATAAAGATAGATGGGATAGAACAGATTACAGTAT
>CAKRLV010000007.1 GCA_934359755.1 uncultured Agathobacter sp.
ACCACAGAAACCTGCTGTTAAGCCGCATCAATTATCATAGAAGATCTGAATTTACAGAAAAAAATTCACACCGTCGAACGGAATGGCTGAACCCTCAGGGTGACAATGTCAGCAATTTGACAGCGAAAACCAATTTTTTCAGACGATTTTAAGTTTTCTTATTTTGACAGAGATTTACAAAATAATTAGGAAAATCAAGGATTTCCTTGACTTGGATTAACTTATAATTATATGTGTTTCTATGACGGATTCGAGCTCCTAAGCACTAGTTGTGGGTTCGATTCCCGCAGGGAACATTTTGGAATTACAAAGTCCGTTCAGAATAGATAAATCAATCTATTCTGAATGGGCTTTTTGTTTGTATTGGATAATTGCTAAGAATTGCCACATTCAGTATTTTCCTCTAAGTATGAATTTTCCAAATTACACATTGCTTCCAAAACAGGAATGATGCTTTCCCCCAAAGGTGTTAATGAGGATTTAGGACTTAGTTATTGCTGGCTTTTTTTGATATATACAATCACTCCCGGATGTAACCTTATGGATAGTCTTATTTCTTTTAGATTTATGACGATATATTATATAGAATTAAGTTAATTCTAAACGGAATTTGAATATACCTACACGGAGATTTTATATATTAACAAATATCGATGTATCAGTATAGAATACAACATCTTTGGAGATAGACCAGACCCGATTGGCTGAGGGATGTATATTAGAAGCAATAAGAGAAAGCTCAATCGGGATTTGTGATGAAAAAACTTATAAGGATAAACTGAAAAATGAGGTTAAATAAAAATAAAAAAAGCAGAAATATAATAGGGATTACACAAAGTATCCTTATATTTGTATTGGTTGTTCTTGTCGTCATTATGATGATACAGATTAACAGATTACAAGGGACGGCGCGGGTAATAAATTACGCAGGTCTGGTACGTGGAGCTACACAACGCGAAGTGAAATTAGAGATTGCAGGATTAGAAAATGATGAGTTGATTGAATATCTGGATAATATTCTGAGCGGATTAAAATATCAGGATGGACATTATGATCTGGTAAAACTCCATGACGAGGAATATCAGAATAAATTGCAGCTCCAGATTGATTACTGGGATGAGATAAAAAAAGAAATTGAAGCTGTAAGAAGCGACGGATATAAAAATACAGATATTGTAAATATGAGTGAAAATTATTTTAACATGGCTGATGATACTGTTTCAGCAGCGGAGAAGTATTCAGAAAAGATTGCAATAAAGATACGCGGGATAGAGATTTTATCAGCACTTGATATGATGTGTCTTGTGATATTGGTTGTTATACAGACTCTTGCGGCAATGAAGATGGCAGTGCAAAATAAGCTGTTAGAGCAAAAAGCATATACAGATTCGCGTACCGGATTGCCGAATAGAAGCTCATGCAAAGAAATCCTCAACAATAAAGATATAATCAAGGAGCCTACAGCATGTATTGTGTTTGACTTAAATAATTTAAAGCTTATTAATGATACAATGGGACATTCGGCAGGAGATCAGCTGATAGTAAATTTTGCCGTGCTTTTACGCAGTGTGCTGCCAGAAAAAGATTATGTGGGAAGATATGGTGGAGATGAATTCATGGCAATTATCCATAATACAGATAAGTCGGAAGTTCATGAAATTTTAAAAAGAATATACATGGAAAAAGACAGATTAAATAGCAATGGAAATGAACTTCCAATTGATTATGCGTGTGGATGGGCAATATCAGATGATTATAAAGAGAGTACAATACAGATACTATTTGATAAAGCAGATTCTTATATGTATAAAAATAAACAATTATGTAAGGAACAAAATCTGCATTCATTTCAGATATGTGGGGATATTCCGGGAATTTTTGGAGATAGAAGATAATGTCAAAAGATGAATATTTAATTACAGATGCGCCATTGAAAGCACTGACAATATTTGCAATGCCTATGATTCTGGGCAGTTTTTTTCAGCAAGTATATAATATGGCTGATTCAATTATCGTTGGCCAGTTTGTAGGCTCCTCTGCACTTGCGGCAGTTGGAGCATGTGCGGCACTTACGAATGTCTTTATTTGTATAGCGTTGGGGGCAGGTGTAGGAGCAGGTGTACTTGTAAGCCGTTATTTCGGAGCAAGGGATTATAGCAAAATGAAAACAATTGTGTCGACATCGTTGATCAGTTTCTTAATTCTAAGCATACTTTTGGGTGTTTTCGGATTTTGCTTTTCCCGTTCGATGATGAGTTTATTGCAGACACCTGCTGATATACTGGAGGAAGCAGTATTGTATCTTCGAGTTTATTTTGTGGGATTTCCATTTTTGTTTATGTACAACATCCTTTCAACTATGTTTACATCTATCGGTGAGTCAAAGATTCCATTGGGTCTGCTGATATTCTCATCTGTATTGAATATATTAATGGATATTTGGATGGTGGCTGGCCTTGGCCTTGGTGTATTCGGTGCAGCTCTTGCAACTCTTATTGCGCAGGGAATCTCCGCAGTGTTTTCACTTTTGATTTTCTTTAGTCGAATGCGACGATATAAAAGTTATTTTGCATGGTTTGACAGGAAAGAATTACATTCCATGCTTCGAATTGCTGTACCTTCGGTTCTTCAGCAGTCTACGGTGTCAATTGGGATGATGATGGTACAGGCAGTTGTAAATCCATTCGGTACACAGGCACTTGCGGGCTATTCTGCAACGATGAGAGTAGAGAATGTTTTTTCTTTAATTTTTGTATCCATCGGGAATGCAGTCTCACCGTATGTTTCCCAAAATCTTGGTGCAAAGAAAATAGAACGTATAAAAAAAGGATATCACGCAGCACTGTTGTTAGATATATGTTTTGCTGTTCTTGCATTTATAGTTATTGAAACACTGCATACACAAATATCTTCGTTATTCCTGGGTAAAGATGGAACCGCCTTAGCATATCAGGTGTCCGGTGATTATATGAGATGGATTGGTTACTTTTTTATTTTTATGGGTATCAAGATGGCAACAGATGGAGTCCTTCGCGGATTTGGAATTATGCGACCATTTCTTATTGCAAACATGGTAAATCTTGCGATAAGATTGTCAGTTGCTTTAATCTGTGCCCCTCGTTTTGGTATTGAATTTGTCTGGCTTGCTGTACCAGCAGGCTGGCTAGCAAATTTTCTGATTTCCTATAAAGCACTTAGAAAACTAATGCAAAAAATACATCAAAAAGGCTGAACCGAATGATGCATGAAGGTATGCAGTGTGGTGTGTGGGGGAAGTCCAGATATCTCAAATTATAAGTGGAAATAATATAATAAAAACTAGGTCATAAGTACAGTTGCGCAATTATGCATGTTCCTATAAACTAATTACCGTTAGATTAAACTAATTAGTGATAGAAAGGAAATGCAATGAGACAGAAGAAATTAAGCACAAAAAAGGCATTGATAGGTATATTGAGTACAGCGATACTGCTATCAAGTATGCCAGTTACAGGAATTGCGCAGACGGTAGACAACACATATCGTACAGGAACTTATACTGGAGAGGCGAAAGGCTACAAAGATGGAAAGGTAACTGTAACAGTCACTTTAGACACTCAGGAGGATTCTGTAAAAATCACAGATATTTCTGCAGACGGTTCAAGCCAGACTGCCAGTATCTGGGACAAAGCAAAAGTATTGCTTGATAAGATTAAAAATAATAATGGTACAGAGGGGATAGATACTGTATCGGGGGCAACTTACAGCAGCAGAGCTATTTTGGAAGCAACAGATGCAGCACTTCTGAAAGCATCTGGTGAGAATATATTTGATGGTGGAAATGGAACGAAGACATCACCATATCAGATTTCAAGCAAGGATACATTACTTAAGCTCGATGATGCAGTTGCATCAGGTTATAGTTATGAAGGAAAATATATAGAATTAACACAGCCAATTGATCTTGCAGGGGAAAAGTGGGTTCCTGTTGGAACAAAAGATAAGTCATTTAGTGGAAATTTTGATGGAAATGGATATGAGATTTCTAACCTTACAATAGGAAGTGAGAGTTCACCATCAGAAGATGTGTATGCTGGACTATTCGGATATGTCACTGATACAGCAAAATTTTCTGATGTGACATTAAAGAATGTTAGTATTTATACAAATCCACAAGAAGTTGCATATGCTGGTGGTATTGTCGCATATGCAAAGGTGAATTCTAAAGTTTCCACAGCAACTGTATTACAGAACTGTCATGTGAGTGGAAATATTTCAGTGGATACTTCTGCTGTAAATAAAACAGTTATGGCAGGTGGTATCATAGGTTTTGGGAACCAATGTATGACAGTTGCAAACTGTGGTTCAACTGTTGATATTACGGTAAAAACAGGAAGCGGGATAGCAAATGTCGGTGGAGTTATTGGATTTACCGGTATAAAGTCAGCAATTATGAACAGCTATTATATTGGAAAAATTTATGCTGCATCAACTCCTACAAATACAGCAGTTGGTGGAATCCTGGGTGGTTCAACAGGTATGCTTTATAATAACTACGCCTCAGCAGAGATTACAACAGCTGAGGAAAATAAAAGTAAAAAAACAGGAGTCATAATTGGTAACGAATTGGCAAACACAGCAGCAAAGTATTGTTATTATGATTCTTCTAGGACATCGCTTCCAGCAGCGGGCGCAACAGCATCAGAAGTAACCACATACACAGCAAAGACATCGGAAGAATTAAATTCGGATGCCTTAAAAAATGAATTGAATATACATTTTACAAAAGCGGAATTGAGTTCATTTTCGGATGCAGTTAAAAATGCTAATCTGACAGGATATGATTTTGATGCACGTCTTTCGGATATTGATTCACAGTTTTATGGATGGACAAACAAAAACGGAGTACAGACACATGAGAGTACAGTATGGGTTCCATCAGGAATTGATACATCTATTTTCAATGGTGGCGATGGAACTCTAGAAAATCCTTATGAGATAGCAAACGAGAAGCAGCTTCGTGATTTTGCAGTTTCACTTACAGCAAAGTGCGATTATAGTGGAATTTATATTAAACTTGTAAATGATATTGATGTAAGCAGTAAAGAATGGACAGTTATCGGAGAAGGAGAATATGCATTTAACGGAAAATTCGATGGAGACAATCATACTATTTCTGGTATCAGTATTGGAACTGCCGAAAATCCATATGAGGATGATGGAACAAAAGTATATTTCGGATTGTTTGGTGTACTAGGCAAAAATGCAGAAGTAAAGAATCTTTCTTTATGCAGGACAAGCATATATGTAAGTAGTAAAGTGTCGGATTTTGTTGGAGGTCTTGTCGGATTTGCAGATGGATGTACAATTGACAATGTTTATGTATCTGGCACAATCTCAAGTAAAACAACACATAAAAGTGCAAACAATTTTGTCGGTGGAATCGCAGGTGAAATGCTACGCACCAAAATTATCAACAGTCATTCTGATGCAAATGTGCGTGCTGAAGCAATAGGAGGAGTTGCCGAGGCTGGCGGAATCGTAGGATTGAATAATCGTGGACTGATTGCAAACTGTTATTCAACAGGACAAATTTCAGGTACAGCTGACCGAGTGGCAGAGGGAGCACCTTCACTTGGAGGAATTGCAGGTGTACATGCAGGAACTATTGTAAACAGTTATTCAACAGCAGACGTTGTTGCAGATTGTTACTCTGGATATATCGGAAGTGTTGCGGGATGGGCAACAGGAATCGCTGATACATTCCAGACATATTATGCAAAAGACGCAAAACAGGTAACAGACGATAAGACAGAAAATCGTTTGGAAATCTCTCCAGCAGTTGCAATTGGCTGGCAGGTAGGACCTGGTGTCAATGATGAAGGAGAAAAATATACAGGAAGTGTATCTATAGATGTAACTGGTTTTACAAAAGAAGAATTTGCATCTGATAAAGTAGCAGCAGCTTTAAACCAGAATATCGGCAAGTTAAAAGTAGATCTTGAAAATGGCGGAAGGCAGACTGGACAATGGATTGGAAGTGAGGCTTTAAGTAAATCACTTTATAGTTGGAAAGTGGAAGATAGTGCTTTGGCATTAGATACACAGAGTGAGCGCAAGACAGCTGTTTATGATAAGAATACAGCAAATGAAATCGCAGCACTTTTACCAGAGGATGAGAAAGAATTTACAATCGAGCCAGCATCAGGTGTGGCATCAGATGAAATGTTTGCATCTGGAAACGGAACAAAGGAAAATCCATGGACAATTGAGACAGAAGAACAGCTTATCACATTTGCAAAACATGTAAATAAGGATGAAAGCTACGCAGGAAAATATATCCGACTGATGAAGGATATCACACTTACAAAAGAGTGGATTCCAGCAGGAGGAACAACACCATATGTATTCTCTGGAACATTTGATGGAAACGGACATACAATTTCAGGCATGACAATTGGTTCAGAAGAAACACCATATAAAGGAAAATATGCAGGCTTATTTGCTTATGTAAAAGGTGGAAAAATCAGTAATTTATCCATAAAGGATGCAAAAATTAATCAGAGAAATACAGGAAACAGCAGAATCTATACAGGAATTATTACATCAGCAGTTGAGCAGGATGCAGGTGGAACAGCTACGATTATTGACCGTGTTATTGTTGATGGAAAAATTAATATCCACTCTAATTCAGGAGCAGCATACGCAGGTGGAATCAGTGGTCAGGTAAATAGAGGAAATATTACAAACTGTGAGGCAAATATAAATATCAATGCAATATCTGATGCACAGTGGGTATACGCAGGTGGAATCAGCGGAATGATTGCAAGAGCAGGTGCTATAAATAACTATACACAGGGAAGCATAACAGCGAACGCACCTCTCAATAAAGCTGCAATAGGTGGTATTTGTGGATTCCAGTCAGGTGTATGTTATAACGATGTCAGTGAGGTTGCTTTAAAAGCAGTAAATACAACAGGAGATATCGGTGGAATTGCAGGAAGAAATACTGGTATTGGTATGATGGCAAACAGCTATTTTTCAACAGCAAAGCAGCAGATCAATGGAAATGTGGCAGCAACAGACAAAAAGGCAGTTGGAACAGTAGTTGCGGGAACTAAGGATGGCAATGGAGAAATTTCAGACCTTACAGGAACAGATAGTCTTGTAAAGGATGAAATAATTGCAGCACTTAATAATAACTTAAATGACAATTCAGCATTCATAAAGACAAAGAATCTGTTGAAAGACAACTGGAAAAACCCATTGTCGGAAGAAGTATCATTACTTACCTGGGAGAATGCAGGTCAGAAACCAGCATTACGTGGATTGCTTAATATTGCATACACAGGTGACTCAGATAGACATGAGCCAGATGTAAAAACAGATACAGGCAATACAGATACAGAAAATGCAGGAACAGACAATACAAACGCAGGAAATGCAAATGCAGGAACAAATAATACAAACGCAGGAAATGCAGATACAGAAAATGCAGGAACAGACAATACAAACGCAGGAAATACAAATGCAGGAACAAATAGTACAAACGCAGGCAATACAAATCCAAGCATTACAGATGAAGCGGCAAGTGATGAAGAGACAAGTGATGACACAGATGTAAAGGCTGCAAAGAAAGGAAAGATTCTTAAGGATAGGAATGGTGCAAGATATGAAGTAACAAAATCTTCAGTTAAGAATGGAACGGTGGCCTATGTATCTCCTAAGAATGGAGCTAAAGGAACCATAACTATTCCATCAATAATCAAAGTTGATGGGGTAACTTATAAGGTAACTTCTATTAAGGCGAGAGCATTTAAGGGAAATAATAATATTACAAAAGTTGCAATTGGCAATAATGTGACAAAGATAGATAGAAATGCATTTTATGGCTGCAAGAATTTAAAGACAGTAATAATCGGAAATAATGTCCGAATTATAGGAACAAAGGCATTTTATGGTTGTAGCAACTTAAGGAATATTACCGTAAAGAGTACAAAGCTAACAAAGAAAAATGTAGGAAGCAAAGCTTTCGCAAAAACTGCAAAAAATGCAGTTGTTAAGGTACCTTCTAAGAAGTTAAAAGCATATAAGAGTCTGTTCCAGTCAAAAGGAATTAGCAAGAAAGCAAAATTTAAAAAGCTGTAGGAATTTAGTAGATTACTGAATTTAAACAGAGAAAAATAAAAGTATGTTCTGGATGATATTCCGTATATAGGAAATCATACCAGAACATATTTTATTTTGTGTTGTGGTTATTTCATAGAGATGCTTACATTTTCGATAGTTTCAGCAAAATCAGCTATTTCAGCAGAAGGATCATTTGTAAGAGTTTGTTCGTCTTTATCATTTAGAAAATAATAAGATAATTCAAATATTTCATCTGTGTTAAGATTCCCTATATAAAGACTTCCATTAGTATGAATAGAAGTATCTGTACCAACACCAGAGATTACTGATTTAGTTTT
This sequence comes from uncultured Agathobacter sp., assembly GCA_934359755.1. Taxonomy (GTDB): domain Bacteria; phylum Bacillota; class Clostridia; order Lachnospirales; family Lachnospiraceae; genus Roseburia. Next base: position 8,448 of record CAKRLV010000007.1, read on the forward strand.
TGAATCAGTGTATGTACAGTTAGAATAAAGAGAATACTTAGTGTCGGATTTTCCTATATATTCTACAAAACATAGAAAATCAGGATGAAAGTTATCATAATCTGAATTTCGTGTAAAAATAGTGAATTTAAAATTATCAGATTCTTCAACACGTTTATCATAACCCTCATTCTCATCAATTGAATAGACTTTTGCATAAGATGCATCAGTTGAATTCATGTTACCTGGATGTTGCAGATACTTATAATTTGACAAATCAATTTCAACAAAATTATCACGATTCTGTAATTGTTTAGAATGAAGATTGTTCAACTGATTTATACTTGAGGATAAAATTATAGAGTAAACTAACAAAAGTATGATAACGGAAATCATTATAAATTTGGGAATGTCTAACATTTTATTTTTTGAAGAGCTACCATCTAGTATTTTTCTGTTAATTTTTTTTGTATATAAAACGTAATATGAAATAAAGCATAAAAAAAACAGAATCGTAGCTAAAAAAATCATTGCAATTATATTAGTCATAGGGGTCTCCTTATATTCCATAATATTCCTTAAATTTGTAGTAATAAGTTCGTGTTACATCTACAGAATCGCCATTTTTGATAGTTAATCGGAATTTCTGTGACAAGCCTGGAATTACTCTTTTTATAGAATTCCGCTCAATAATTACCGAGTTGCTGATTCTAATAAATGCAGTGTTTGGAAGTGTATTTTCTAATTCATAGATACGTGTATTGGTAGTGTATGTTTTGGTATTAGTGTGAACATAAACTGTTTTACCAACCGATTCTATATATAGAATTTCTGAAAAAGGAATTACTACTTTGTCAGAGTCATCTTTGGCAATAAGAGAGCCATTGTGATAATTTTTTTCCGTCAGGATTAATTCAGCATTATCACTGATTATGACACCCATTGATAGTAATTCATTTTTAATTTCTTGTTCATGATGTTTGTTAAGTTGCAACTTTAATTTCATCTGAATACCTCCATGAGTCTAGTGTACATTGACGTAATGGTATGTGCAACTAAAGTGGAATAAAATACAAAAACTAAGGAATAGGTTACATATGGAATATAATATCAGTTTATTAAATTCACCAGTTTAAAGGATTGCAATGATAGGCTTATTGATGAACATGGTGAGCAAAAATCAGAGTATGCTATTGATGGTGTTCATATGTATGCAAATGGATATCTTGAGGTTTTCAAAAGTTTAAAATGTTATTTGTAAATAAAAGGAATAAAATTATGGAACCAAGTAAAGAATATTTGCAATTATAAATTGTCAGCTCCAAAATCTAAGAAAATAAAATACTACAAGGCAAAATATAAAAAAGGTATTGACTCCTACGTTGCGTAATAGTTTAGAGTGTACTTATCGAGAGGAGAAAAGAGCAATGATGACAGTAAATGATGTGAGTAAATTTACAGGGGTGAGTATACGCACTCTGCAATATTATGATAATATTGGGCTTTTACCACCAACAGAATACACGGAGGTGGGATACAGACTGTATGACGATACAGCGATGGAAAGGTTACAGCAGATTTTATTGTTTAAAGAACTTGAATTCTCCCTGAAAGAGATTAAATATATTATGGATTCTCCTGACTTTGACAGAAATAAAGCGCTAGAACAGCAGATTAAAATACTGACAATGAAAAAGGAGCATATAGAAGGTTTAATTGAATTCGCTCGAAAAATAAAAATAACAGGAGTGGATAAGATGGATTTTAATGTATTTGACACAACAAAAATGGATGAGTATACAAAAAAGGCAAAGGAACAATGGGGACATACTGATGAGTTCAAGGAATATGGAGAAAAATCAGGAAAGCAATCACCAGAAGTTCAAAGAAAGGCTTGGCAAAATTTAATGCTGATATTTGTAGAATTTGGAAAAATGATAGACAAAGCTCCAATAGATTCTGATGTACAGCTTAAAGTAAAGGAATTACAGAATTATATTTCACAGCATTTTTACAAATGTTCTGATGAAATATTAATAGATCTTGGTAAAATGTATTCCTCAGGTGGTGAGTTCACAGAGAATATTGACAAGGCAGCAGGATTGGGAACCGCAGCATTTGTTGCAAAGGCAATAGAGATATATTGTAAGTAATATGATTAAAGTCGCACGCATGAAAGGTTTGGCGTGCGATTTTTTTATGATATAATTTTATATATAATATTTTATTCAAAATGATTTTATTCAAATTCATTTTAATAAAATTGATTTGAATAAAAATTTTGGAAAGCTTTTATTTTTATGCTTGAACGGAGCAATTTATGAAGAACATGATTAGTATTGCCAATTATTCGGTAGATGAAATAAATGAGATTTTTTCTATAGCGGATGAACTAAGTAATAATAAATATAAAGATATTCTTAATGGAAAAACTGTAGTAATGTTTTTCCCTGAAAATAGTATCAGGACAAGAGTTTCCTTTGAAAAGGGAATTCATCTGCTTGGTGGACAGACTATTTTATTTCCGACAGAGACACTTGATAAAAAAGAAGATTTGCAGGATGTAATAGGATACCTTAATAACTGGGCGGATGTTATTATTGTTCGTCATAAGAATATAGAAGTATTGAAAAAGATAGTTTCTTATTCTGTGGTGAAAATGGAAATATTGGAAAAGCATGGAAGGAAGCATCGGATGTCCTTGGTTTTCAGCTTGAACAATGCTGCGGAAAAGGATATGAAATTGAAGGTCTTAGAACCTATGAAAATATAGATGATGCGATAATTGGAAAAGATATCGTATGCACAGATTCATTTCCTGATGATGCGCTTGAACCATTCAAGAAATGCCAGATTACAAAGGTGGTAATGGATAAGGCAAATAAAGGTGCTTTGTTAAATCCTTGTCCACCATTTTATCGTGGAAAAGAGGTATCTCAGGATGCTATTGATTCAAAATACTTTGTTGGATATGAATTTAAGAAGTCTTTATTAGTGGTTCAACAGGCGATTATTGTATATTGTTTGACACGATAGATTGTCATGTTTTCATATTTGGGTGTAAGAGAAAGTGCATAAGAAGCTGATAGAAAAGGAAGTGAAAATTTGATTATACAGACCGGGATGCGCACAGATATCCCCGCTTTTTATAGTGAATGGTTTTTAAACCGCATAAAGGAAGGCTATGTTATGGTGCGAAATCCATACAATGAAAATCAGGTGACGAGATATGAATTAAATCCAGAGGTTGTTGATTTAATTGGTTTTTGCAGCAAGAATCCAGCTCCGATGATACCACATATGGATTTATTGAGGGAGTATGGACAGTACTGGTTTGTCACGATTACGCCATATGGAAAAGAAATTGAACCGAATGTTCCAGCATGGGAAAAGGTAGTTGAGGATTTTAAAAGATTATCAGAAATAGTCGGAATTGATAGTATGGGATGGCGTTATGATCCTATATTTCTTTCAGATACATATACAGTGCAAAGACATTTGAAAGATTTCGAGGCTATGGCAGCAGGTTTAAGCGGATATACCAAAACATGTGTGATAAGTTTTATAGATTTGTATTCTAAAGTGGCAAGAAATTTTCCAGAAGTCAGGAAAGTTCCTAAAAATGAACGAATTGAGATGGGAAAGGCAATGATACATATTGCAAATAAGTATGGAATGACGGTAAAACCGTGTGCAGAAGGTAACGAACTTGCCGCTTATGGTGCGGATTGCAGTGGCTGTATGACTGTAGAAACATACGAAAAAGCAATTCATTGCAGGCTTAATGCACCAAAGAAAAGTGGTGCAAGAAGAGAATGTGCATGTTATTTGACAAGCGATATTGGTTCGTACAATACCTGTGGACATCTGTGCAGATATTGTTATGCAAATTACAGCGAACAGCTGGTAAAACAGAATAGAAAAATGCACGATGTAAATTCACCATTTTTAATAGGGGGAAGCAGGCCTGATGATGTGGTGCATCAGGCAAAACAGGAAAGTTGGAAAAATGAGCAACTTTCCCTATTTGATTTTTGGTAAATGGTATAGACCAAAACACAAAGTTGATAAATAAATCAAATTAAGACTAATATATTATCCATATATTGATAAAAATATAAAAAAGGGCTAATATATTAGCATGATTAATTTATATCAAAAAACATGGACAGAAATAAATAATGAAATAGCAAGAAAGATAGTACATCTGCGAAAAAGAAAAAAAATTACTCAAAAACAACTGGCAATAAGGTCAGGTGTAAGTCTTGGTTCGCTGAAGAGATTTGAGCAAAGTGGAGAAATCTCACTTCAATCTTTGACAAAAATTGCAATAGCACTTGATGTGGAGGAGGAACTGGAAAATTTGTTTGATAATGTGCCATTTGCATCTATCGAGGAGGTAATTAATGAACAGACTAAATAAGCTGGAGATCTTTTATCATGAAAGACGTGTTGGAACAATGGCTTTGTACAAAAATTGTTTGGCTGCGTTTGAATATGATAAGGACTGGCTTGCAGATGGATTTTCTATAAGTCCATTTTCACTACCATTGGAAAAGAAAGTTTTTATACCAAAGATAGATCCATTTGAGGGACTTTTTGGAGTTTTTGCAGACAGCCTGCCGGACGGATGGGGAAGACTATTGGTTGACAGACTTATGAAAAAAAATGGAATCAATCCATATGAAATAGGAAGTCTTGACAGATTAGCAATAGTGGGGACTTCTGGAATGGGTGCATTGAATTATCATCCTGTCATTACAATGGAAAAAAATCAGGATGAGAAGACATTAGATGAAATTGCATTGGAGTGTGAAAAAATATTAAACACAGAGACTTGTGATAATCTGGATTTTCTGTTTTCTAAAGGTGGTTCATCAGGTGGAGCCAGACCTAAGATACTGACAAAAGTAGAGAATGAAGATTGGATTATAAAGTTTCCATCATCTTATGATAGTAGGGACATAGGAAAACAAGAATATGATTATGCAATGTGTGCAATAAATTGTGGTATTGAAATGGAAAAAGTCAGGTTATTTCATTCTAATCGTACGAAAGGATATTTTGGAACAAGAAGATTTGATCGAACGGGGAATGTAAAAAATAACAGAATTCACATGGTGTCAGCATCTGGACTTTTGGAAACATCACATAGAATACCAAATCTTGATTATGATATTCTGATGCAACTTACGCTTAAGATTACAAAATCTATGGAGGAATGCGAAAAATTATATAGGTTAATGTGCTTTAATGTTTATGCACATAACAGAGATGACCACTCTAAGAATTTCACATATTTATATGATGAAAATGAAATAAGATGGAAATTGTCACCAGCATATGACCTTACCTACAGTAATTCTCTCGGTGGGGAACATGCTACTACAGTAAATGGAAATGGTGTAAATCCACAATTAGAGGACATTCTCGCAGTAGCCAAAAGGAGTGGTTTAAATATGTCAATGGCAAAGAGAATAGCACTTGATACAAAAGACTGTGTTAATGAAATGCTAAAAGAATATATAAAGCAGTAAATTTGGTTTTTGAGCATGGTGTGAGTAATTAGAATTTCATTATGAGTTCGAGAAGATTCATCCATTTCAAGATGGAAATGGTCGTGTTGGAAGATTGATTTTTTAACCTATTTATTTTAACCTATTTATTTTTGCCTAATAAAGAGTTATTATAGTTAGAGATGGCTAACAAATAATAGTCATACTTAATTAGTGTGAGAGCCAAATACCTTTTGACCCTCATATCTTACAAATAAAATTTATTTGGGTGAAAGGAATAGGAAATGATTGTAGAGTTTAAAGATGTTGTGAAGGAATATGGAAGCAAAGAAGCTGCTTTTAAGGCAGTAGACAATGTAAGCTTTGGAATCGAGGAAGGTGAATTTGTTGTCATCCTTGGTCAGTCGGGCGCAGGAAAATCGACAGTGCTTAACATGCTTGGAGGAATGGACGTGCCAACAAGCGGAAGCGTAATCGTAGATGGCGTCGAGATATCAGGCATGAATGATAAGCAGCTTGGTAATTACCGTGCAGACAAAATCGGATTTATTTTCCAGTTTTATAATCTGATTCCAAGTCTTACATCTTATGAGAATATCGCACTGGTAAAGAGTATAGTAAAAGGTGCAAGGGATGCGGATGAACTCCTGAAGCTTGTAGGACTTAGCGAGTGCAGGAACAAGTTCCCGGCTCAGATGTCAGGAGGAGAGCAGCAGCGTGTGTCAATTGCGCGTGCGCTTGCAAAAAATCCTAAGATTCTTCTGGGTGATGAACCAACAGGTGCGCTTGATTCAGAGACAGGTGTAATTGTTCTTGAACTGCTGCAGAAGCTTTGCAAGGAGGAAAAGCGCACAGTTATCATTGTTACACATAATGCAGACATTGCTAAATGTGCTGACAAAGTAATCAGAATGAAAAATGGTAAGATTCGTGAGATATACAAGAACGAGAACCCACTTTCTGTTAAGGAGGTGGAGTGGTAATGCTTGCAAGAAAAATGTTTCGTGATTTGAAGCAAAATTTTGGACAGTTTTTCTCAGTATTTATTCTCGCTCTGCTTGCAATGGCAATGTATGTGACATTCGAAGGGCATGTAGTAAGTGAGCAAAATGCCAGAAAAGTATTCCACAAGGAATGTAATACAGCAGATTTGTGGGTATACAGTGAGAGTTTCACAAAGGACCAGCTTGAAGATATCAGGAGTTTATCATTTGTAAAAGATGCGCAGCTGCGTACTAAGCTGAGTGGTAGTGCACCGGATTGTGACGATGCACAGGTGGATATCTACCTGACAAATGAAAATATTGTGAATAAGGCATACAAGATATCAGGTGAGGAATTTAATCCGTCAGACAAGGACGGAGTATGGCTTACAGATGCATTTGCACAAAAGCGTAAGATCAAGGTTGGTGATGATTTCACTGTAAAATATGCAGGTGGAACGTTTACCAAGAAGGTAAAAGGTCTTATTGAATCTTGTGAATATGAGTATCGTCAGGCTGATGGCGATGCAGATGTATACATAGAGAATATCGCATTCATATATATGTCATACGATGCACTTGATGTAGAAATTCCATACACAGAGATGGATATTGTGACAAAGGATGCTGGTGCACTGGCACATGAGGATGCCGTAGCAAAAGCATTAAAGAATGAGTACTCTGCAATCATTGACCGCAAATCAGTTCAGGGACTGGCACGATTTGACAGCGAACTTGAACAGCATCAGAGCTTTTCTTATGTATTTGCAATTATTTTTCTTGGAATTGCGGTATTGGTAATAGCAACTTCAATGAGCAGAATGGTCGAGAAACAGCGTACGCAGATAGGTACAATGAACGCGCTTGGAATGAAGAATTCAAAGATATTGCTTCATTACATTAGCTTTAGTCTTATCACTTCAGGGCTTGGAGCAATTGCAGGAATGCTCCTTGGCGTACTCTGGGGAGCCCCGTATATGCTTGAAATATTTGGAGCGTACTACATTGTACCAGGAAGAAAAAGTGAATTTAATATGATTTACTTTGTACTTCTTATTGCAATAGTAGCAGTATGTGCATTAGCAGCATATGTAAGTTGTAAGAAATTATTGAAAATCAAACCAGCAGAGGCACTTCGTCCTGCTGCACCCAAGGCTGGTAAAAAGTGTCTCGCAGAGAGACTTCCATTCTGGGAGAAATTATCTTTTTCATCGCAGTACAATCTGCGTGATATTTCAAGAGGTAAGATGAGAGCCTTTATGAGTGTTGTTGGTACAGCGTTCGGAATGCTTCTTATGGTATATGGTGCTGGCTGTGATGGACTTCTCGCACAAATGGAGGCAATTGTATTTGATAAGACAACACCAAGTGAATATCAGATTAAGATTGCCGAGGATGCAGATGTTGATGATGTGAAGGAACTTGCAAAGTCACTTGATGGTGAGCTTATCATGACAAGTGCCTTAGAAGTGTCTGCTGTAAAGAATGCCAACTCATCTGAAAAGCAGAAAGGTGTCTTAACTGTTACCGAGGGCAAGAACCTTTACAATATTCTTGACCTGAACAACGAAGTTACAGAGATAAAAGCAGGTACAGTGGGACTTTCAAGGAAGTTTGCGGAAGAATTGAACCTGAAGGTCGGAGATACAGTTTACTGGCATTTGTATACAAAGAATGAATGGCATGAGGCGAAAATTGGTGTGATATATCGTAGCTCTGAGACACAGGGAATGACAATGCTTTACGAGGACTACAAGAACACAGATGAGACATACCAGCCAACAATGCTTATGTCCGATAAAACACAGAAGAATCTCAAATCAAATACATGCGTAGCATCTGTAAATACAAAGAAACAGATGAAGGATGCATATGAGAAGAGTATGGATATTGTAAATGTACTTATATACATGATGATGATTTTCTCAGCAATATGTGTAGTTGTAGTACTTTATAATTCAGGTTCACTTTCATTTAACGAGAGGGTAAAAGAGCTTGCAACCCTTAAAGTCTTAGGATTCCAGAGTGGCGCAATCCGTAAGATGATGTCGCGGCAGAATATGTGGCTTTCACTTATTGGAATTATACTTGGAGCACCATTTGGAAAAGCATCATTTAATATGATGATGAACAGTAACGGTGAGAATTTCGATTACAATCTGTCGATAAGACCTTTAGCATACATAGAGGCCGGAATATTTGTGCTGATTGTATCAGTGCTTGTAAGCTTTATGTTTTCTAAGCGAATCAGAAAGCTTGATATGGTTGAAGTGCTAAAGGGTGTTGAATAAATAAAAATGCATTAATTGTGCTCTGGCACAAAAAAGTTTGTATTGTATGTACTTGTTATACAAAGTCTGTTTGACTAGAATAGAATCAAATAAAACATAACCAAACACGAAAGCATGGCAAAGGAGTCAATAAACTCCCGCCATGCTTTTTCTTTTGCATAAGCGAAGAGAGGAGAGATGCATATGAAGATGCTTAGAGCAATTATCCGACCAGAAAAAGCAGATCAGGTGGCAGAAGCTTTGTTGGAAAAAGGATTTCCTGCAATGACAAGAATGGATGTATACGGAAGAGGTAAGCAGATGGGCTTGCAGATAGGAAGCGCCTTTTATGACGAGCTGCCAAAGCAAATGATTATGATGGTAGTGCAGGATGAGGATGAAGAAACTGTTGCAAATATCATAATGGAACATGCATTCACAGGAGATGATGGTAACTACGGCGATGGAAGAATCTTCGTATCACCTGTCTCAAAAGCTTATACTGTAAGTACACAGTCAAGTGGCTTATAAAGAAGAAAGGAAGAAACTATATGGTAGAGATTTTAGCAATTATAAGACCTACCCGATTGAATGACACGAAGCGAAAGCTTAAAGAAACAGGATATCCTGGATTCACATGTCAGCGGGCTATGGGACGAGGAAAAAAGCCGGTTTCTTTTCTTCTGGCAGATGGTTCTACTATAAGAACAGAACTGGTGAACAAGAGAGTTTTAAATATCATTGTACCTGATGAAGCCGAGAATGAGGTAGTAAAAGCAATCATCGAGGCTAATTCATATGGACAGCCTGGTGATGGAAAAATATTTGTGTGTCCGATTGAGAAATCGTACCGCGTCAGAACCAGAAGAGAAGCAGAGGATATATAGGAAGGAGGCAAAGACAATGAAGAAGATAAAAAGAGAAACTATTATATCAATTGTAGTTGTTATCCTGATTTTCGTATTATGGTTTATATCAACTGCAAACGAATGGGTAGATACGAAGCTTATTCCATCACCGCAGCAGGTGTGGAAAGCATTCATTGATGCTTGTAAAGATTATAAAGGACATACACTTTTAGCACATATGGGTGTCAGCATGCAGCGACTATTCAGTGCATTTGGACTTGCAGTTATCACAGCGGTACCACTTGGACTGTTAAGCGGATTCAGCAAGACAGTACGTGCGGTGATGGAGCCAATAATTGAATTTTACAGACCACTTCCACCACTTGCATATTACACACTGCTTGTACTTGCACTTGGAATTGACAACGCATCAAAGATTGCACTTTTGTATCTGGCATGTTTTGCACCAATATATGTATCGTGTGTATCCGCAGTCGTGCGTGTAAACAAAGACCATATCAACAGTGCATACACATTGGGAGCAAGTAAAGGACAGGTATTCTTCTCAGTTATCTTTCCATCATGCCTGCCAGATATGTTTACAGGACTTAAGACATCAATAGGCGTTGGATATTCTACACTGGTTGCAGCAGAAATGGTTGCAGCAAATGCAGGAATAGGCTGGATGGTATTGGATGCCAAGAACTGGCTGAGAAATGATATCGTATTTGTGGGAATTATAATCATGGGAATCACAGGAATTCTGATGAATGTGATACTTGGATTATTGGAAAAGAAACTGGTTCCATGGAGTGGTAAAGCATAAAATCCGACAGGGGAAGGAAATACATATAGGAGAATGGGGGAAACAAGTGGCAGCATAATTGGGAAATGGAGGATACTCATATGAAAAAGATAGTAAAAAAAGCACTCGCACTGGTAATGACAGTTACAATGACAGCATCACTTTTTGCAGGATGCGGAAGCGATAAATCAGCAAATAAGGGAGCAAGTGAGGGTTCAGAAAAAGCACAAAAAGTCATTATAGGAACACAGGAAATGCCTAATGATGAGGGAATAGCCAAGGCAGAAGATTATTTTTCAAAAGAAATGGGAATAGAAGTAGAGATCAAGCAGTTTGATTCTGGAAAAGATATCAATACAGCACTTGCATCGGGAAGTATTGATTTTGGACTTGCAGGCTCGTGTCCGGCATCACTTGCAATCAGCCAGGATTTTGGAGTAAAGGTTATATGGATTCATGAGGTACTTGGTCCAGTAGAAAGCCTTGTTGCAAGAAAAGATACAGGAATCACAAAGGTAGAAGACTTAAAGGGCAAGACAGTAGCAACACCATTTGCATCGACAGGACATTTTTCACTTTTACATGCAATTGAGAATGCAGGACTTAGCGAGAGCGATATAAACTTACTCGATATGCAGCCAAGTGAGATATATGCAGCCTGGGAAAATGGACAGATAGATGCAGCATATGTATGGGAGCCAACACTTTCACAGATGGAAAATTCAGTGACAGTATGTACAAGTGCTGATATGGCAGAAGCAGGATACATGACAACAAACCTTGAGATGGTAAGAACAGAATTTGCAGATGCAAATCCAGATGTTGTAGTTGCATACATTAAGGCAGTAAACAAGGCAGTAGAGATGTATCAGAGCACACCAGATGATGCAGTTGCAGTAATCGCAAAGGCAATGAACCTTGATACAGAAGCTGCAAAATCACAGATGGAAGGTTCAACATGGTTGTCAGCAGAGGAACAGCTCGGTGCTGATTACTTTGGAACATCAGATGCCAAAGGAGCATTTGCACAGAATCTGTATGATACAGCTACATTCCTTAAAGAGCAGGGAAGTATCTCAGAAGTACCTGACAAATCAGTATTTGAGGATGCTGTAGATTCAAGCTACATAGAGAAAGCCGTTAAATAAATGGAGGTTCGCGTATGAAAGATGAAGTTGTAATTTCTATCAAACATGCCAATTTGGAATATAACAGTGAAAAAGGAAAGGTTCTTGCACTAAAGGATGCGAATCTTGATATAAAAAGAGGTGAGTTCATATGTGTTCTCGGACCATCAGGCTGTGGAAAAAGTACATTGCTTAACATCATAGCAGGCTTTCATAAGCCAACCTCTGGAAGTGCAAAAATGGGTGACGAAGAAATAAATGGACCAAACTGGAAAAGAGGTGTAGTATTCCAGACACCACCACTTTATCCATGGCTTAATATCTACGACAATATCGCATTCGGTCCAAGAAAGAGAAAACTTCCAAAAGACCAGATAGAGCGTGATGTAAATAAGTATATCGAACTGGTCGGACTTGGAGATTTCAAAAAGCAGAAACCATATGAATTATCAGGTGGTATGAGACAGAGAGCATCACTTGCGAGAGTACTGGTAAACCAGCCAGAAATGATTCTCATGGACGAACCACTTGGAGCACTTGACGCGCTCACAAGAACAAACATGCAGTCTCTTATCCGTGAAATCTGGAGCAAGACAAACAACACAGTATTTTTCATCACACATGATGTTGACGAAGCACTTGCATTGGCTACAAGAGTAATTGTAATGTCGGCAAGACCAGGTAGAATCGTAAAAGAGTTTCATACCGATTTTACATATGATATCGACGGACCAAACTCAGAGGCAGCACGTTATTCACATGAGTATATGATGATACGTGAAGAAATACTCAGTATCATCAATGCACAGAACGCAGTTTCAAATAAAACAGAATAAATTATCCTATCTTTATTAAATCTTTATTTTTTCCTGATATATAGAATATATGGGATTATTCGAAAGGTGGCTCGAATAGAGCCACCTTTTCGCATATGTAGTATTTCCAGGTGGGCAGTCACCTGATTAAAGGAGGAAAAAATGGAAGAAAAAATGATGCTTCAAACGAAAAATCTTTGTAAGACTTTTAAGAGACAAAAAGCAGTGGATAATGTTTCAATAAACATAACAAAAGGAAAAATATACGGTCTGCTTGGACCGAATGGTGCTGGAAAATCAACAATTTTAAAGATGATTACAGGTATGCTGACACCCACTGCGGGCGAGATTTATCTGGATGGAAAGCCATGGGACAGGGCTTGTCTGGGGGAGATTGGCGCACTGATAGAGAATCCGCCAATCTATGAAAACCTGTCTGCGAGAGAGAATCTAAAGGTAAGGTCATTACTGCTTGGTGTGGATGAAAGGCGGATAGATGAGGTATTGCAGATAGTTTCATTAACGAATACAGGAAAAAAGAAGGCTGGTCAGTTCTCACTTGGAATGAAGCAGAGACTTGGAATTGCCATGGCGTTGCTGGGAAATCCAAAGCTTCTGATACTCGATGAGCCGACAAATGGATTAGACCCCATTGGAATAGAGGAGCTTCGTGAGCTGATAAGTTCTTTTCCAAAGCAGGGAATTACAGTTATTCTGTCAAGTCATATTCTTTCTGAGGTGCAACAGATTGCGGATTATGTGGGAATAATCTCAAATGGAATACTGGGATATGAAGGTCCTCTGGAAAAAGGTCAGGATCTCGAGAAGCTTTTCATGGACGTGGCAAGAAAAAATAGAAAGGCGGGTGATATCTGTGATTAATATAGTAAAAGCGGAATATCAAAAGGGCAGAAGGTCGATGCGACATAAATTCATATGGATGTTTCCAGTAATTACCCTTGTGATTGCATTTTTGCTTACGGCAGGGATGAAAAATGCATATGCAGAAAGTGTGTGGAACTGGTGGTACTCTATGCTTTTGCCAGGTATGCTTGCCATTTTTTGCTATTTGTCTGTAGTGCAGGAGAGGAAAACAAAATATTATAATCTGACGACACTTTCCACATGCAGAAAGAAACTGGTGCTTGGTAAAATAATTTATATGTCGTTTGTGATTTTAGCTACCAATATAATTATATTTATCGGTGCATCTGTAGGTGGACTTTTACTCACGACTCATGTTCCCGTAGGAGGTGCAGCAGTAGCCGTTATAATTCTTACAATCACACATCTGTGGGAAATACCTGTGTTCTTATTTCTGAGCGAAAGATTCGGGATGATAATAAATCTGTTAATATGCCTGTTTATTACAGTGGCAGGTGTTTTTGTATCACAGACGGATAAGTGGTATTTGCTGGTGTCGGCAATTCCAATGAGAATTTTATGTCCATTTATTTTTGTACTACCAAATGGCATGCCTGCTAAAGAAGGAGATCCGTTTCTTGCAATGGGGACGGTTGCGCCAGGAATCTGTATTTCAATTATATGGTTTGTGCTGGTCACAGTTTTGTATGTAAACTGGTTTGACAAAAGAGAGGTGGGATAAAATGTTTGGAAGATGTATACAGGCGGACTTTGCAAAGATGAAGGACACTCCGATTGTGATTGCGCACATTGTAATTCCAGTTATTATAAGCGTCCTGTTTCTGTTATATTATTCCTTTTCCAATTGGGATGTAAATACAAAGATAGAGGCGTTTTATCAGGCGGTTGGCATTGGATTTCCAGTACTTATAGGGATATTTACGGCGAGCATAATGGAACAGGAGCAAAATGCAGGTCAGTTTCAGAATATGCTCACACTACCGCAAAAGAGGATAGTATTCATATCTAAGCTTTCTGTTTTACTGCTTCTAAGCCTGTTTGCGGTTATATTTACAGCAGTTATATTTGGAATTGGGTGTTACGGAATACTGGGAATTGATGCAGTAAGCATCAGAAACCATCTGATGACAGCATTTATTATGTGGTGCAGCAGTATTCCACTTTATATATGGCAGATGATTCTGGCGTTTAAGTTTGGCAAAGGCGTGTCGGTGGGAGCTGGCATTGTGTCAGGGCTTATAGATGCATTGCTGCTTACAACACTTGGAAATTATGCCTGGAAATATATAGTTTTCTCATGGACTGGCAGAATTCCGTATACTTATCTGCGAGTAATATCGGGTACGCCCGAGGCAGGAAATGAACTGGGATCAGCGATAGTAATCTATAGTGTATTTACAATAATTAGTATGTTATATTATTTACAATGGGCGTCGAGATATGAGGGCGGTAAAATACTGGAGTAATGGTGTAATATATAGATAATAGTGAGCAGGGTATGCAGCAGTAAAATATATAGGTAATAGTGAGCAGGGTATGCAGTGGTAAAATATATAGATAATAGTGAGCAGGGTATGCAGCAGTAAAATATATAGATTAAAAAGGGGAGAAACATGGCAAAGATTTTAGCAGTTGATGATGATAACGCTATCCTTGATATGATAGGTAATATATTAAGCAGGGACGGACATCAGGTCATAAAGACAGATAACCCGCAAAAACTGAATATGGAACAGCTGAACCAATACGATCTGATTCTTTTGGATGTAATGATGCCTGGGATAGATGGATTTCAATTGTGCTCAAAGATAAGGGAGCTTGTAGACTGTCCTATTTTATTTCTTACAGCTAAAACAGAAGAAAACAGTCTGGTAAACGGATTGTCACTTGGGGCGGATGATTATATTTTCAAGCCATTTGGAGTGATGGAACTGCGTGCGAGAGTTAATGCACATCTAAGGCGTGAACATAGGGAACATACTGTGAGAATGGTGATTGGACGTATTTGCTTTAACTTGTCGCAAAAACAGATGATGATTGATAATGATGATATTCCACTTACTAAGGCAGAGTATGAAATATGTGAATTTCTCGCCAAAAATAAAGGACAGGTTTTTTCAAAAGAGCAGATTCTGGAAAATGTATTTGGATATGACAGCGAAAGTAGCGAGAGCACAATTATCACGCACATCAAAAATATAAGGACAAAACTCTCAAATTATGATTACATGCCGATTAAAACGGTCTGGGGGATTGGATATAAATGGGAAGAATAAGAAAAAGCAATACGTTAAGTGGTATATTTATGCAATATGTACTCATTATGATAGTGTCATTTCTGGCACTGGTTGTCTGCACGTTTGTGATATTCAATATACTTATAAACACAGGATATATTTATCCTGCCAATTACGCAGAGAAAAAAATAAATGAGGCATACAGCACGATTCAAAAGGCGGATGAAGTCACAAAAGATATGATTCCAGCATTAAGTCATTATGTTGTTTTCTCAGCAAATGGGGATGTGCTTTCTGGTGATATGACAGAAGATTCAATTAAAATTGCATGGAATGTTGTAAATGGAAGAAATTCATCAGGTAAATATTTCTATAAAGTAGTAACACGTTTAAATGAGTATGTTGTATTGCAGTATAGCCTGGCTCCGCAATATCATTCCGCTTTTTTGCGGGAGCACGTAGTAAGACCGCAGAATATAATGATAGGTATAGATATTCTGGGAGCAATTGCAATTATAATTCTGCCATCCATAAGTTTTGGAAGAAAGATAAAAAGAAAAATGCAGCCACTTTTAAAGGCAATAGAGAAGACCAAAGATCAGGATCTGGAATATGAGGTGTCATATTCCGGGATAAAAGAGCTTGATGACTGCATTGTATCTATAGACGATATGAGAAGTGCATTGAAGACTTCGCTGGAGCAGCAGTGGAAAATGGAGCAGGACAAAAACAGGCAAATGTCGGCATTGGCGCATGATATCAAGACTCCGCTTACTGTGGTAAGAGGCAATTCAGAATTGCTGGCAGAGACTGAATTGACCAAGCAGCAGAGAATAAATGTCAGATATATAACTGATAGTGCGCTGCAAATACAGGATTATGTCCAGAAACTGATAGACGTGACGAAATCAATGGATGATGGACAAAATATCATGGAAGAGGTTGCGACGGAGAAAATTGTATCAGATATAAGAAAACAGGCAGCAGGGCTGGCAGAAGTATATGGTATTAAAATTGACTGGAAAGAGGAATGGCATAATAAGACTGTGAACGTGGTAAAAGACCAGATAGTAAGAGCTGTTTTAAATATTATCCAAAATGCAGTCGAACACACAAAAAAGGACGGAACAATAAGCGTCAGTATCAAAGATGCCGATGGCAGACTAACATTCACAGTTGAAGATACGGGGGATGGTTTTACAAGAGAAGCTCTGCTACATGGCACAGAACAGTTCTTCATGGGTGATGCAAGTAGAAGCGGGGAAGCGCATTATGGAATTGGATTGTTTTTCGCAAAATCAGTAGCGAAGAGACATGGAGGAGATATAATCCTCACCAATTCGCAGGACACAGGGGGTGCGCAGGTGAGTATATGGTTTGCAGTTTCATAAAATAATTTACTCCTCAAAAACATTAAGACCTGATTCGTTAATCTGCGCCTTAGTTGCATCATCAATTGAAGAATCTGTTATTAGTAAATCTATGTCGCCAGGTGCAAGAAATATTTTCTTTGATAATTTGCTAAGCTTGTGAGTATCCATTAGAGCAACCTTCTTCTGGCTATGCGCTACCATGACCTTCATTATATCAATTTCCTGAAAACGGAAATCTGAAAAACCATAAGAAGGATGAAACGCATTTATGGAAAGAAAGCACAGGTCGAAAGAAAATGAGGTGAGTTCCTCTACGCAGCTAAAACCGCAAATACTAAGCTCCTGCTTGTCTACCGAGCCGCCTGGAACAATTATATCAATATTGTCTGAGGCGGTAAGTGTTGATATGACGGAAATATTGTTTGTCACAACAGTTATGTGCTTCTTTAGATTCAACAGTTCCTCTGCAAGTATGGAATTGGTTGTTCCAGCATTTATAGCAATGATATTTTCAGTGTGGATCAGTGACAGAGCCTTTCTGGCAGCATCGCGTTTTAACTCTTCATTAACTATCTGACGTCCGAAAAATGGAGAATATTGCAAAGCATCTTCAGAGGCGCATGCCCCACCACGTATGCAGGTAAGCTTTCCATCTTTTTCCAATTTATGTAAATCTCTTCTGATTGTATCAATGGATACATTCATTTCTTTAACAAGGTCATTGGTTTTTACCAGATTGCCTTGCTCAAGTTTCTTTAATATATAATC
This sequence comes from uncultured Agathobacter sp., assembly GCA_934359755.1. GTDB lineage: Bacteria > Bacillota > Clostridia > Lachnospirales > Lachnospiraceae > Roseburia. The sequence goes on from CAKRLV010000007.1 coordinate 26,054, forward strand.
AGCGCGTTCTTCAAATAACATATCAAAAAATCTCCTTTTTAATATAGAAATAGTTTATCAAAAAAAAAATAATGTATCAAGCAAAATACTGCATAAAACAGCAATTTACAGAAAGTTTACACAGATTTCTACGAAATATGATAGTTTCTATTACATAGTTTCTGTATAATCAACTCGTAATCAAGCAAAAAACAGCAAAAGCAGGAGGAAAAAAGCAAATGAAAAAGATACATCTGGCAGTCTTTGACTGGGCAGGAACAACAGTAGACTATGGATGCGTTGCACCATTAGCAGTATTTGAAAAAATATTCGAGGATAAGAAGATACACTTAAGCAGAGAGGAAATCTTAAAGCCTATGGGAATGGGCAAGAGAGATCATATAGAGACATTACTTTCTACAGAGAATGCATCAAAGCAGTGGAAAGAGCAGTATAAAAGAGAATGGAATCAGGAAGATGTAGATGATATGTTTGCCAAATTTAATGAAGAGCTGCTTAAGGTACTTCCAGATTACTGCATACCAATAGATGGAGTGATTGAGACAATTGCCAGGCTTCGAAAAGAAAATATCATAATCGGAAGCACAACAGGTTATACAAGACAGATGATGGATATTGTAGAGGCTGGTGCGAAAGAAAAAGGGTATGCACCAGATTATGTAGTTACATCTGAGATGACAGGGTACGGAAGACCTTATCCATACATGCTATTCGAGAACATGAGAAAGTTCGAGGTATATCCGCCATGCTGTGTTGTGAAGGTTGGCGATACAGCATCAGATATGAAAGAAGGCAAAAATGCAGGAGCCTGGAGCGTAGGAGTTGTAGAAGGTTCAAGTGCAGCAAACCTTACACCAGAGCTGGCAGCTTCTATTTCTGAGGATGAAAAGAAAGAGCATTTTGACAAAGCCAGACAGATATTAAAGGATGCAGGAGCTGATTATGTAATACAGACAATCAGAGAACTTCCTGATGTAATCGCAGATATAAATAAGAAGCTGGAGGCGTATTAAAATGAATTTTTATTATAATCCAGTCAGACTTCATTGGGGCGAGCAGTGTTTAAGTGAGCTTGGCAATGAATTACAAAGCATAAACGCAAAAAAGGTATTGATAATAAAGTGGAATGATAAGGCATTAGACAATCAGGCAGGTAAACTATTGAATGAAGCCGTAGCTGACTACGAAGTGGCAGAACTCACATTTGAGAAATCAAACCCTGATATTCATGAATTATATGATTTATATATGCAGCACAAAAATGAGCGTCCAGATGTAATCATTGCAATCGGCGGCGGAAGCGTACTTGATATGGCAAAATCGCTTGCAGCAATACTTGATAATGAGTATTCAAGCGTCGAGGAGCTTAGAGAAGCAATAAAAGCAAAAAATACAGGCAAACCAGAATGTCCATGGATTGGAATCCCAACCACAGCGGGAACTGGAAGCGAGGTGACATGCTGGGCTACTGTGTGGGACAGCGAACAAGGTGCGAAATTATCATTGGAGAACAAAGAGAACTATGCATATTCAGCATATGTGGATCCAGAATTTACAATAAGTATGCCAATGCATCTAGTTGTTTCAAGTGCACTTGATGCAGTTGCACATGCTACGGAAAGCTACTGGGCAAAAGCACACAATATGGTATCTGATATTTATGCACTGAAAGCTATCTCAATGATAATGAACAATCTCGAGAGGTTAATTGAGACAAAGGAAAAGAAATATTATCTTGCTATGGCACAGGCAAGCATGTTGGCAGGAAGGGCATTTTCAAATACAAAGACAACCGCATGCCATTCGATATCATATCCACTTACACTCGGATATGGAATCCCACATGGTGTCGCAGTAAGCCTGTTGCTTCCTTCTCTTTTAAAGATTAATTGGAAGAAAATAGATGAGACAGAGCCTTTACTTAGAGCTTATGGCGTACAGACAGCTGAGGAAGCGGGCGAGAAAGTACTTCATTTACTCGATATGGCAGGAATATCACACAGGCTCTCTGATTGGAAAGTAGAAAAAGAGCAGCTTGGAACAATCGCAGAGCATTGTTTTACAAAGGGAAGAATGGAAAATAACCCTGTAGATTTAACAAAAGAAGACGTTGTAGAAATTTTAGAGAATATATGGTAGGAGAACAGAAGATGAAAAAGAATTTAAAGAAATTAAGCATGTTATTGGCAGGAACAATGATGACAGTGTCACTTTTTGCAGGATGTGGTTCTGCGAAAGGAACAGATACACAGAAATCTTCAAAGAAAGATACGTTTGTAATTGCATATGCACCAAATGAAGCTACAGAGGAGAGTGCTGATGCAAGAGAAGGTCTTGCAAAGGATTTAGAGAAAGAACTCGGTGTAACAGTAAAGGAGATACAGGCAAGCGACTACAATGCAATTGTTGAGGCACTTAGAACTGGCAAGGCAGATGCGGCATACATAGGCTCACTTGCAATTGCGTATGCGAGTGAACGTGCAGGTGCAATTCCTGTAGCAATGAAAGCTCCAGACGGAGACAAATCACAGGCGGTATATCATTCGCTTCTTATCACATCAAGTAAGAATGATGAAATAAACACTATTGATGACATCAAAGGAAAGAGCATCGCATTCGTAGATCCAGAATCTACATCAGGAAATCTTTTTCCAACATATGATATCATCAAGGCTTTTCCAGATGACAATTTAACAAGTGATGATCTGCATACAAATGGAAAATTTTTCTCCGCAACAAGTTATTCAGGAAAACATCAGGCAGGATTACAGGCAGTAATAAAGGGTGACGTAGATGTTGTACCTATTTCAGACCAGATTTTAGATTCAGAATTTGCAAATGGAAATGCTAATAAGGACGATGTAAAAATAATTCATACATCAGATGCAATCCCAGCAGAGGGCTTTGTGGTAGGAAAGGACGTAGACCAGAGCATAAGAGAACAATTCCAGAAGTTTTTAATTAACTATGATAATGCTCATTATTTTGAAAAAGTAATTAAGGTTCCAAATGCTCGCTTTGTAGAGGCATCTATCGATGATTACAAGATAGTAATCGATTTGAACAAGACAATGAATACAGGTTTATAAAATCAGTAATAAAGTTGGAACGCAAAGAAAGGCTGAAAAATGAAGGAATTAGTAAAATTTGAGCATGTGAGCAAATGCTATTCAAATGGAGTAAGAGCTTTAAGAAGCATAGATTTAACAATTAAAAGAGGCGAGTTTATCTCCGTGATTGGACCAAGTGGTGCCGGAAAATCAACTTTTCTGCGTTCCATAAATTGTCTGAATCGTATATCGGAGGGCAAAATCTATCTTGAGGGTGAAGAGATAACCCAGAAAAAGGGCAAAGAACTAAGACTGGCAAGGCGAAATATAGGAATGATTTTTCAGAATTATAATCTGGTATACCGTCTGTCAGTATTGCAGAATGTACTTCACGGCCGCCTTGGATATAAGCAGGGAATAAAGGGATTGTTTGGAAATTATACAGAAGAAGAGAAGCGGGAAGCAATTGAAATGATAGAGGAACTTGGATTAAAGGACTATATCTATTCAAGAGCGAGTGAATTGTCAGGAGGACAGAAGCAGAGAGTCGGAATTGCAAGAGCAATCATGCAGAATCCTAAATTACTGCTCTGTGATGAGCCAATTGCATCACTTGATCCTTCGAGCGCTAAGGTGACTATGGAGCTGCTTCGCGAAATGACAAGCAAAAGAAATATCACATGTATTGCCAATCTGCATCAGGTGGATATTGCCAAGAAATATTCTACAAGAATTATTGGTTTAAAAGCTGGAGATATCGTATTTGATGGAAGACCAGACGAGCTGACAGAGGACAAGATTGCACAGATTTATGACACCGCCATGGAAATGGAAGATATGGAAGGGGTAAAAAAATATGCATAATAACTCAAATCCCACTAATCGGAAAATTCCACTGTATGACAGCAAAGAAAAGAAACTATATGACAGGTTTTTTGGCATTGTTCTGGTTATTGTAATAATATGTGGAATTGCTACGAAGTTTAATCCGTTTGAGATTTTCTTAAATTCGGACTATTTCTGGTCATTTATATTTGATGATTTTCTTCCACCTGAAATGCCAGATTTCGTGGAGACGGTAAAGAGTATCTGGGTGACGTTGGCAATGGCAATTACCGCAACTACGATAGGTGGAATACTGGCACTTTTCGTATCACTTTTTGGAAGTGAGTATATCTCACATTATAAGAAATCTGCAAAACTGGTGAGAGGATTTGCAACATTTCTTAGAAATATTCCTACACTAGTCTGGGCATATATCCTGTTTTCATCTCTTGGAATAGGAACGGGAGTGGGATTTATAGCATTAGTTATCACCAGTTTTGCATTCCTTGTACGTGCATTTGTGGAAACTATGGATGAAGTATCAGCAGATTGCGTGGAGAGTTTAGAAGCTGTAGGGGCATCTTTCTGGCAGAGAGTTTTTAATGGAATATGGCCATCATGTATACATGGATATCTTTCGTGGTTTCTGTACAGCATGGAAGTAAATATCCGTGCATCAACTATCGTCGGAATGGTAGGAGGTGGCGGAATCGGTATGGTTCTTTTCTCTTATATAAAAGGATTTAGTTATCATAAAGCAGCTGGCATTATTCTGGCTATAGCAATTATGGTAATTGCAGTGGAGATGCTGACAAATGTTCTCAGAAAGAAAATGGTGGCATAATGGAAGATAATTTAATTGTAAAATCAAAAAGTGGCAAAATAAAAACAGGCTGCCGGCAAAAAGATAATACGGTCCGATATTTTTTAATTGGGCTGGCTGTTCTTGCGGTAATAAGCTTTTTATCATTAGATATTGAATGGGTAAAGCTTCTTGGAAGGTTACCCGAAATACCAAATACTTTTGTGAAACTGTTTATGTTCAATTTCTCTAAGATGAATCAGATAATAACAGCTTTTATTGAGACTATTTCAGTTGCAGTGCTTTCTACTTTTTTAGGAATAATACTTGGTATGTTTTTTGCACTGTTTGCAGCTGATAACATATTCAGAATAAAGTTCCTGCCAACATTTGTTAAGGCATTTTTCTCTTTTATCAGAGCAATTCCAACAATTGTGTGGGTACTTCTGATGCTTGTATGTCTGGGATTTGGTCCGGCAGCTGGTATAGTAGGACTTAGCATTCATACTACAGCGTTTTTTACGAGATCATTTGCGCAGAGCTTCGAGGATGTATCAGATGAAGTGATAGAAGCACTTGAGGCGACAGGCGCGGGGAAACTTCAATTGTTTTTCCAGGCAATCTTACAGTCATCTATCTCGCAGATTATTGCATGGATAGGAATGCGATTTGAAATAAATTTCGCAGAATGTGCAATACTGGGAATGGTAGGTGCTGGTGGAATTGGATTTATGATTTCAAACAGTATACAGGGGTACGATTACGGAACAGCAGGCGTAGCGATTGTACTGGTATTTTTGTTTGCATATTGCATAGAGAGAACTTTTGTGGCCATTAAAAGAGCTATAGCACAAAAAGCGAAATAATATAAGCATTATGTTGAAAAGGTGTCGCTGTAGAGATAATATAATACTATACAGTTGGATATATCTTCATATGTTGAGACAGATTCAGCTTTTCGAGCAAAGGCAAAGAGACATAAATCACACAAGAGCGATTGATGTGGTTAAGCTTGGACAGGCACTGGGATGTAAGTTAGAAGATTTGCTGGAAATATAAAGAGGTATATAGCATGGGAATGATCACAGTATATCATGGTGGATATGAACCAGTTGAGAAACCTGAAATCAGAGTAGGAAGAAATACAAAAGATTTTGGAACAGGATTTTATTGTACAATAATTAAAGAACAGGCAGTCAGATGGGCAAAGAGATACAATACTAAGATAGTTTCAATCTATGATGTAACACCGATGGATAATTTAAAGGTGTTGGAATTTAAAGAAATGTCGGAGGAATGGCTTGATTTTATAATCAGCTGTCGTAGTGGAATAGAGCATAATTATGACATTGTAATCGGAGCAATGGCAGACGATCAGATTTACAATTATGTTACTGATTATATGGATGGCGTTATCAGTAGAGAACAATTCTGGGTGTTGGCACGTTTCAAATATCCAACGCATCAGATGGTGTTCTGTACGCAGGAAGCTTTAGAACATCTGAAATATCGTGGGTATGAGGAGGTATTACAGTGATAGGTGAAGGAAGAGAGCCCAAAAAGGACAACGATTTATTTTATACGTGCAGCCTGATTGATTATATTGCAAGAAAAACTAAAAATGTACGTTCTGAAGTAGTCAATAAACTAGGGAAAGAACGTCTGGAAAAAATATATGATTTAGCAGATGTTTATCATTGCGATAATATAGCGAATGTATGTGATGAATTCATAGAAGAGGCACATATCACCGAAGGCAGTTTTGATAATGTAGGCGAGTGTGGATATGCAATACCGACTTACTGGGATATTGGAAAAGTCTATAAAAGACTAATCAAAAAAGTGGCTGAGGAAGAAAACATACCTGTTGTAGATGCATTGATAAATGTTTATAACTCTTTTATAAGTCCAAAAATTGATGATTACAATAGCAGCGTTTATTATGAAAATCCTTCATATATATATGAGTCATATCGAGAAGGCAAAGTACTGTAAATAAAACCCCGCAGGGTATCAATGATATGCCAAGGCATTATCAATGAAATCCTGCGGGGAATTTTGTTATATATAGGAAAATTTGAATTCTTTTCGATTGGAAAAAGATAAGATTTGTATAAAATAAGAAGTTAAGTTACAATTGTTACGAAGAGTAACAGCACTGTTACAGCAGGTGTATTGAGGGATGGCTTGCCCATGATATAAGATGACCTTGCAAACGAAAATGAAATATTAAAAGGAGACCGTTATATGACATTTGGAGAGAAACTAAAAGAGGCAAGGAAGAAAATCGGATTATCGCAGGAGCAATTTGCAGAGAAATTAAATATATCGAGGTCTGCTGTGGCAAAGTGGGAAAGTGATATAGGAATCCCGGATGTGAGCAACCTGAAAAGCATAGCCAAACTACTAAATGTAAGTATAGACTCATTGTTAGATGTAGAAACAGACACCATCACAGAAACAGATACCAGCGCAGAAGCAGATACCAGCGCAGAAGCAGACACCAGCGCAGAAACAGACACCAGCGCAGATGCAGCTGTACAGATAGAAACTGACGCAAGCATAGAAAACAGCTTCGAGAAGTGTCCAGAATATGAAGGCTACTATCAGACAATTGAACTGGTTGGATGGAATGATGACGTTTATAATGTGATAGTATTAGGTCAGGACAAGAGATTTTTGTACTACAAGATTAGAGAGAAAAGGCAATATAAATATGGGCTGATTGGGAAGAAGTATATCACATCAGTCAGCAAAGGTAATAAAATAAAAGATTCAGCAGAAGAAGATACTATAAATATTGATTCGCAATATTTCTGCAACAGACATGTGAAGCTTGAGATTGCATGTGATAGAGGACTTATAAAGGGCTTCTTCGACTTTACAAACGACAATTATCTGGACGTCGTGATAAAGAGCTTCGATGATAAAAAGGTAATACTAAGTCTGGGGCAGGAACTAGAGACTGAGCAGATAACTAAGATAGAAGAGATTTAAAGAGGTATAGTATGAAACCAGAGGAAGTTATAAGCCGGGTGGCAGAACTTTGCAGAGAGTATAGCGCACAAGAAGTCATTTTGTATGGATCAAGAGCAAAAGGGACGGCAAGAGAGCGCAGCGACATAGATATCGCAGTATCGGGAGTCAATAATTTCGATGAACTTGCCGGGAGAGTTGAAGATATACCAACATTGTATAGTGTTGATTTGGTAAATATGGATACATGCAGAAATAATTTATTATTGGAGGATATCAGGCAATATGGACGCAAAATTTGAAAGACGTTTTCAATCATTTTGTAATTCACTTGATGCATTGGCAGAAGCAAGGGAAAGGGATCTTACAGACTCGTTTGTATTAAGTGGGACGAGTGCAAAATTTAGTATTACTTTTGATTTATCATGGAAAGTAATGAAGGATATATTGATACAGTATTATGCAATTACAGGGTTTGTAACTGGCTCTCCAAGAGAAGTGTTACGAGAGTCATATAAGGCGAATCTGATTTCAGATGATGCGTGGATGGATATGCTAAAAGTAAGAAATGAGCTTGCTCACGATTATGATTGTGAGATAGTTAAAACACATTGTAATACTATCGTTGAAAAATATATTGATTTGTTTTATGAATTTAGGGATGTTGTGAAAGCACTTGAGATATAAAGTAATAAAAAGCTTATATGACATGAGGCAATAAAATGAAAAGAATTGATTTTGAAAATGGAACAATCACTGGAAATATCATAGGAGCAGCACTTCCTATGCTTGTGGCGCAGATTCTAAATCTATTGTACAACGTAGTAGACCGTGTATACATTGCGCGCATACCGCAGGTAGGAACTGCTGCACTAGGCGCAGTTGGACTTTGTTTTCCTTTGATAGTAATAATCAGTGCATTTGCCAATCTGTTTGGAAGCGGTGGTGCACCACTTTTTTCTATATATAGAGGGCAAAAGAATGATGGACGCGCGGCACACATCATGAATACATCATTTACAATGCTTTGTGCCAGCTCAATAATACTGATGGCAATTGGGTTGTTATTTGCGCATCCGCTACTTGTATTATTCGGAGCATCAGAGGATGCATTGGTATATGCTTATCCATACATGTTGATATATTTGATAGGAACCATGCCGTCAATGATAGCAGTAGGAATGAATCCATTTATCAATGCGCAGGGATATGCAGTTGTCGGAATGAGTTCCGTTGCAATCGGTGCAGTATCCAATCTGATACTTGATCCGCTATTTATATTTGTACTGGGATTTGGAGTGCGTGGTGCAGCCATAGCGACTATCATATCACAAAGCCTGTCAGCGATATTTGTTGTATTCTTTTTAAGAAAAAAATCAGAACTGAAAGTACGTCTTCTTAAGAAGAATGAAATGTCAGAATCGCTGGAATCGGCAAAAAATATCATAAGCCTTGGAACAGCTGGATTTATCATGCAATTGACAAACAGCCTTGTTTCAATATGCTGCAATAACGTCCTATCGGTGACAGGCGGAGACATCTATATCTCGGTAATGACAATAGTTTCAAGTGTCCGACAGCTTGTAGAGACACCGATTTGGGCAGTAAATGAAGGAACATCACCGATATTAAGCTACAACTACGGCGCAAAAAGGGCTGAAAAAGTCATAAAATCAGTAATTGTCCTCGGCATAATGGTGCTTATATATACAATACTGATGTGGAGCGTGATACTATTTGAACCAGGCGCATTGCTAAAAGTATTTACTTCAGACAAATCGCTGGTTGCAGATTCAGTACCCGCATTGAAACAATACTTTGCCGCATTTATTTTTATGGACCTTCAATATATCGGACAGACGATATTTAAGTCGCTGAATAAAAAGAAGCAGGCTATTTTCTTCTCACTTCTTAGAAAAGTATTTATTGTCGTTCCGTTGACTTACATAATGCCATATGCACTGAACATGGGAACAGATGGAGTGTTTTTGGCGGAGCCAGTGTCGAATGTTATAGGTGGAAGCGCATGCTTTATCACCATGCTGTGCATCGTCCTTCCAGAACTCAGGAAAATGGAAAAAAGTAATGACGATATAAAACCATTAGCATAACAAAATATTTTAAAGTATTTTAGACGATTTTTATGTGTTAGAAAGCAATCTGACCTATAAAAGTCGTTTTTTTTGCATTTTTATATATAAAATTGACATATTTTTTCTTTTTAGATAAGATAAATGAGACAAGCTGTATCAAAATAAAGGATTAACGCTCAGGATATGTGTAGGAAATATATAAATAACAAAAAAAGGAGAAGAATATGAAGAGAGAAGGAAAGAAGTTTCGAGGAAGACGCGCATTGGCAGGGGTGATGGCATCACTTATGGTGGTGTCAGTCATAGATGTAAGTGGATGGAACATTGACGTAGCAAAAGCCGCTGAGTCATCAGCTGATACAGCAGTAGATGCGCATAATTATGATGAAGATGGATTCTGCATTGATAAGAATTGTGATGCATATGAGCCAGCCGTTCTTACAACAGACAAGTATGACCTGAATGGAGATGACGCAAAGGATGAGGTATATGAAATCGGAAATGCAGGACAGCTATATTGGTTTGCAGCACTTGTAAATGGGGATAAAGGATTGACATCAGACATGTATGCGAATGCGGTCCTGACAAATGATATCGTAGTAAATGAAAATGTAATCGTGAATGGTGAACTGACAGAAGATACAAGCGATTTTCGTAAATGGGTATCTATAAGCGATTATTATGGGATATTTGATGGAGATAATCATAAAATAAGTGGGTTGTATGTGTCGCAAAGTATAATAAGTGGATTTGTTGCAAGAACATGTTCTGGTGCAGAAGTTAGAAATTTAACAATAGAAGATAGCTTTATCTTTAGTAATAACAGAGGAGCAGCTTTTGTGGTATATAATAAGTCAGCAATTATAAATTGCCATACAGTTAATACTATAATACACGGAGATATTAGTGCAGGTGGAATATGTGGATATAATGAGGGAAGTATCATAAATTGTAGTAATGATGCGGCAGTAAGTGGAAGATATGTCGGAGGCATAGCTGGCTATTGTGGTGTGGGAAATAATATCATAATTCAAAATAATTATAATGTCGGAGTTATAAAGAATAAACACGGAAATAAATGTGCAGGTGGCATAGTTGGTTTAGCAGAAGGTGATAGTGGTAATTTTGTGTTAGCTAATAATTATAATTTGGGAGAAGTTGTTGATGAAAATGGAGTACTTATAAATAAAGGATTATATGGTTCATTTGATGTAAATAATGTAACTAAAATAGTTAAGGATTGTTTCTATCTTTCAGACAATGATGAAACAGACAATGATGAAACAGAAAGTGATGGTATCTCAGGTAAAACAGCGGAGCAGTTTGCAAGTGGAGAGGTTGCCTGTTTATTACAGGAGGCTGACCATGTATGGGGACAGACATTAGGATGTGATAAATATCCTGTTATTAATGGTGCAACAGTATATAAAAATAACAAATATAAAGGTCATGTAGAAAGTGAAGATGATTGTGAAGGCGTAGTTTATACTAATACAAATAAATCTGAATTTACACACACTTTGCAGAAGACCGAGCGCGTAGAAGCAAGTTGTCTGAACGATGGAGCAGAGGAATACTGGACATGTAGTGAATGTGGTAAGAAATTCTGTGATGAAGGTGGAAAGAATGAAATTAACGAACCAGTTACAATAAATGCATTAGGACATGATTACATAATAGATTCTGCAAATTCGACTGAGGAAACAGACAATTCGATTAATCTTGTATGCACAAGAGATGGTTGTACAGAGCAGACAGCAGGACATACTAACAAAGTTACAATTACAGCACCAGATGATTCGGAATTAGGATATAACGGAACAAGTAAGGAAGCAAGTGTTGCTGAAAAGATTGGTGGCATGTTAGATAAATTACCAACTGTGAAATACGCAGGTGATAATCTGGTAGATGGAAAGGCTGTCTATCCAGGAACTTATACAGCATTTATTACTATGAGGAAAATGAATAAAAGAGTAATTAAGTCTGTAGAATTTGAAATAACAAAGGAAAAACCAGTAATTAAGACCACACCAACGGCAAGTGCCATAACAGAGGGGGATACGCTTGCACAGTCGACATTAAGTGGTGGCGAAGCTGTATTCTACATAAATAGCGCAGGAGAAAATGGCAGCCAGATTGAAACAGCAGTTGCAGGAAACTTTGAGTGGAAGGATTCAACAATTAAGCCAACCGTAGCAGATAGCGGAAAGACAAAGTATAAAGTTATTTTCCATCCAACTGATACCGTGAATTGTAATGATGTCGAGGCAGAAATAACATTGACAGTCAATGTAAAGCCAGATAGTGGAAGCACTACACCAGATCAGGAGCCAGTACCAACACCACAGCCGGGAACCGATGCGGGAAGTGGAGCAAGTGATAACCAGACACCATCATCGCAACCAAGTACAGACGCGGGAACAAGCGACAGCCAGACACCAAGTACAGACGCAGGAACAAGCGGAAACCAGACACCATCATCGCAACCAAGCGCAGATGCAGGAAGTGGAAACCAGACACCAAGCGCAGATGCAGGAACAAGCGACAATCAGACACCAAGTACAGACGCAGGAACAAGCAACAGCAAGCGTCCAGCCAAGAAAGGCACGAAGTTCACTTCAGCGAAGTACAAAGGCTTACAGTTTACGGTAACAGGTTCGTCTGCTAAGAACCCGACAGTATCCTGCAAGGCATTAAAGAATGCCAAAGGAAATATCACAATTCCAGCTACAGTAAGTCAAAAGGGCATAACATACAAAGTAACAGCGATTCAGGCAAAGGCATTTAGGAACAACAAGAAAATAACATCTATAGTTATAGGCAGAAATGTTTCAAAGATAGGCAAGCAGGCATTTTATGGATGTACCAAGCTTAAGAAAATAGATATAAGATCAGAAGTCTTAACCACAAAGACTATACAGAATGGTGCATTTAGCGGAGTGTCTGCAAAGACAACAATAACAGTGCCAAAGAAAAAGCTTAAGGCTTACAAACAGCTTTTGGTGAAGAAGGGATTAAATAAGAAAGTTAAGGTAAGGGCGAAGTAAATTTGCAAAATTAAATTTAAATAAAAGGTGGATTTCTATAACAATCCACCTTTTTATTGCTTTACTTTCATCTTTTAAAAACTGTATAGACCTTTTTCCAGTGATAAACGCTACTATATTCCAATCGCATATATTTTTTTAACAACATCTCTTTGAGTATCGTTTTATTAATGATACTTCTATATCTGCATATGCTTCTTGTACTTTCACATCTAGTTTTACTATCTTGTTACTAATTCTAATAAAATATATTATGCACAACGCTAAAATACCTAAAACAATTATTCTTTCAACCATACAATTCCTTTATAAACTATTCTGTTATTCTACTGTTTATTGCATTTTCCAATTTTTGAGCAAAGGACATAATCTGTTGAACCATATGCTTTGAATTTTCAATAGACATTTTGTCAATTTCTTTGTATTCCCAAGGCATTGCAAATAAATAGTATCCTGTATTAAGTGCAATGGCAATTTGATCTCCTACCACAGCCATTCCAAAACCACCATACTGATTATATATCAACAATAGTTGCTCCATTACATAAGGTGTCAGAACATAAAAAGCTTCATGTTCATTTGTTGCATACACTTCAAAAACATCGTCAAATCTTGAATTTTCCACATGAACTCTATGCTCTGTATTTTTATCACCACGATAGTATTGTACCCCTCTGTTTTTTTGGGTAAACACTCTCACATTACCCTGTAGATTTGCTTTAAAACTAAGAATATATGCCTGCCCTGAAAAATAAGTTTTAGATTCATAATCATCTTGACTACTATTATACACAGACTCTGATAGAGATAAATTTGAAATATAACACATTTTTCCATTCTTGCTATAACTGATCAAATAACAACCATTTGCAGAATCATATTGAGGTATTGCGCCTACTGCATGCAATTTAATCGGATCTACATATCTCGTTGGATCACATTTTGCTCCTGGAATGCTCTCTTCCACAGCTTTTACAACAATTGTATTATCATATAATTCCTTGGTTCTTTTCGATGAACGATACCAACTCCATGCAACCGGAGCAAAGACAAGAAATCCCACAAATACAATCACAGCCAAAATTCCATAATTATGTGAACCGCTCATTAATATCAATACATTTCCTGCTGCTACAATAACAGATAATATAAAAAACCATACTACAAGAAGAACGATATACACTTTCTTCTTTTTTATACCATTTTTAACATCTGCATTTACGTCATTCTTAGGCGAAGAATATTTAAAATCCGTATTAGCATCCCTTGTCAAAATCACATTTCTGATTTGTCTCATGGCTTCCTGAAAATCAGATTTATTATTATTATCCATACTAATCCTCATTTCCGTTCACGTTTTTTGCGTAAACTATATTCTTTGTTACTCTGTTTTACCTATAATTTGCCAATCTCTCCCATTAGCAATACGTATATTGACATTCTTTAAAGCTCTATCATACGGGGTTCCTTCAGCAGCCTGCAATTCCACATTTTCTAATAATTGAATATACAAAGCTGATTTATCCATAATTATGGGGACAGTATATATCCTGTCGTCTTTTATTGCATCAACATTATCTTGATAACTCTGTTGATCATTAAAAAACTTATCATGCACTGCATAATACACCTCATCATTTACGGGAACAAATTGTTGATATTCCCCGTAATTTTTGTCCTCGGTTGTATTTACAACCAAAACCTTACCTGGAATCGTCTCCCCTACAAGTTTAAGGTAATGCTCCTGTGTATTCTCCTGAGACTCTACCGTTGAACTTTCAGTTGTTGCAGATGTTTTCTCTTCCGTTTGACTATTTCCACATGCTGTCATAGCCAGTGCCATTGAACAACAAACTATAAATACTCCTTTTTCATAACGTATATAACTCCTTTTATTCTCTCTTTTTAAACTTAGTACAAATTATTCAGATTTAAGACAATCTCTAAATGTCGCCTTCTCATTGTTGTCCCTAGTGTTTTTACCTACTTTTTTATCATATAATCATAAAAGGTTTAATATTTGCATATTCCGGATTATTCTTTATCTTATTCCAATCAGTTACCGCAAATTTGAAATTGTTTGGTAATTTAATTAATAATACTGGAAAGCCTGCCAAATTTTTTCCCTTAGGACATGACTTATATTTTAAGGGAATCTGTTTTAGTTCTTTCTCTCCACTATTAGATACAAATACAATTTTACCATCAGCAACTGAAGAATAACTTCCACTATATCTTTCTCCGTCCTGAACACCTGTCCCGGATTCAGAAACCTTATATGGCATATACTTTTCTGCTATTCCTTCAATTACAACATATTTTCTATTCTTTACTGCTCGTTTATTATGAATTGTATTTGTATTTTTTATTAAGACAAATATTAATCCAATGCTTACAATACCTAACATTCCACCTGCTTTAGAAAAAGCCTGTGCTGCAGCATCTGTTTGATTTAATGAAGCACAGAATAATACTACTATGATTATCAGAAATAGAATGATAAATAAATTTAAAAGATATCTTGCAAAAATATCATTTACTCCATATGCTTTATTTATGTATTTTGCTTCTTGCTCACTTGGCACTCTTTGTTCCATTAGACCAACTACTCTCCCTCATTTATTCTATCTTCAATATTCTGTGCAAAATCCAGATTATTTTTTATTTCATTTATCGTATTTTCTATTGAAATGCTTTGACTATTCTTTGTCATTGACAATTCCAAAAATTTATTCATTGAACTGAGCACAAAAACTATTTCAGATCCTTTTACCGATACATTGAATACTCCATACCTATCTTTTATGTTTAACAATTGTTCTATTACAGATGGTGTCAAAACCTCCCTTGCATCTTCTTCACTTGATGCATATACTTTGAAATTATCTGTAAACCGAGAATTACTTATCCCTATTTCTTTCTCGCCATACATTAATTCATTACGCCCTGCAAGTCTTTCCCTTTTGTCTTTATCAGTCCTGATTTTAGAAATAATACGTACATGTCCGGGAATATATGATTTGTATGCCAAAGTATATACCTGCCCTTCAAACACTGTCCTCGGACCATTCTGGTTTCCCTCTATATCAAGTTTTAAAACCAGATTAGATAATGAGAGTCTCTTTTCTTTTCTGCTATATTCCAAAAGATAACTGCCTTTTGCATTGTTATATCTCGGAATTACTCCCAGCTTCCACAACATTACATCATCTACGAATCTATCAGGTTCAATATTTGCATCCGGCAACAGTGTCTGTACAGCTTTTTTGACTATCTGTTCATTATAATATTCCCTGTTTTTTTTACGTACCTGAGTAAATTTATATAGTAAACCAAATCCACCTATAATTATAAGAACAACTAATAACCTTAAATATTTACTTTGTGTACCACCCGGCACAATACGAAAAAGAATAAATACAACTCCTAAAAGGATAAAACACAATAGCTGTTTCTGCGAAAATTCTCTTTCCTTGCCTAAATCAACCTGTATCTTCTCATCAGTTAAATTAGAGTCATTCTCATTTTTCATATTCTTAACCATGCCTTCCTGTGACCTGCAGACTTTGAGACTCCAGCACAAATTTGAGTGTGAAAGCTTCTCTTTTTCATTTCTCTTCTTCATCCTTTATCTATATTTTTATCCATTTAACACATTTTCTATCTGTTGCGCCAAACTTAATATTTGTTGCAATTCCAATTTAGAATTCTCTATTGATATATAATCTATCTGATCATATCTAACTGGCATTCCAAACAAATACTTTCCTGAATTTATGGCAACTGCAATAACATTTCCAGAAATTGCAACACCAAAACTTCCATGACTTTTTTGAAATTTTATAAGCTGTTCCATCACATATGGAGAAAGACAATAAGCAACTGTATCATTATCTGAAGCATATACATTAAACCGATTATTAAATTGACTATTAATGGTTTCTATTTTTTCCTCTTCTAAAGTCCTCTTCTTAAACTCACTTAATTTATCTTTTGTTACTATTCTCACATTTCCTGCAAGCGTAGATTTATAATTTAGAATATATGCCTGTCCTAAAAAGGCGACTTCAGATATTTGTTTATTTCGATTTTCGAATTTTTTCCGCTCTAAAAATAAATTTGAAATACAGCATTTTTGACCATTCTCTATAAATTCGATTAAATAACTTCCATCTGCTTCTGTATACTGAGGAATAATTCCTAAATGATATAATCTATTTGGATCAATGAAGTCATCCGGTCTGCAAACTGCACCTGGTAGAACCTCCTGTAGCGCTTTTTGAGTAATTTCCAAATCATAATTTTGCTTATTTTGTTTTTTGATTTTCTCTAATTTCCATATAATAACGATTATACCTATAAAAGTAATAAAAAAGTTTAATGTTAAAATATAATGATTATCTATTACGCTGAAACCATGTGAACGCAAAACATTTAAAAGCCAGCATTTTGTCCATAACCCAAAAGTTTTTACTTTATTGTATGTACTACTCTTTTACGGTTCATAAAAACGGTTAAATATCCAGTCTATGAAAAGTTTTCCAAATACCCAAAACAAAATCCATCCGATCAGCACATAATTTACAACTTCAGAGAAAGCAACCGCTCTTTTCAGTGAAAATACATGCTCCGGTTCTGAAGGCAAATATATTAATTCTACCTTATCTCCATAATTTCCCAGTTTTGATCGAACTTTATCCTTATATTCTTCTCCGTCAATATTATATTTTACATAGGTTACATCATTATATGTTCCGTTTTCATTACCTCTTGTTACTCCTATTATTTCCTCCCATTCTGTGGTTGCTTCTATTATTTCACATTGTACAGGAATTCCATGTGTTATAATATTGTGATACCGAATTTTAAAATAACATAGTAATACAATAATTGCAATTACAAAGATATACAAAATCACATTGTAATTTAAAATTATTTTTCTTTTCTTCTTCATCTTCATCTTGTCCCTCTATTCCTTGTTTCTATAAGATTTAAGACCTATCTACTATATTCTTCTAGCGACACATAATAAATTCATCTGTCCTAGTTATGTGCTATTAATAAAAATAAAAATTCATAGAAAATAATGCCGTAGTAAAAAATATGGGCTACGATGTAATCGGTATGGAGTTTGCGTTAAAAGAATAAAGGGTGTATCAGGTGATACTATAGAACTTAAGAATGGAAAGATATATAGAAATGGAATTGAGCTTTCTGGTTATGTATGTGACGAAGAGAGCGCGCAAACATTTATACTAAAAGAAAATGAGTTTTTTGTCTTAGGTGATAATGCAAATGAAAGTATTGATAGTAGATTATATGGTCCAATCAATGTGTCTGATGTAATAGGTAAAGTATTGGCAAATTGATACAGCTGGTATTACTTTATCAATGATGTATGCCTAAAAATCCGAACACTAAGCGGCTCTCCCTGATACTTTATGAAGTGCCGGTAAATCACGATTGCGGCAATCACAAAGCTTCCAATCTGAACGGACAATATTTTAACTGTAAAGAATACACACAAAGCAAACATTCCAAAAGTCACTACAGACCGAAAGGAATGTGGGCTGACTACCACAACAAGAGAGAAAAAGATAAAAAAGAGTGCGAGATACACAGCTGGACGGAATTCAGGAAAGAGACCAAGCAGCACTCCAAAAGAGGCGGTAATTGCTTTACCGCCTTTTTCTTTTTGAAAAAATGGAAATGCATGTCCAAGCACTGGTGCAACAAGTACGGGAACAAACAGTAGGGAGTGTATATCAAGAAAATATTGTGCAATAAATACCGGCACAAACCCCTTTGCGAGTTCAAGAATCAATGAAATCAATCCACAGAAAAAACCACCGTACATAAAAGCATTTGCCACACCTGGATTATGGTCGGATGGAATCTCACGGATATCAAC
Source organism: uncultured Agathobacter sp. (assembly GCA_934359755.1). Classification (GTDB taxonomy): domain Bacteria; phylum Bacillota; class Clostridia; order Lachnospirales; family Lachnospiraceae; genus Roseburia. The sequence goes on from CAKRLV010000007.1 coordinate 44,758, forward strand.
TTTTTTAATTAACACAGGCACCAAATAAGCAAAATGTATACTTCCAAGGATAAATCCTAGAAGTGAAAAAGGTATATATATCATAATGTTAATCTTTCTAATAATTCTACGATCTGCATTGCAGCAGCAGGTTTACGTTCAATGCGCTGCGCCTCAAGCATCTGATTTCGGAGCGAATCGTTCTCAATTAATTTTTTCCCGAGTTCTATCTGTTTTGAAAGACGTCTTGAGGATACAGACAGATGTCTTGCACCAAAGAACTCGAGATTAGCCGACTCACATCCTGGAATTGGCGAAGTGTGAACAATTGGAATGTTTTTCACAAGTGATTCTGTCGAGGTAAGTCCGCCAGGCTTCGTGTATATAACATCGCATGCATCCATGAAAAGCGATACATGGTTGGTATATCCGATGATGTGAACCCGCTTATTAAATCGGAATTCTTTGCGTAGAATCCGCTTTATCCTGGTATTGTTTCCGCAGATTATGACAATATGCTCACCATTGTGGCAGCGAAGTGCCAGCTCTGCCGCAAAAACAGCCAGTTTTCCAAAGCCCATGCTTCCGCTCATGACAAGAAACATTGGAACATTCAGTGGCAGTCTCAGCTTTTTTCGGGCATATTCTTTGGAACTTTCCTTACAGAAAGCCTGTGATACAGGAATTCCGTATGGGAGAAGTTTTTCCGCTGGGACACCACGCTTCACGTATTCAGGAATGAGAGATTTATGCGGAATAACATAGTAGTCCAGATTTGTTTCTTCCCAAAAAGGAATGCACGTATAGTCTGTTCCGATTGCAATGGCAGGGACACGCAGCAGTCCTTTCTTTTTCATATAAGTCAGAGTCTCCGCAGGATAGAGGTGCGGTGTGACTACTGCGTCGAAGTTGTTATCGTCGATATATTTAGCGAGCTTTCTGCCCAGCAGCGCATTCGCATAGTATACAGGCGATTTTCGCTTTGAACTTGAAATCAACATTCCAAGTTTATATATAAATCCGAAGAAAAACGGAATGTGTTTTACAATACCGACATATGCGCCCGCAACTGCGTGAGAGGTATTTTTCCCCGACAGCAGAAACATGTCCATCATTTCTACGGTATGCCCTTTTAGTTCAGCGGCCTCTTTTACGGCTTTTCCCGCACTATTGTGCCCTTCGCCAGTATTGCATGACAAAATCAGAATTTTCATAGAACAAGAATCCCCTCTATATAGCAATTGTATACAGTGTAGCATATTGAAAAATTAATTTCGAGTAGCAATTTATATCGCGGGTAATATACGGCGGTAAATAATTTCATATGTGTGGTGGATATATGAATAAGTATATGATGTGTAAGATTGGCATGAATATATGAGTAAGTGTTGTGTAAAGACAGGCATACATATAAGTATATGAGTAGGTGTTGTCATTCTTCCAGGTGTGTCAATTGGGGATGGCGCGGTGATAGGTGCAGGAAGCGTTGTCACTAAGGATATTCCTGTAAATTGTGTTGCGGTTGGAAACCCATGCAGGGTGATGAGAGAAATTAATAAATAATTTGTCATGAGATGTCGCTTGCAAATCTCTGCGGTCACGGGGATGTAATGGTGTACAAGAAATCCGAGTATGAGAAGTATTTTAATATTATCAGGGAGTATAAAATTTTTTTGATGGGCGAACCAAATATAGAGGAGAAGGATGTATATTTGCAATTAAATGCGGTTAATATAATAGTTGGGAAAACATTGACAAAATAGTTTTTCTGACATATTATATTTATATAAAAGCTATTGCTTTTGATATAGTAATTGTATTAATGGCAATAACAATTGGTTTTGGTGTGCCACTACCGAAGGCGTTGAAGTGTGGAACGATATAGGTTGGTGTGCTGCTACCAAAGACGTTGAAATGCAGAACGATATAGGTTGGCGTGCCACTGCCAAAGACGTTGAAATGTGGAACGATAAAGGGAAGCGTTAGCTTCCCTTTTTTTTGAGGTAGTTTTGTATATTCTAATGAAAAGGAAAGATGAGCAGACATATATGAAGTTTGATAAAGTACAATTTGTATACATAGATATTAAATATTTGGAATATTTACATGGAATAGAACCTGAAATCTATTTTGATAAGAAGGATCCAAATTACAAACTAAAGCCACATTTAGGAATACTATTAAATAATGATGGCAAAGAATATGTAATACCCTTAACTTCAGGCAAGGATAAACATAAAAATTGGGAAGATGTTACTGCAAATTGGTATAGAATTTATGAAGTAATTAATATTACAGAAAATACAGTGAAACCTGATGATGTAATTGTGGAAATAAAAAACGAAAATATATTGAGAAAAATAGATAAAGATAAGAGGAAAGACTATAGACAAAGAATAAAGTATTAAAGTATCATTGTGATTATCGAAAATTAGAAAAAGCCTTTGATAAGTATAAAGAAAATATTTTTTGAGAACTAACATAACCGAAAGGTTGAGTTGGTTCTTTTTTTGATGTAATTTTCAAAAAATTAGGAAAAAAGTAATAAAAAAACATCGACATAATGCATTTGACACGCTATAATAGAAATAGACTTTATTATTGAATTTGCGAAAGACTATTCCAAGGAAGGAGCTTGACTATGCAAGATAAGAAGGAATCAAAAGCTAAAATACAAATTATTTTTTCTGCACTTTTACTATCGGTAGTTTTTATTGCAGAAATATACGCAATCGTAAATTATCCAGAGCAATATATTTTTATTGCGTCGTTTGCGGTAGCATTTTTAATAGTATTATATATTCTCATAAATGGATTGTTTTCTCTCCACTTTTTGAAGAAGCAAAGGCGCGAGGAACAATACGACAATATCTTCAAATCTGAAAAGGCATCTTATCTTATGTTGAAAAAACATTTTGAAGATATCGATGACAAAATTAATATTTTGATGAAGATTGCTAAAGTTCCTACTGAGGAAATCATAAATACACAAAAGGGTATTGCTAAGGTAATTATCAACAGAAGCCGTGAGAATGCAGAAGCCCTTATGAACTCAAATGACATTCTTCTTGATAAAGTAGACGAATTTAACAAGATGCTCACATCGAATAATGATGGATTGCTGGATGCACAGAAGGGCATAATCAACGAAAACATAAATCAGCTTGTTATAAAGCAGCAGGAAATTGAAGCTTCAATGAAAGATATGGAGCTTAGACTTAACCAGGCAATTATGCAGACACAGCAGATAATCAGCTCACAGCCTGTACAGTTGACTGCAAAAGTGGATATACCTCAGCAGCCAGTTACAGTTCAGATGCCAGCTATGCAGGCAGTTGCACCTGTTATACAGCCTGTGCCAGCACCTGTGTATGCTGAGCAGCCAGCAGCCCCAATAGTAGAGCAGGAGCCAGCAGCCCCAGAGATAGAGCCAGAACCAGTAGAAGAGCCAGTAATTGAGGAACCAGCTCCGGTAGTAGAAGAAGTAATTCCAGAACTAGAGATAGAGCCAATAGTAGAAGAGCCAGTAATTGAGGAATCGGTTCCAGTAGTAGAAGAAGTAATTCCAGAACTAGAGATAGAGCCAGTAGTAGAAGAGCCAGTAGTTGAGGAACCGACTCCAGTAGTAGAAGAAGTAATTCCAGAGCCAGAGGTTGCAGTAGAGCCAGTTGTAGAGGAAGAGCCAGTAGTTGAGGAACCGACTCCAGTAGTAGAAGAAGTAATTCCAGAACCAGAGATAGAACCAATAGTCGAAGAGGAACCGATAGTAGAACCAGAACCAGTAGACATAGAGGTTCCACCAGCGCCAGACATGTCAGACCCTAATAAGAAGATGAGTCCAGACGATATAGCAGCATTATTTGCTAGTATGGGAGCAGCAGAAGAACCTGTGGCAGTTGCCGAGCCAGTAGTAGAAGAGCCACCAGTAGAACAAGAGCCAGTAGAACCAGAGCCAGCAGCGGAGCCAATAATCGAAGAAGCTGCCCCTGAGACGCCAGCGGGACCAGATTTATCGGATCCAAACAAACCAATGAGTCCAGATGAAATTGCAGCGCTTATAGCAAATATGGGAGTTGATGATGGATTAGATGAAGAGCCAGAGGTATCAGCAGAACCAGAAGTAGTAGCAGAGCCAGAGGTAGCAGAACCAGAGCCTGTAGTCGAGGAAGCTACAGAGGAAAAGCCACAAATGCCAGATTTATCAGACCCAAATAAAGTTATGAGTCCAGATGAGATAGCAGCACTTATTGCAAATATGTAATAATAGAATTTAATATGTAATGGTGTTAGATACCATTAAAAATCCCCATAGTAGATAGCAATTACCAACCTATCTGACTATGGGGATTTTTGTATACAGATATAAGATTATTCCTGTGTAGCAATAGAAACTATTATATCAACAACAGTATGCATTGCTTCAACTGATATATGCTCATAAGGCCCGTGGAATCCATATCCACCTGTTCCAAGGTTTGGACATGGAAGTCCCATGAATGAAAGTCTTGCGCCATCTGTGCCACCACGTACAGGACGTGAAATTGGTTCAAGTCCGGCAGATGCAATTGCTTTTTTGGCACGTTCAACAACATGCATATTGTCATTTATGACAGAGAGCATATTCTCATAAGAATGTTCAATATGCAGATGTACAGTGCCAGCACCGTATTTCTGGTTCATATCAACTTCAATAGTGCGAAGCTTATTAAGGCGGCTTTCAAAAGTGTCTTTATCGTGGTCGCGCACGATGAAATTAAGTGTAGATGATGCGACGTCGCCCTGCATATCGCAAAGGTGATAGAATCCCTCACGCCCAGAGGTACTTGCAGGTGTTTCTTTTTCAGGGAGCAAAGAGACAATCTCACATGCGATTAAGGCTGAATTAATCATGATGTCTTTTGCTTCACCAGGATGAACGTTTACACCTTTAATGGTAAATACTGCGCTGGCTGCGTTGAAGTTCTCGTAAGCGACTTCGCCCTCATAGTCACCATCGACTGTGTAAGCGTATTTAGCCTTAAAATAGTCGAGGTCAAATAAATCAGCCCCAGCCCCAACCTCTTCGTCAGGTGTAAAACCGATCCAGATATCACCATGAGGCTTTTTAGAAGTGATAAGTTCTTCTATTGCTGTCATAATCTCGGCAACACCAGCTTTATCATCTGCACCGAGTAGAGTTGTACCATCCGTCGTGATGAGAGTGCGTCCTTTGAGAGTGCTAAGAGTTGGAAAATCGGATACCTTTAAGTAGGAATTTGAACCCTTAAGTAGAACGTCATTTCCATCATAATCTGGAATTATCTGTGGTTTTACATCTTTTCCAGAGAAATCAGGAGCGGTATCCATATGTGAGATAAATCCGATAGCATCCTTGTCTTCCATGCCAGGTGTAGCAGGGAGTAGAGCATATACATAACAATGGTCGGTGAGTATGACTTTTTCAAGCCCCATGTCCTTAAGTTCTTTTTCAAGTTCCTTTGCAAGAGAAAACTCTCTGTCGCTGCTTGGAATATTAGTATTTGATTCATCGGAAGTGGTCCAATATGATACATATTTTAATAGTCTGTCTTCAACTTTCATATATTGTAAATCCTTTCAAAAAAAAATTAAAAAAAGTGTTGCATTTATTTTATATATAATATATAATAAATCCTGCGTTTAGGAAAGCACAAATTGATATTCGCACCACTAGCTCATTTGGTAGAGCACCTGACTCTTAATCAGGGTGTGCAGGGTTCGAGCCCCTGGTGGTGCACTAAGAGCACTGTTTTTGAGTCGTAGAACTCGGGGGCGGTGTTTTTTATTGTATCCTGACAGTTTAACTTTACTATATAGTGAACATTTCACAGGAGATGTACGCTTTGTTTTATCTGAATAGTCATATCTCATTAATAATCCCACTAATAATAAGGATAGAAATACTAATGTTACTGTTCAGACGCAAGCTTGACACCGCGCTGTCAAGCTATGCGCCATAGTGTTAATTATTGTGTGATTACAGCCCCTGCCTCATAGAGGCATTTTAAATTGGCTGTAATCGTTGCTGGTCACACTGTTAGGTGTGGGCAGTAACATACTAATTAAATAGGAATAAAATACTATAAATAGTTGTTGTAATTTTATAGGATAGGTACTATACTATACCATATAGGAAAAAAGTAACAGCGTATAAAGGAATGAAGGTGTTATATGACACAGTTAATAAATTATAGAGATTTTGAGATTCTTGCAGAATATTATATGAAAGAAGGGCAGGAGGATCTCGTAAATCATAAAAATGAGCTTGCAATTGCGAAGATGCAGAAAGCTTTGAAATTGCTTAAAAAGGCTAAATCTACGGAGCGGTATGTAAGAGCACTTAATGTTATGGGTGTTGTATATTCGACAGTTGGTGATGAGCAGAAAGCCTTTGAATGTTATCTGGAGGCGCTTGCGAATGCTGAGGTTATTAAATGCAGCTATTTAAAGGCTTTATGTTATATTAATGTTGGCTCTTGTTATCAGAAGCTTGAACGTCACAAGGAAGCAATAAAATATTTCAAAGATGCTGAGAAAGAATTATCGAATCCTGATGTAAAAAAACAGGAGAAGTATCAGATGTGGACAATGGTCAATTATCTCAATCTCAGGGATGCGTATGGTGAGATTGGAGAGGATAATAAATATGATGAATGTACATTTGGAGATAATAAGAAATTAATATTTGTATAGTAATGTAATAAAAGGAACATGTGAGGTTATAATAACGACATATGTTCCTTCATTTATAAAATGAAATATATTTATAGGTAAAATCATACAGAAAATCACATTATCTGGAAGTGATAAGCTTGCAGATTGGATTGCCTTTAGAAGAGAATTTTTCTTCATATTCTGTCATTACATTGCCCTCGCACATAGCGGCATCATGATGTAAATCCCTGGTTGATGCATCCAGATGCCATTTTGGAGAGTTCTCGATTTCTTCAAGTGAGAATGTGAATAAATCCTGATTATCAGTCTTGAACTCGATACGTCCGTCTGCTGCAAGGAAAGTATCGTAGCGGTCAAGGAATTCATGCGAAGTTAATCGTCTTCTGGCATGGCGGTCTTTTGACCATGGATCAGAGAAATTGAGGTAAATTCGGTCTACTTCATCCTTGCCAAAAACATCAGGCAATGTTGCAGCATCGATGCAGATAAAATGTACATTTGGCAGAGGATTTTCCTCCATTTTCTGTACAGCACGCAGGATAACACTGGTGTAGCGTTCAATTCCAATATAGTTGATATCAGGATTAAGAGCGGCAAGATCCATGATGAATCGTCCTTTACCCATTCCAACTTCTATGTGGATAGGATTATCGTTTTCAAGAAATTCGTTCCATTTTCCTTTATAGTTGGCTGGTTCCTGTATACAAAACGGGCTGTTTGAAACAACTTCTTCAGCACCTGGTATGTTTCTAAGTCTCATATATCCTCCTTAATATGTGGATGTACTCTCGGACTCTACACAAATCGAGTCATTCTGGCTATATCTTCTATATACTGTTTCCATTTTCTCGTCGTACACACCGTGTACGCACTGCGAAAATGTCATTGTATATCGAAAATATATCTCAGAATTCTTCGATTAGTAAATTCCGAGAGCACATGTGGTTATTTGTCACTTTTCATCAGAGACGAAATGATACTGATATTCTATTATAAAAAATTTGAATAGACAAGCCTTGCGGACTGGAATACATCATATTATACTAATACAATGAATATATGCAAGATTTAGGAACGTTTGAGAAGGAGAAGCAGATGAGAAAGCATATAGCTGCAATATTAGGAATTGTGACTTTGATAAGTTCGCTTACAATTCCAACAGCGAATATCAAAGCTGAAGATTACTGGCCTGATGGTCCAGATATAGATACACCGAATGCGATAGTGATGGAAGTAAATACTGGTACAGTATTATATGAGAAAAACAGCCATGAGCAGCATTATCCAGCCAGTATCACGAAGATACTTACTACATGGCTTACAGTTGAGAACTGTGATTTGAGTGAGAAAATCAAGTTTTCAAAAGATGCTGTATACAATAATGAGGGCGACACATCGCATATCTGGAGAGATGTTGGAGAAGAGATGACTGTTGAGGAGACTTTGTATGCAGTCATGCTTGCATCAGCGAATGAGTGTGCGTATGCGGCAGCCGAACATGTTGGAAAAAAGCTTGATGGTGATTACAGGACGTTTATTGATCTGATGAATAAGCGTGCGAAGGAGCTGGGCTGTACAGATACACATTTTAATAACTGTAATGGTCTTCCAGATGAAAAGCATGTGACATCTGCTTATGATATGGCTCTTATAAGTAGTGCAGCGTACAAGAATGACACATTCAGGAAGATAACAGGTACAGCGACATATACGATTCCACCTACGAATAAGCATAAGGAACCGACGTACCTAAGTAACCATCATAAGATTCTGCATTACTATGAGACTGGCAAGTATATCAACGAATACTGTACAGGTGGTAAGACTGGTTTTACCAAGGTGGCGAACAGCACGCTTGTGACTTATGCGGAGAAAGATGGAATCACAATATGTGTTGTAGTGATGAATGCAAACTCGCCAAAACACTGGACAGACACGAACAAGCTGATTGATTATGCGTTCAGTAATTTCAAGACATACAATATCTCAGACAATGAGTCATCGCTTAAAGCTGATTCTAATAAGAAAGTAGGAATACTCAATAATCATAAGTCATTTGTTACACTTGATGAGAGTGCATATATTATTCTGCCAAATTCAGCAGAGTTTGAAGATGCGCAGTTTGAGAGAAATGATGACAGCAAAGATAAGTCAGTGGCAAGTATTAAGTACAAATATGCAGGCAAGGATGTGGGAAGTGTAGAGATTGTCACATCGGGTGAGAAAGTTGAGCTAAGCTATTTTGATAAGGATAAGAACCAGATAAAGGACAACACTGTAATAAAGATTAAAATCTGGTATATAGTGATTTCGCTGATAGCAATTGTGGCATTAATTTTGATAATTATCTGTATCAAGAAGCTTTATGATAACTTCTATGTCATTAAGCATAACATGCAGATGAAGCGTACACAGAAAGAAAGATTCAGGGAAAAGAAGGATAAGCCCAAACGTAGACGAAAAAAGGATGCAATGTTCAAATAAAGACAAAAAAGACAATCATAACGACAATACAAATAAAAACCGACAACATAACTCAAAATTATGTTGTCGGTTATTTATTTATGGACATAGGTGAAAAAACTTTAAATTGTCAGACTATTTAATAAAATAAGCAGTTGATTCTTGTTTTCGGTATAGATTAGGATGCCGTTAACCGTCTCAAGCAGTGTGATATATTTGCCGGTAAATGTTTCTGAGGTCTGAATCAGATGTATGATATATGAGCGCATATATGGAGCAACTGACAAAAAGACTGTATCTACATTTTCCATAGGGTTTATAGTTACTCCACCAGTCTCAAACGCTGTGGATAATTCCTTTTCCTGATTAAACTGATTCACTGTCTTGTTGACAATGAAATATCCATTTTCATCTTTAGGCATGTCCAGCGATTTGATTGCACGCTGAACTTGTTTAGTCAATGCGTCCGATGGTGTATAAAGAGATTCGAAGTAGCTCATGAAATCCGAGGCACTTTTGAAAAAGGTGTTGCGTCCATTTTGAAGAACCTCTGTCATCAATATTCTTTTTATAGCATTTTCACAGGTTTCCCTTGATGGGTTGCGTCGGGATGTTGATTTTTTATCCATTTTTCCTCCAAAGACATAAAAGACAAATGATATGTGTCCGAAGAAGAGTATACGACAATTTTGAGGACTAATCAATATAAATACGACATTATAAAATGGAACACATTATTAAGATTAAGTTGACCATATGTAGCAAATGCGTTAAAATTATAATAAATACCACTATTTTTTTAATGGAGCGGAAAATATATATGAAATACAAGAACGAGGAAGCTGCCAGAAAAGTGTACGAGGAGGTACACAAGTGCATACAGGAAAATGGCGGAATAGTTAAAAAGGAACAACTCTCCAAGCTGGGAATAGATTACAGAAGAATCATTGAGATGGTGGAGTCGGGAGAGCTGGTTCGTATCAAGAATGGTTATTACACAGATAAGCTTGATAGTTTTTCGGAGGAGGAGCTTATTGCTAAGCTTTTTCCAGATGCCCGTCTCTGTATGGAGAGTGCACTTTATGCTTATGGATATATAGCGGAGAAGCCATTTGGATGGAGACTTGCGGTGGATAAGAATACGTCGAAGTCGAGATTTAAGATGGACTACCCAAAGGTCATTCCTTATTATACAGAGCCAGAGGCACTTGAGATTGGTTCGACTGTTATAACTTTAGATGGGAATGAATTTCAGATATATGACAAGGACCGCCTGATATGTGATTGTCTCAAGTATGAGTCGAAGATGGACAGGGGAGATTTCAAGACTGCAATTCAGGCTTACATCAAGGACAGCGATAAGGACATTCTCGCATTAATGGAATATGCGCGGGAGAGGAAAGTAGTCAAGAAAGTTCAGTCTATGATAGGGGTGTGGCTATAATGAAAGTAGGTACGAATCCGGCGACAGAGCTAAAGGTAGAAAGTGAGAAGCAGAATCGTCCATTTTCGGATGTTCTGCATCAATATGTTGAAGAGAACCTGTTAAAAAGAATATATGAGTCTAAGTATAAAGATGATATCTGGATAAAGGATGACCTGCCATGGAACACCGAATGTGAGAAAATCCATCTTTTTTACAGAAATAGGACGAATGATTTGCTGGATGTATCAGGGGCACAGTTGATTATGGAGAGTCTTTTTGCAAATAAGGATGAGGTGCAGTGGCAGTACAAAGTGCGCGGAGATGAGGAATTTACAGTTGCACTTGTGGCGGAATATAAAGGGATGGAAGTTCCTGTGACCATTATAATGGAGGAGTTATGTGATAGCACAGCAGTTGCAGATAAGTGCAGCTTCAGACCGATGTTAAGACATGTAGTTCAGATTACGTGTCTTGTATACAGTCCGCAGACAGTAGTGGTTGACTCAATTTATGAGATTATAGAGAAGCTTGAGCTTATCGGAGACATGGAGCCATACGCTGTGATAAATCAGACACTGAAGACCAGCTCGGTGAGTGGCAGGCATATAATAGAAGGGCTTTCGGAGAAGACAGCAAATTACCCCAAAGTTCTTAAAGAAAAAAGAATATCACAGATTGAATCATATAGGAACTATACTTATATGAAGAAAAGATGGGATAAATACTGCAAAATCCACACTGATTCTCAGGATAACTGGGATGAAGTGGTGGACAGGATTGTGAGATTTTTAGCACCAATATGGCAGGCACTTTGCAGGAACGAGATATTTTTTGATGACTGGATGCCAGAACTTGGAAGGTATCTGGGATAGAGAGGATGGACTTTGTTAGACGAGAAATTAATAGAATACGCAGCAACAAATACATATCCTTTTCACATGCCAGGGCATAAGCGCAACATAAAGGAATTTTTAAGTCCATACGATATAGATATTACAGAGATAACAGATTTCGATGATCTGCATCACAGCGAAGGAATACTACTTGAGGCGCAGAAGCGTGCGGCACAGATGTATGGTGCAGATGAATGTTTTTATCTGGTGAATGGAAGCACATGCGGACTGCTTGCTTCAATAAGTGCTTTGACCAATAAGCATGACAGGGTTCTGGTTGCAAGGAACTGCCATAAGGCAGTGTATCATGCGATATATCTAAGAGAGCTGCAGCCGGTATACATCTATCCGGAGATTACGGATTACAACATTCAGGGGCAGGTGACGATAGAATCGGTACAGGAAGCAATTGAGTCCAATCCGGAAATCAAAGCCGTAATAATAACATCACCGACATATGACGGAATTGTATCGGATGTAGCTTCGATAGCTAAGCTGGTGCACTCATATGGAATAAAGCTGATAGTTGACGAGGCGCACGGTGCGCACTTTGGGCTGGATGAGAGTATGCCAGAGAATGCAATCAGACTAGGGGCTGATTGTGTGATAGTAAGTGTACATAAGACACTTCCAGCTTTTACACAGACGGCACTGCTTCTTGTAAACAGGCAAAGCGTTGATGTTACAAGGATAGAGAATTTCCTTGATATATATGAGACGAGTTCTCCATCATATATACTCATGGCGGGAATAGAGAGATGCGTGCGGATGATGACAGAAAATGGAAAGAATCTGTTTGTAGAGCTGAACAATAATCTCGATGATTTTTATGCAAAAGTAAATGGACTTTGTCATCTGAAAGTGTTGACACAGGCGGATTTTGGGCATGATGCATACGAGTTTGACAGGACGAAGATATTGATAAGCACGTCAAGATGTCAGCTGAATGGTCATGATATCAAGAAGATACTTACTACGAAGTATAAGATAGAGCTTGAGATGTCATCAGAGAATTATGCGCTGGCGCTTGCGACAGTGATGGACACAAAAGAGGGTTTTGACAGGCTTGCAGATGCACTTGTTGAAATCGACCGTGAGTGTATGAGCTGCGGAGAGTCGGATATTGATATTAATAATGTATATACGCCCAAAGAACGTGTCTGTGAAATCCATGAGATGGATTTGATGGGGAGAAAACAAATTCCTTTTTCGAAGGCAGAAGGCTGTGTATGTGGAGATTATATTTATTTTTATCCACCAGGGATTCCGATTCTTGTTCCAGGAGAGCGTGTAGATGCCAAAGCAATAGCGGATATACGCCGTGCAGTTGAAATTGGAATTGACGTGTATGGATTGACGGAAAACCAAATGATATTTATACTTAAAGGATAATAGATATGGGAAAAATATTTTGTGTTATGGGCAAAAGTGCCTCAGGCAAAGATACTATTTACAGCAGATTGCTCGAGAGAAATAAGATTCATGTTAAGAAGATTATTCCGTATACGACCAGACCAATGAGGGATGGAGAGACAGACAAGGAGACATATTTCTTCTGTGACGAGAAGAAAGTGCAGGAATTGGAGGCTCTCGGCAAGATAATAGAGCTTCGTGAGTACAACACAGTATATGGAATCTGGAAATATTTCACAGTTGATGACGGGCAGATAGATTTAGCCAATAATAACTACATCTTAATAGGTACGCTTGAGACTTTTAACAAAATAGTAAAGTACTTTGGAGAGGATAAAGTGCTTCCTATATATATAGAAGTAGAAGATGGCGAACGTCTTATAAGAGCAATATCGAGAGAAAAACAGCAGAACCAGCCGAAGTACGAGGAAATGTGCAGGCGGTTTCTTGCAGATGCATCCGATTTTTCGGAGGAGAATCTGCATGAGGCAGGCGTAAAGCGCCGATTTATTAATGATGATATGGATGATACGATAGAAGAAATCGAGAAATATATCAATTCTAACGTGACGGTGTAGGAGAGGCCGGTAGGTATGGCAGTAAGAATAAATGAAGTAAACCAAATATCGCAGGTGGCTGATGCGGCTAAGACTGTCGAGGGTGATGGTTCTTTTAAATTCACTCTGGCAAGTGCGATTACAGATGCTGAACTTCAGGCGAGAGTGGATTCGCTCATGGAGGATATAGTTGAGCAGGGAAACAGGATAGCTCAGCACATGGATATTCACGACATGAAGAGATACCGTACTCTTATCAAGGATTTTCTAAATGAAGTAGTGTACAGATCTCATAAATTCTCAAGGGAGAACTTTCTTGATCGCCGTGGAAGGCACCGTGTATACGGAATAATTAAGCTTATAGACAGCAACCTTGATGAGCTTGCGACAGAGCTGGTCGAAGATGAAAAAGATCATATTTCAATCCTTAGCAAAATAGGAGAGATACAGGGACTGCTGCTTGATATTTTTACATAATGTAATGTCGGATAAGTAATACTCATAGCCGGGTAGAATAGAAGATTGGAGGTATGCATATGGCAGGATTTAAAGAGATAATAGGACACGAAAAGATAATAGAACATCTTAAAAATGCTATATCGATGGGAAAGGTATCCCATGCGTATATTATAAATGGTCCAGATTTATCAGGCAAAAAGATGATAGCAGATGCTTTTGCCAGAGCCCTTCAATGTGAGAATGATGATCCAGAGGGCTGTGGAGAATGCAAATCCTGCAGACAGGCAGCCGATTACAATCAGCCAGATATAATATATGTACAGCATGAGAAGCCTAATCTTATAGGTGTTGATGATATAAGATCGCAGATAAACAACAGTATTGCAATCAAACCATACAGCAGCAAATACAAGATTTATATAGTTGATGATGCGCAGAAGATGAACCAGCAGGCGCAGAACGCATTGCTTAAGACGATTGAGGAACCACCAGCATATGGAATAATTATATTGCTTACGACGAACGCAGACAGCTTTCTGCCTACGATACTTTCAAGGTGCATAACTCTTAATGTGAAGACAGTAAAGGATGAAGTAATCAAGAATTATCTCATGACAGTAAAGCAGATACCAGATTACCAGGCAGATATATGCACAGCGTTTGCGCAGGGGAATGTCGGAAAGGCAATCAGACTTGCATCATCAGATGAATTCAATGAATTAAAGGATTCTGCAGTTTCACTGATGAAGAGAATAGAGGACATAGAGCTTTATGAACTTGGCGCAGCGCTAAAGCAGATAAGTGAGTATAAGCTTGAAATACAGGATTATTTTGACCTGATAATGATATGGTACAGAGATGTTCTATATATGAAAGCAACAAATGATGTTAATGGCCTGATTTTTAAGGATGAGGTCTATGATATAAAAAAACAGGCAGCAAAACATTCCTATAATGGAATTGAGACAGTTTTAGAAGCACTTGAAAAGGCTAAAGTCAGACTGAATGCGAACGTCAATTTTGATTTGACAATAGAACTGCTGCTACTGACAATTAAGGAGAATTAAAATGACAAAGATAGTAGGAATTCGATTTCATAAGGCTGGAAAGATATACTATTTCGACCCAGTTGATTTTGAATTAGAGACAGCAATGCATGTAATTGTTGAGACAGCAAGAGGAATTGAAATGGGAACCGTTTTGATTCCACCTAAATCTGTGGAGGATGATAAGGTAGTTCAGCCTCTTAAGCCAGTACTCAGAGTAGCTACAGATGAGGATGAGAAGAAAATCGAGATAAACAAAGAAAAAGAGAAAGATGCCTTTGCAATCTGTAAGGAGAAAATCATAAAGCATGGACTTGAGATGAAGCTTGTCAATGCAGAATATACATTTGATGGAAATAAGCTTTTATTTTATTTTACAGCTGATGGAAGAATTGACTTCAGAGAGCTTGTAAAAGATCTTGCAGCAGTGTTCAGGACAAGAATTGAACTCAGACAGATTGGTGTAAGGGATGAGACTAAGCTTTTAGGTGGAATAGGTATATGCGGGCGTGAACTTTGTTGTTCAACATACCTGTCCGATTTTGTACCTGTTTCTATTAAGATGGCAAAAGAGCAGAACCTGTCTTTGAACCCAACCAAGATATCCGGAGTATGCGGAAGACTTATGTGCTGCCTTAAGAATGAGCAGGAGACATATGAATACCTCAATAGCAGACTTCCATCTATAGGTGATGTGGTTACAACACCTGACGGAATAAAGGGAGAAGTCACAAATATCAACGTGCTGCGCCAGCTTGTCAAAGTTATCGTGGATAACGGAAGTGAGAAGGAATTAAGAGAATACTCTATTGATGATCTTAAGTTCAAGTCACACAAGAGAAAAGATGTCACAATCACAGAGGAAGAGTTGAAGGAACTTGAGGGGCTTGAGGAAGAAGGAACTGAAGTTACAAAGGAAGAAGAAAGACGCGAGAAGCCTCGTAACAAAGACAACAGAAACAGCCATAATGCCCGAAATAACAGAGACAATAACAGCAGAGATAATTATAATAAAGACAATAACAGGGATAATAACAGCAGAGATAATTATAATAAAGACAATAACAGAGATAATAACAGGGATAATGGCGACCACGAAAATAACAGAGACAGTCACAGAGAAGGCGGTAAGGATGTAAATAGCCGCGAGAATGGCAGAGAAAATAACAGGACTCACCGTGGTGGAAACCGAGAGTACAACAGGGACAACCGCGAGAACCGTGAGAACCGTGAGAACCGAGGAAACCGAGAGTACAACAGGGACAACCGCGAGAACCGAGGAAACCGAGAGTACAACAGGGACAACCGCGAGAACCGGGGAAATCGAGAGTACAACAGGGACAACCACGAGAACAAAGATAATCGCGACAATAAAGACGGTAGAAATCACTACAACAATAACCGACGTCGTAACAAAGGAAAACGATATAACAATGGCAATGGAAAATCGCAGCAGTCTGATCAGAAGTCATGAGAGACTTGATGATCTAAATAGAAACGGATATGGAATAATACAGGATCCAGGCAGATTCTGCTTTGGAATAGATGCTGTGCTTTTATCAGGTTTTGCAAATGTAAAAAAAGGTGAAAAAGCATTGGATCTTGGAACAGGAACCGGAATAATCCCCATCCTGCTTGAAGCGAAGACGCAAGGCAGCTACTTTACAGGACTTGAAATCCAGTCTGAGAGTGCTGAGATGGCGCAGCGAAGTGTGAAGTACAATGGACTTGAAGAGAAAGTATCTATAGTTACAGGTGACATTAAGCGGGCATCGGAGATATTTGGAGTCGATTCATATGAGGTCATAACTACGAATCCCCCATATATGATAGGTCAGCACGGAATAAAAAATCCCGATGATGCAAAAGCAATAGCCAGACATGAGATACTTTGCAGTCTCGATGACATATTAAGGGAGAGTGCGAGAATACTCAAGCCATCGGGCCGCTTTTACATGGTGCATCGTCCATTCCGGCTGGCAGAGATTTTCTCGAAGATGACAGAGTACCATATAGAGCCAAAACGCATGCGGCTAGTATATCCATATGTGGATAAAGAGCCAAACATGGTTTTGATAGAGGGACATCGCGGTGGAAAAAGCCGCCTGACAGTGGAAAAACCTCTTATTGTATACAAAGAGCCAAATGTATACACAGACGAGATTTATGAAATATATGGTATGAATAATTGAAATAGTAACAGAGTTAACAGATATAATAGTTATCAGGTAACTATTCAGTACAGAACAGGAAGCTGATTCTAATGCGCTTGCGGCTCGCAACCGTGAAGGTACTGAACAGTTGCGTTAACAGATATAAAAGAATAACAAGGATGGAAATAAAATGTTTAATGATATTCACATAGGGCCAATTACATTTCACATGTATGGACTAATGATAGCGATAGGCTTTGTATCGGCACTATTTGTGGCAATACATCGAGGAAAGAAAAAAGGACTCGACGAAGATATATTTTATGGAATTTTCTACTGTGCAATTATTGGAGGTGCATTAGGCTGTCGTCTTTTGTACTACATCGTAGAGATTCCACATATCATACAGGACGTATCAATACTTTGGAATTTTAAAGTCGGATATGTAGTATATGGTGGGATAATCGGCGGAATAGTCGCAAGTTTTATCTACTGTAGATTCAAGAAAGCAGACTTCATGGAATACTTTGATATGGTAATGCCAGAGGTATCAATGGCACAGGGCTTTGGTCGTATCGGCTGCTTTTTTGCAGGCTGCTGTTATGGACGCCAGACAGATGCCTGGTACGGAATTACATTTAAGAACTCAAGTTTTGCACCTAATGGAGTAAGCCTTATACCAACTCAGCTTATTTCATCAGCAGGAGATTTTATATTTGCGGCATTGCTAATGCTATATGCATCCAGAAGCCCTAAAAAAGGAAGAGTTGCGGCAGCATACATGATACTTTATGGCATAGGCAGATTCCTTATAGAGTTCTTAAGAGACGATTACAGAGGCAGTGTAGGAATTTTATCGACATCCCAGTTTATATCAATCGGAATAATCGCAGCAGGAATATTAATGTATGTATTAGTGGGCAGAAAAAAGAGCGATACATCAGAGTCAGTGCAGGATCAGGAGGCATGATGTCAGGAACATTATATTTGTGTGCCACTCCAATAGGAAATCTCGAGGATATTACTTTTAGAGTGCTTCGTACGCTAAAAGAAGTAGATCTGATTGCAGCGGAGGACACAAGAAATTCAATAAAATTGCTCAATCACTTTGAAATTAAGACACCAATGACAAGCTATCATGAATTTAACAAGATAGAAAAAGCATATCAGCTGGTGGATAAATTAAAATCCGGAATGAATATTGCACTCATAACAGATGCAGGAACGCCTGGAATATCAGACCCAGGTGAGGATATTGTAAGAATATGCTATGAGGAAGGTGTGCCAGTTACATCGCTTCCAGGTGCAGCAGCATGTATTACTGCGCTTACTATGTCGGGCCGCCCAACAAGACGATTCGCTTTTGAGGCATTCCTTCCCAGAGACAAGAAGGAGCGTGCGGACGTTATCGAAGAACTAAAGAATGAGACCCGTACTATCATAATCTATGAGGCGCCGCATCATCTTATAAAGACTGTCACAGAGCTCTATGAAGCACTAGGAGACAGAGAACTTACTGTGTGCAGGGAGCTTACCAAGAAGCATGAGAACAAAATGCAGACAACGTTCAGCCAGCTGCTTGAATACTCCAGGGAGAATGAGCCAAGAGGCGAATATGTCCTTATCATATGTGGAAGAAGCAGAGATGAGATGAAAAAGGAGCAGCAAAAAAGCTGGGAGGCGATGAGCATAGAGGAGCATATGCAGATATATGAGTCCCAGGGAATTGACCACAAGGATGCAATGAAGCGTGTGGCCAAAGACCGTGGTGTGAGCAAAAGAGATATTTATCAGGCATTACTTAAAAGCTAATCGACACTGTAATCCTTAAGATACTTTTCAACAATATCAAAGGGTGCAGGCCCAATCTTAAGAATTGCCTCATGAAAAGCCATTGATGTCATGTCAGTGGCTTTTAAATTTTTGAACTTTAAGTAGCCCACATAGTATTTCAGATAATTTCCAGGTTCGGATATAATATAGTCCATGATATTTTCAATCGCCTCATCATCAGTAATACCGAAATCATTCCAGAACTCACACATATCCTTGAAATTCCAGCCAAGATAGTGAATTCCAATATCGGAAGAGGCGTAAAGACTCAGAGTAAGATCCTGATTATTCTGGAGAAAAGCGGCGACATCATCATCAAGTCCGGCATAGTAATATGCCATCATTTCGACATAAGTAGCCCACCCTTCTGTGTATCCACCATAATCGATAAGCGTCCTGAATGGAGAAATATTGTAGTTATATGACATGACCGTCTGGTAAAGGTGGCCAGGAAAACCTTCATGTGCAAGAGTGGTGAAATACTTGATATTAGTGTATTCCCGGGCATCATTAATATAGATATAATTGTCTTTGTAGTTGTCATATGGAGCTGTGATATAAAAAGCAGGAGCGAGGTATTGTGATAGGGCAGGGTCAACGAATTCTATATTACAGTTACATTCACAGATAGCTGGAAAATCCTTTTTGATTGATTTCTTAAGTGAATCTAACATCTCTTCTTCATTATTGAATTTCCAGCTGTAATTCTCACATGCCTCAGCTATTTTAGGATTTTTGGTTAGTATCTCTTTCATATTAGAGAGCGCATCATTTCGATTCGAAGAAATCATATTGTTTATTTCCTCAATGGATTCAGAACATCCAGTCTGGCTGTATACAAGCAGTTCGTAGAATTTGTCACCTTTATCCAGATTGCAGAGCCCACCATCATTTTGCCCTGTACCAAGGAGATTGGTCATTGTCTGTATCAAGGATTTATAGGCAGGAATGACATGGTCACAGACTGCAATATGATTTTGTTTGATAAACTTTTCTTTTTGATTTTTAGAAAGGAATTTAGCTTTTTCAATTCTATTTTCAAACGTTGTGATAAGATAGTTATTATCAGGATTTTTGATGAAATCATCGCATTGATTCAGTACATCAACACAAAGGGAATCATTCATGAAAAGTCCTTTTTGGGACCTTGCCTTTTCATAATCAATAACCCCCTCAAAGTACTTATCATAGAGGCAGATTAACGATATGTACTCCTTGATATCATCAACTGTATTAAACTTATATTCAGCCAGTAGCAGCGGCAGTTGAACCTGAATTCCACTAGAAGGGGAAAGAATCTCTTCATACAAATCATAATCGCAAAGAGAAAGCCGGGTTGAAAGGTAGTCATCAAGAACCTCGTAATCAAGCTGTTGCTTTTTAGAGAGGGATTTTTGCTTTATTTTATGTAATGAATTAAGAGAATTCTCCAATGCTTCCTTCTGGGATTTTCTGGCCTGGGAAGACATATCTCCTAAGGATGGCTTGCCAGAAGGAATTTTGTAGGCGGCTGGATTAGATAACGTGTAGTGACGATTTAGAGAGTTGGAGGATAGCTCATTTATAAAAAAATCATTTGTGAAATTGTCAAAGGTATTGCCAGAACTGATACCAGAGCACGAACACATACACAATGCGGCAATCGCAATGCATAAAAAGTGTATCCATTTTTTTATCACATGATACCTCGAAAATTGTATTTGATAGAGTATATGCGGTTTCGGGCTATTGAATGAACAAAATATTTCAACTATAATATAGCTGTTACAGCGATTTCTAAATGAAAGGCAGGAAATGATATGGACAAAATTCAGACATTTTTAGATTGGATAAAAGAATCCGACAACATAGTATTTTTCGGTGGTGCAGGTGTGTCGACAGAGAGTGGTATACCAGATTTTCGAAGCGTAGATGGACTATACAATCAGAAATATGATTATCCACCAGAGACGATACTCAGCCATTCATTTTACAGAAGAAATCCAGAGGAATTCTATAGATTTTACAGGGACAAGATGCTTTACCTTGACGCAGAGCCGAATACTACACACAAAAAGCTGGCAGAACTTGAAAAAGCAGGAAAGGTAAAAGCAGTAATTACGCAGAATATAGATGGTCTGCACCAGAAAGCAGGCAGCAAAAATGTAATGGAACTGCATGGAAGCGTGCTGAGAAATTATTGTGAGAGATGCATGACATTTATGAGTGCAGAGGATATCTTAAAGTCTACAGGAGTTCCAAAGTGCCCTGAATGCGGCGGACCAGTTAAGCCAGATGTTGTCCTATACGAGGAGGGGCTTAACCAGAAGACATTAGAAGATGCGGTATATTATATAAGCCATGCGGATGTACTAATAATAGGAGGAACATCGCTTGCTGTATATCCGGCAGCAGGGCTTGTGGATTATTACAGAGGAAATAAACTTGTCCTCATAAATAAGTCTACGACGCCGATGGATTCAAAGGCAGACCTGTTAATACAGGATGGACTAGGAAAGGTATTCTCACAGATTGAGATATAAGGTGGAAAATGGATAAGTACGCAGTTGGAGATATTGTAAAATTAAAAAAGCCGCATCCATGCGGAAGTAGTGAGTGGGAAATTTTACGAGTAGGACAGGATTTCCGCTTAAAGTGCACAGGATGTGGACATCAGGTCATGATTCCAAGAAAGCTGGTGGAGAAAAATGATCGTGGACTTACAAAAAAACAGTAAGAAATTTAACAATTTTGAAAAAAATCTTGAAATATGGACAAAACCATGTTATCATCTATCTTCGTGATATATTAAATTCCTTGCTCGCAGCAGTTTGCGGGCCAGAGACCAAAAGGAGGTAAATTCGCATGAACAAATATGAATTAGCACTCGTTGTTAGTGCAAAGATCGAAGATGATGCGAGAACAGCAACCGTTGAGAAGGCTAAAGAGTACATCACACGTGCCGGCGGTACTGTAACAGAAGTTGAGGAGTGGGGCAAGAAGAAGCTTGCTTATGACATTCAGCATATGTCTGAAGGTTTCTACTACTTCATCCAGTTCGATGCAGCTTCTACTGTTCCAGCAGAAGTAGAGCAGGACGTTCGTATCATGGATAATGTTCTTCGTTTCTTATGCGTTAGAAAAGACGAGGCATAGTATAAGAAAATAGGAGATCGTATTATGAATAAAGTAATACTAATGGGTAGAATGACTAGAGATGCTGAGATCCGCTATTCTCAGGGGGAGACATCTACAGCAATCGCTAGATTTTCACTTGCAGTAGACCGTAGATTCAATAGAAATAATTCTAACGGTGAGCAGACTGCAGACTTCATCAATTGTGTAGCGTTCGGAAGAACAGCAGAATTTTTGGAGAGATTCGGTCGTAAAGGAACAAAGTTTGTAGTAGAAGGTCGTATCCAGACTGGAAGCTATACTAATAAAGACGGACAGAAAGTTTATACTACAGATGTTGTAGTAGAGCAGGTAGAGTTTGCTGAAAGCAAAGGTTCAAATGGCGGAGATGGTGGATTTACACCAGCTGACAGACCATCACCAAGCCAGGCAGCAGGCGATGGATTTATGAACATTCCAGACGGAATCGATGAAGAATTACCATTCAACTAAGATGTCGCAAGACAAATATTAAAGGAGGTAACACCATGGCTTTCAATAAGACAGCTGAAGGATCTTCAATGAAGAGAAGACCAATGCGTAGAAGAAAAAAAGTTTGTGTATTCTGTGGCAAAGACAATGTCATTGATTATAAGGATATCAATAAATTAAAGAGATACATCTCTGAGAGAGGAAAAATTCTTCCTCGCCGTATCACAGGAAACTGTGCTAAGCATCAGAGAGCCCTTACAGTAGCTATCAAGCGTGCACGTCACTGCGCTATGATGCCATACGTACAGGACTAATAATGGTATTTTGACCAGCTATCTTCGGGTAGCTGGTTTTTTTTGAAATAAAATGCTTTGTAGGGATGCGCCTCGTGTGGCGTTGAAGATTATGTCAAGTGCAATTATAATTTTTAAGGTTATGTTAAGGATTTTCTATTTTATATATAAGGTTGAATAGATATTATATCTGTATAATAATTAAGAACAATTTAGACGTTGTATTGTGTACAATGCATTAATAGGAGGAACAATATGTGGAAAGTTGGAGAGGTAAAGGATAAAGGCAAATGGGCTTTTAAGAAGAATTATTGGCGTGCTGTAATAGTTGCGTTGCTTTTTTCCCTTTTTATAGGAGGCGGTGGAGGCGTAAGCAGTTTCACGGACGGATTTAAAGATGGATTCGAAGATGGATATAATGAAATCACGCAGAAAGATGATGATGATGATTATGACGATGATTATGACGATGATTATGATGATGATTATGACGATGATTATGACGATTATGATGATGGTAATGAATCTATAGGCTTAATTGTTATAATAGCTATAATAGTAGTGGCTATTGTACTGTCTATAACTGCAATAACATTAGTATTTATCGGTATCATAGATGCTTTTATAGTAAACCCTATAGAAGTCGGCATAAAGAACTTCTACCTTAAGAACCTGTATTACAATGCAAGTCCCAAGGAGATGCTTTCAGCTTTCGATACTCCATTCTATAAGAACATAGTCAAAGTCATGATTATAAAGGATATCAAGACTATATTGTGGGGACTTTTATTAATCGTACCAGGAATTATCAAAAGTTACGAATACAAGATGATACCATATATCTTAGGTGAACACCCTGAGATGTCAAAAGAACAGGCATTTATGGAAAGTAAGCTTATGATGAATGGTCATAAATGGCATGCATTCTTACTCGATCTGTCATTCATAGGATGGCGTTTACTTTCAATACCTACATTGGGTATACTTAATTTGTTCTATGTGAGTCCATATGTGTATAGTACAGGAGCTGTATTATATGAGACACTTAGATACGGAAACGGGAATGTTGTGTATTCAAATGCTACAGAGCAATAGATATGAGTCAGGAGATATAGATGAAATATACGGTATTAGTTGCAGATGACGAAAAAGAGATACGAGATCTTTTGCGCCTGTATCTGGAGAATGAGAAGTACGATGTAATAGAGGCGAGAGACGGTCAGCAGGCGTTGGATATGCTGAATTCCAACAAAGTAGATTTGTGTCTGCTTGATATAATGATGCCGAATATAGATGGTTATCATGTATTGCAGGAACTTAGAAAGACAAGCACGATTCCGGTAATCATCCTGTCAGCCAAAGATGCTGATTCAGAGAAGATACTCGGACTGAATCTCGGTGCAGATGATTATATATCTAAGCCATTCAATCCACTTGAAGCTATGGCGAGAGTTAATTCCAATCTCAGAAGATACTATAAGCTTGGCGCAACAGAGTTAGCAGGTATTGAGGAAGTCATTAAAGTAAAGGACCTTGAATTGGATCCTGAACAGTGTGTTGTGAAGAAAAATGGCGAGGTTCTGGAGCTTACCTCTGTCGAGTACAGAATCATGAAACTTTTCATGAAGCATCCTGGAAAAGTATATACAAAGCAGCAGATATATGAGACAGGATGGGGAGAAGATTTTATTGTGGCAGACAATAATATCATGGTATGCATAAGCAAGCTGCGAAGCAAATTATCTGATGACCAGATGGAATACATAAAGACAATCAGAGGTCTGGGATATCGGATGGAAAAGTAATATGTATAAAAAGAGCGAGTTAAGAGAATATATAATAAAATGTTTTCTGATAACCATAGTGACAGTTTCGCTAGTAGAAAATGTAGTATCTTATGTAGTCAATCAGCTCATTTTTCCAGCCATGAAGACGATGCAGGACAGCGTGGTAAATGTAGAAAATATCACACTCAAAGAGATTATATTTTTCATGATAATGGCAACAATACACACCGGACTGAGAATGCTTGGAAGAATAATGCCGGGTGGAATGCAGGGCGCGATAGTTTCAGTATCAGACGAGCTAAAAGAGTATATCTATATGCGATTTCCAAGTATGGGACAGAAGATTCTGTGGTCGCAGGAAGGCACAAAACGATTATGGTTTTTTATAATTATACTCATAGTCGTGCTAATAGCATATACGATACCATATCTCGTTGGTACATATATTTTCAGTAAGACTGTCATAAAAAAAGTCAGGGAACTTGAAGATGAACAGACCAAAGAGAAGATTGAGTTTGACAGGAAGAAAAATCTGATGCTTTCCGATATTGCGCATGATCTGCGAACCCCAATCACCACGATTAATGGCTACGCCAAGGCGATAAATGATGGAATGGTCACGGATGAACAAAAGCGGAGAGAGTATTTAGACATAATCCAGAGCAAATCAAAGAGGATGAATGACTTAATAGAGCTGTTGTTCGAGTACATTAAGCTTGATAGTGAAGGCTTTAAGCTCCAGATTCAGGAGAATAATCTCACAGAGATACTTCTTGAAAGTGCAGCTTTCATGTATACAGATATAGAAGATGCAGGCATGGAGCTTGACATAGACATACCAGAGGAACCACTGATAGTAAGTGTTGACAAAGTACAGTTTACAAGAGTCATAACGAATCTTCTTGTTAATGCAATCAGGCACAATAAGGCCAATACAGCAATCCGGTTTGCGATGAAGAAATATCCAGGAATGGTTGTAATAGACATAGCGGACAATGGACAGCAGATTCCAGAGAATATCAGGGACAGCATATTTGAGCCATTTTCGCGTGGCGACGAATCAAGAAGCAGCAAAGGCGGAACAGGGCTTGGACTTTCAATTGCCAAGAAAATAGTAACAATGCACGGCTGGGAAATTGGACTGAACTGTAATTATGAAGGATACACTAAGGCATTTGAGATTAAAATACCTATAATGTAATATATATAGATTGCAACTATTCAGTACAGAAATATGCAGTGCAGAAATATGCGATACAGAAATATGCAGTGCAGAAATGTGCGGTGCAGAAATATGCGGTGCAGCAGGTTTCGTAAGAAATATATTATGTAGAGCAACATATAAGCAAAATAAATGTGTATATTTTGCAAAATAATAGTTTTACTTTAAAATTTCAAAATGATAGAATATAGATAGTTGTTCAAAAGTGGTAATATAATAGAACATGAATTTCTACTTGAAGAACAGATATTAAGAAGGGAGGATGTTAGAAAATGGCAGAGATGATATTAGTGTGGTTGGTTTTAACAATCGTATTTATAGTATTAGAGATGATTTCTGTCGGACTTACATCTATATGGTTTGCAGTAGGTTCACTGGTAAGTCTGATTGCGGCAGCAGTTGGAGCATCATTAGGAATGCAGATAGCATTATTCTTAATAGTATCTGTGATATTGTTGATGGCGACAAGACCTCTTGCCAAGAAGTATCTCAATGCCAATGTCTACAAATCAAACGCAGATAGTCTGATTGGTGAGAAGACAATAATCACGCAGAGAGTTAGTAACCTTGATCAAACCGGTAAGGCTGTAGTCAAAGGACAGGAATGGACAGTCCGAACCGAGGATGATAAAGAGATCATTGAAGAAGGAACGATGGTCGAAGTAATACGCATAAGCGGAGTTAAATTGCTTGTGAAAAGTATAAAGGAGGAAGAATCATGATCGTACCAGCAATGGGCAGCGCAGTAGTAGGCGCAGGTTTTGTAGCATTTATAATTATCGTTATAATTGCACTTATTATCGTAGTAAATTGTATTAAAATTGTGCCACAGGCACATGCAGTAGTAATCGAAAGATTAGGTGCATACCTGACAACATGGTCAGTTGGTCTTCATTTCAAAATTCCATTTATTGACCGTGCAGCTAAGAACGTATTGTTAAAAGAGCAGGTAGTGGATTTCCCACCACAGCCAGTTATTACAAAAGATAACGTTACAATGCAGATTGACACAGTAGTATATTTCCAGATTACAGATCCAAAGCTTTATTCATACGGAGTTGAGAATCCAATCATGGCGATTGAGAATCTTACAGCAACAACACTTCGTAACATCATCGGTGATCTTGAATTAGACGAGACACTTACATCTCGTGAGACAATCAACACTAAGATGCGTGCAACACTTGATGTGGCAACAGATCCATGGGGAATTAAAGTTAACCGAGTAGAGCTTAAGAACATCATCCCACCTAAGGCTATCCAGGATGCAATGGAGAAGCAGATGAAAGCAGAGCGTGAAAGACGTGAGGCTATTCTTCGTGCAGAAGGTGAGAAGAAATCTACAATCCTTGTTGCAGAAGGTAACAAAGAGTCAGTTATCCTTGATGCAGAGGCTGAGAAGCAGGCTGCAATCCTTCGTGCAGAAGCTAAGAAAGAAGCTACAATTCAGGAAGCAGCAGGTCAGGCAGAAGCTATCCTTAAGATTCAGCAGGCTAATGCAGATGGTCTTAGAATGATTAAAGAAGCTGCACCAGACAACGCAGTTATCCAGCTTAAGAGCCTTGAAGCATTCGCTAAAGCAGCAGATGGAAAGGCTACAAAGATTATCATTCCTTCAGAGATTCAGGGTATCGCTGGTCTTACAAAATCAATAGCAGAAGTTGCAACAGACAAGGCTGCAAACTAATTTATTGCATAATTTATGATAAGAGGGGCAAAAGAAATTTTGCCCCTTTTTTGTACTTAAAAATAGAAGTTCCGAGGTTACTGTTTAGATGCAGGCTTGACACCGCGCCGTCAAGCTATGTGCCATAGTGTTAATTATGGTTAATTATTGACTCTCGGAGCTTTTTTTCTTTGATTTAGTATATATAAAATGGTATACTCTAAGTTAAGTGTGAAAGTTTATCCATTTATCTTTTTATAAGAGGATAAGGAGTCAGATATGAATAAAAATATAAAATTTAGAGGAAAGCTAAAAAGCTATATGCAATGGCCGGTTTACATGGTAGTAATTATGGTTTGTTTAGATATTCCGCTATGCATCCATTATAAGAAAAGTGGACTTGCGCTTGTAACATTTACAGCAGTATATACGATTTTGACAATATTCTTCTATATACGCAGTAAGCAGGTGGTTGTGCAGGAGATGGTGAATTTCGCCACCCGGTATTCATCTGTACAGAAGAAGCTTCTGAATGAATTTAAGATACCATATGCATTACTGGATTATTCAGGGAAGATATTGTGGTTCAATGAACAGTTTGCATTAATGCATGGCATTGAGAAAGGATATCACAAATCGATAACTACGCTAGTTCCTGCAATTACGAGAGAGTTTCTGCAGAAAGCAGAAGATGCAGAAGACTTAAATGTTGAATTTGGAGATAGGATATTTCGCACCGTTATAAATAGAATCAAATTTGCAGAAATTGCAGAGGGCAGTGAAGCTTTACAGGTAGAACATATGGATGAATGCCTGACTGCGGTATACTTATTTGATGAGACAGACCTGCATGAGTATAAGCAGACTATCGAGTTGCAGAAACAGGTTACAGCACTTGTGTATATCGACAATTACGAAGAGGCGCTTGACAGTATTGAGGACGTAAAGAGGTCACTTCTTGTAGCCTTGATAGATAGAAAAGTAAATCAGTATTTTGCAAAATATGACGGTCTTGTCAGAAAAATAGAAAAAGATAAATACTTTGTAGTATTCAAATATCAATACCTCGAGGATATGAAGGAAGACAAATTCAAGGTCCTTGAAGAGGTAAAGGGAATAAAAGTCGGCAACGAGATGGCTGTTACACTTAGTATGGGAGTCGGTGTCAATGATGACAACTACCATGAGAACTACGAGAGTTCAAGAGCCGCAATAGACCTTGCACTTGGACGAGGTGGAGATCAGGTAGTCATCAAAGAGAAGGATGATATCTCATATTACGGTGGAAAATCAAAACAGGTCGAGAGCAAAACACGAGTTAAGGCACGAGTTAAAGCACAAGCACTACAGGAGATTATGGAGACATGTGAGAATGTTGTCATCATGGGACATAGTATTACTGATGTAGATGCACTTGGTGCAGCAATAGGAATTTATTGTGCAGCAAGAACAATTGAGAAGAAAGCACAGATTGTAGTAAATGATCCATCGAGTTCAATAAGACCGCTTATGGATTGTTTTACAGAGGAAAATGGTTATCCATCTGAGCTTTTCATAAACAACGACAATGCGTTAGAGATGGTAACCCGCAATACCCTTGTAATGGTAGTAGATACGAACAGACCAAGTTATACAGAGTGTCCAGAGTTGTTAAGAAAAACAGACACAATCGTAGTATTTGACCATCATAGACAGAATAGTGAGATTATTGAGAATCCGATTCTGTCATATATTGAATCATATGCATCAAGTGCATGTGAGATGGTAGCCGAGGTTTTGCAGTATTTTGGAGATGGAGTAAAGCTTAATAATTATGAGGCGGACTGTATATATGCAGGAATACTCATAGATACAAATAACTTCATGACAAAGACTGGTGTACGTACATTTGAAGCAGCCGCTTATCTTAAGAGATCAGGAGCTGAGGTTACAAGAGTCCGTAAGATGCTTAGAAATGATATGTCTTGTTACAAGGCAAGAGCAGAAGCAGTAAGACATGCAGAAGTATACAGAGGCGCATTTGCGATAGCAGTCTGCCCTAGTGAGAATCTTGAAAGCCCGACAATAGTTGGAGCGCAGGCTGCCAACGAGTTACTTAATATCATAGGTATCAAAGCCTCATTTGTACTGACAGAATACAATAATAAGATATATATCAGTTCAAGATCAATCGACGAAATTAACGTGCAGCTTATAATGGAAAAGCTTGGAGGTGGCGGACATCTGAATGTAGCTGGAGCTCAGCTTACTGATTGTTCAATACTACAGGCAAAGCATATGATTCAGGATACAATTGATGAAATGCTAAAAGATGGAGACATAGAATAAGGATACACAGAATAGGAGACACAGAATAGGAGACACAGGCAATGAAGGTAATATTATTAGAAGATGTAAAAGCTCTTGGCAAGAAAGGTGATGTAGTCAATGTAAGTGATGGATACGCAAGAAACGCTATTCTTCCGAAGAAGCTTGGAGTTGAGGCTACATCTAAGAACTTAAATGATTTAAAATTGCAGAACCAGCATGCAGATAAAGTAGCACAGGAGAATTATGAGAATGCAGTAGCTCTCGCAAAAGTCGTAGAGAAGACAACAATTGAGGTTAAGCTTAAGTCTGGAAAAGACGGAAAGGCATTTGGTTCTATCTCAAGCAAAGAAATATCACAGGCAGCAAAAGAGCAGGCAGGGCTTGATATCGACAAGAAAAAGATGCATTTAGGTGAGGCAATCAAGAATTTAGGAACATTTGATGTTCCAGTGAAATTACACCCAAAAGTAACAGCCAATATCAAGGTAAAGGTTGTTGAAGGATAGGAGGAATCCACTTGGATGAGACACTCATAAAGCGTATAATGCCGAACAGTCTCGAGGCGGAGCAGTCTGTAATAGGTTCCATGATTATGGACAAGGACGCTATAATTTCTGCTAATGAGATTCTGATAGAAGACGATTTCTACCATAAGCAGTATGGTATATTGTTTCAGTCTATGATAGAGCTTTATAATGACGGAAAGCCGGTAGACCTGGTTACTTTGCAGAATAAGCTTAAAGAAAAAGATGTGCCGCAGGAAGTTCAGAGCCTTGAATTTGTAAGAGATCTGGTCACATCTGTACCCACATCTGCAAATATAAAGTATTACGCGAATATAGTTAAAGATATGGCGATGAAGCGTAAACTGATTCACGTAATGGAAGATATAGAGAATGAATGCTATGTAGGCAAGGAGTCGCTTGACAGTATAATGGACAAGACGGAACATGATGTATTTGCACTCACATCAAGCCGCCAGACAGGAGACTATGTTCCGATTAGACAGGTAGTAATGAATGCACTTGAGAAGATTGAGAAAGCATCGCAGCAACAGGGAACAGTTACAGGAATACCTACAGGATTTATAGATCTGGATTACAGAACAGCTGGATTGCAGCCATCCGATCTAATTCTGGTAGCGGCGCGTCCTTCAATGGGTAAGACAGCGTTCGTGCTTAACCTTGCGCAGCATGTGGCCTTTCATGAGAATATGTGTACAGCAATATTCTCTCTGGAAATGTCAAAAGAACAGCTGGTTAACCGACTGTTCTCACTTGAATCAAGAGTAGATGCGCAGGCACTTAGAACTGGTAATTTGTCAGATGCTGACTGGGAGCAGTTAGTAGAAGGCGCTGGTATAATTGGGGATTCAGAGCTTATCATAGATGATACACCAGGTATAAGTATCTCAGAGATGAGAAGTAAGTGCAGAAAATATAAGTTAGAGCATGACCTCAAATTAATCATAATCGACTACCTGCAGTTGATGAGTGGTAGTGGACGAGGAAGCGAATCACGTCAGCAGGAGATTTCAGACATATCGAGATCACTTAAAGCATTAGCGAGAGAACTAAGCGTACCGGTAATTGCGCTTTCACAGCTGTCGCGAGCTGTAGAGCAGAGACCGGACCACAGACCAATGCTTTCAGATCTCCGAGAATCAGGAGCCATCGAGCAGGATGCCGACGTTGTAATGTTTATCTATCGAGATGATTATTACAATAAAGACACAGAACTGAAAGGTATTTCAGAGATTATCATAGCTAAGCAAAGAAATGGTCCAATCGGAACAGTAAATCTTGCATGGCTGCCACAGTACACCAAGTTCGCAAATCTGGAGAGGGATTTTGGCGACAATGAATAATATTAAAATTTAATTACAATACAGGCGCACAGCCATAGCTGGTACAGTGCGTCTGTATATTGAGATAGTTTAGGGAGAAAGTCAGGTAACAGAAGGGGGAACATACAAATGATTGGGGAATCAATTGCAGTGAATACGCTGTATTTATATACAGTAGTAATCGCAGCAGATATGTTAGCGGGTTTTACATGGCGCAAGTCATATCTAAAGTATTTAATAGCGTTTCTGATAAACATCGTATGCTTGCTTTTTATTAACAAATCAGAAGGTACAATCTTATTATTACCCATACAAATAATACAGATAGTGGTTACACTGGAACTTTTATACCGCGAGAAGATAAAACGTACTATAGGGTATGTTGTAATTTTTACGCTTGTCTATGCAATTGCAGTACAGGTAATAGAGGCACTGCTTATTGCTGTAGAGATAGTATCAGGAAGAAAAATAAGCCAGTATTTTTCAGTAATAGACGGCACAATTGCACTTTTAATAGTAATTATCCTATCCAGAGTCATCAAAAATACAGTAATAGGAACAGGACGAATAAAGAAGAAATATGTATTCATACTAGTGTCAATTCTTTTTATAGACAGTGTGTTTCTGATAGAAATGGGAGACTATGTTGAATCTCTGACACAGCATGGGCGCCAGTTTGTGTCAGCAGTAAATTATATATTGGTTGTTGTAGTAATTACGATACAGGCAATTGCAATCGTGTATCTGGTATCATCCCGCGATGTTTTCATAGAGCGCGAGGAACTTATAGGGAGGATATTTGAAGAACAGGGGAGGCATTACGAGGACCTCAGACAGAAAGAATACAAGACGAGAAGGTTCAGACATGACCTCAAAAACCACATGAATCTGCTGGCGCAGCTATGTAAAGATGGTGACATAGACAGAATAAGGAATTATCTTGATGAAATAAATATAAATATCAGGCAGTTTGATAGCAAGATACATACTCACAACGAAATTGCAGACGCAATATTGAACAGATATTATGATGAGTGTGCAGAAGCAGGCATAGAGTTAAAGGTGAAGGGGCATTTTGCTGAGAACTATCAGATATCCGCATTTGACACGTGTGTAATTTTCTCAAACCTGCTCGACAATGCATTGCAGGCAGAAAAGAAAATTAAAAACATAGATAAAAAAGAAATTTCAGTAAAGATAAGATATACCGATGAAGCAGAAACAATAATACTATTTGAAAATGACATTGAAGAAGATATAGAAATCAAAAACGGCAAAATAAAGACAACTAAAAAGAACAGATACGACCATGGATTTGGTATAGAAAATGTGATGGAATGTGTGGAGAAGAACAATGGGAACATCAGTATTGAAAACGAAGGAAGGAAATTCAAGGTCTGGATTAATATGGTCAGTTCCAGAATTTAGAGTGGCTATCGTAGATGACATATACGAATGCAGAGAAAATATTACAAATATAGCAAAACTATTGACAGGGGACAAAATAGATATACATCAGTATGATTCAGGAGAGGCATTTTTGGAGGATGACCAGGTATATGATCTTGTGTTGCTGGATATAGAAATGACAGGCAAAGATGGATTTGACACCGCAATTGAGTATAAGCGCAGATATAGCAGTGTATTGATAGCATTTGTAACTACACATACAGAGTACTGGAAAAAGGGCTATATAGTAAATGCTTTCAGATTCATAGAAAAAGGCAATCTGAGTGCAGATATGGAGGAACTTTTTGCCGCCTGCAACCAGATATTTTCAAAGATGGACACAATAGCATTTAAAGCGCGTAAATACAAAAGTGTTAAAATCAGAATTGACACTATCATATACATAGAGACAGACCGTCCATATATATCTATCCACACAAAGCAGGGAATCATCCACTGTTATGAGAACATGAAGGAGGCATTATGTAAGCTCGAAAAATACGGATTCATACAGTGCCACAGAGGATATATTGTGAATCTGCGGGAAGTAAGAGATTACAATGATGAAGTCGTGCGCCTGATGAACGGCGAATCGGTGCTTCTTAGTTCGAAAATCAGAAAGGATTTTGTAGCCAGATACATAAAATTCAAATTCGAAATAGCGAATCAGTAGGTTACTGTTAGGTGTGAACCGTAGCATCTGTAGCGAATCAGTAGATTCCTGTTAGGTGTGAACAGTCACATCAGTAGATATAATGTCGAAATAATACGATTGAAAAAGTTTGAACATAGCCTGAAGCAACCTTATAATAAATAACAAAGGAGGTTGCAGGAAGTGGAAAAGCTACGATATATGATCTCCGATGCTGCAGCAGCAGTAAATGTGGAGACACACGTTTTGCGTTACTGGGAAGAGGAACTTGAACTGTCCGTACCTCGGAATGAGATGGGACATAGATATTACACCAAAGACAATATCAATGAATTTTTAAAGATAAAAGAGTTAAAAGAACAAGGCTACCAATTAAAAGAGATTAAGAATCTGCTTCATGGAGGAGTAGTTCCCAAAGAGATAACATCTAATCAGGGAATAACATCTGAAGTCAGAATGGAACAATTCAAAGAGCTGATGAACGATATTATAGGACATGCTATATCCCTGAACAATGAAGAACTAAGCCAGCAGATTGGAACAGAGGTACAAGAGAGAATATTGAAGGAACTGAACTACCTTCTAAGAGAACAGGATGAAGCTCAGGAAGAGAGATACAAGAAGCTGGATCAGGCAATACGAGGAAAGGTCAAAAAAAGTGGATTACTTCCAAAATTGTTGAAAAAACCAATTCATGCGTAGAGATATCTAACTCGTAGAGACATTTTAAAAAGGCTGTAATCGTTGCTGGTTACACTGTCAGGTGCGAACAGTAATCGTAACATTGTGCAAAAGTAAGAACATAAGAAAATACTATTGAACTAAACAAAATACTGTACTATTATACAAATAAGCCGATTGTGGCGAATAATGATCATTATTTAATAAGGAGGATTTCATTATGGCATACGTAATTAATGATTCATGCGTTAGCTGTGGAACATGTGCTGGTGAGTGCCCTGTAGGAGCAATCTCAGCTGGAGACTCTCAGTACGTAATCGATGCAGATACATGTCTTGATTGTGGAACATGTGCTGGTGTTTGCCCAACTGGAGCAATCTCACAGTAATTAGCATAATTGCAGAACATATCAAAAGGAGGCAACCTGCGAACAATGTCATCTAGCTAAGACATTGAACCCGCGAGGCTGTCTCTTTTTTTAAATATCAGATATTAATATTGTGTATGAGAATGAATGTTGTATAATAGACGTATGGAAACGCAAATAATAAAAATAAACAAAGAAAATTTAGACTCAATAGAGATGGATGAGGCGGGAAAGCTTATAGCAGCTGGAGAGCTGGTTGCTTTTCCAACAGAGACAGTATATGGATTAGGTGGAGATGCACTAGACCCAGAGGCAGCACATAAGATATACGCTGCAAAGGGCAGACCATCTGACAATCCGCTGATAGTACATATAGCCGAATACGAAGATATGTACAGAGTCGGCAGGAATATACCACCGCAGGCGAAGCTTCTTGCAGATGCGTTCTGGCCAGGTCCGCTTACCATGATTGTTGAGAAGAGTGACAATGTCCCATATGCGACGACCGGAGGCATGGATACAGTAGCGGTCAGGATGCCAAATCATCCAGTGGCACTTGCATTGATCAGAAAAAGCGGATGCCTTATAGCGGCACCAAGTGCCAATACATCAGGGCGCCCAAGTCCATCTAAAGCAAGCCATGTGGCAGAAGATTTATCGGGTAAGATTGCGATGATAATAGATGGCGGCGAGGTAAGCATAGGAATAGAATCCACAATAATCGATCTGACAGAGAAGACACCAATGGTGCTTCGTCCAGGTTATATCACACCGAAGATGCTATCAGATGTACTTGGCGAGGAAGTCATAATTGACCCAGGAATAATAGCGGCAGACGATACAAGGAAGCCAAAAGCACCAGGAATGAAATACAAGCATTATGCGCCGAAAGCAGACATGATAATAGTGGATGGACAAAAGGATGCAGTTATTTCTGTAATCAATGC
The DNA here is from genome assembly GCA_934359755.1 of uncultured Agathobacter sp. GTDB lineage: Bacteria > Bacillota > Clostridia > Lachnospirales > Lachnospiraceae > Roseburia. Next base: position 80,478 of record CAKRLV010000007.1, read on the forward strand.
TAAAATTGCAAAGGCAAAAGAGGCAGGGAAAAAGGCAGCAGTTATTGCAACAGAAGAGACAAAAGACAAATACAATGCGGACATAGTACTCTCGATTGGAAGCAGAAGCGATGAGGATACTATAGCCCAGCATTTATATACGATACTTAGAGAATGTGATGAACTGAATGTAGAAGCGATATATTCCGAGAGTTTTTCAACTCCAAGAATAGGGCAGGCAATAATGAACCGTTTACTAAAGGCGGCAGGACATCAGGTTATTACAGCAGTTGAAGTTGGGGACGAAAACTGTTAAAATCGGTATATACCTAAATCGGGGGGACAAGACCATTATGCGATACAATAGAATTATATTTGTGGCTCAATCCGGAACCAGCAGGGAACCAATGGCGGCAGGAATAATGAAAGATCTAAATGCAGATTCAAACCTTGAGATACTGGCCAGAGGTCTTGTAGTACAATTTCCAGAACCTCTCAATCAGAAGGCAGAAGCAGTGATGATAAGTAATGGAATAAGCACAGAGGGATTTACATCAGCACAGTTTAAGCCAGAAGAGGTTACGCCAGAGACAGTAATATTCACTATGGAGACTGTGCATAGAGAGAGATTACTTGAACTCTATGATACAGTATCCCCAAGCCAGGTATTTGTATTATCTGAGTTTGTAGGAGAAGAATTAGAGATACTAGATCCATATGGTGGGCAGCTCCCTAATTATGGATTATGTTACGAGACGCTAAGGAACACTATCAAGAAATTAATCAAAAAACTATACGAGGGAGAAGAATAAGATGGCTAAGGTAGTTGTGATGGATCATCCATTAATACAGCATAAGATTGGAATTATGAGAAGAGTTGAGACAGGTTCTAAGGATTTTAGAACATTAGCAAGTGAGGTAGCAATGCTTGAGTGCTATGAAGCAACAAGAGATCTTGAACTTGCAGATGTCGAGATTGAGACACCAATCTGCAAGGCAACTGTTAAGGAATTAAAAGGAAAGAAGCTTGCAGTTGTTCCAATTCTGCGTGCAGGACTTGGTATGGTAGACGGAATGCTTGAGATGATTCCAGCAGCAAAAGTCGGACACATCGGACTTTACAGAGACGAAGAGACAGCAGAACCAATAGAGTACTACTGTAAGTTGCCGGGTGATTGCGCAAACAGAGAGGTATTCGTAGTAGATCCTATGCTTGCAACAGGCGGTTCAGCAGTTGCAGCACTTGATATGCTCAAGGAGAAAGGCGTTAGGAATATCCACTTTATGTGTATAATCGCAGCTCCAGAAGGAGTGAAGAGACTAACAGAGGCACATCCAGATGTAGACCTCTATGTAGGTGCGCTTGATGACCATTTAAATGAGCGCAAGTACATTGTTCCAGGACTTGGCGATGCAGGCGACAGAATATTTGGAACTAAATAAAGAATTACATGTGCGTAGGGGCGATACCTCTACGCATTCTTATATTTTATAAATGATTAAATGGCAAGAATGGCAAGAATGCGAGAATGCAAAGCATGTATTAATCTGATTAATCACACATGAGGGGCAAAATATCAATTGACTCTCATATTATATAAATAAGTGGAGGCATGAATATGGCGGGAACAAAACGAGAAGACTACATAGGCTGGGATGAATATTTTATGGGTGTAGCGATGCTGTCAGGTAAGCGCTCAAAAGACCCAAACACCCAGGTTGGCGCATGCATAGTAAGTCCCCAGCATAAAATTCTTTCGATGGGGTATAATGGATTTCCAACAGGATGTTCAGATGATGAGTTCACATGGGAGAGAGAGGGAGAGGACAATAAGTACTTCTACTCAACACACAGTGAGCTTAACGCAATCCTGAACTACAGAGGAGGAAGTCTCGAAGGGGCATCTATATATGTGACACTTTTTCCATGCAACGAATGTGCAAAGGCGATAATACAGGCAGGTATAAAGGAAGTTGTGTATGCGAGCGACAAATACGATGGCACACCATCAGTAATTGCATCGAAGAAGATGTTCAATGCAGCAGGCATAAAGCTTCGCAGGTATTCAAGTAAAGGACATATAATTCAGCTTGAATTATAAAGAACAGTGAAGAAGAATGAATAAGAAGAAAAAAGGCAAGAATAATGACATAAAGCAGGTGTGTGATGCGCTTGTGATGGTACTGCAATTTGGAATAAATATGCTTGTTCCCATTTTTATATGTACATTCCTGGGAGTGTGGCTGGGGAACAAATTTGACATCAACTGGCTAGCCATACCACTATTTTTTGTGGGTGCGATTGCAGGGGGAAACAACATCTACAAAATGTCCAAAAAGTTCATAGAATCTAACGACAAAAAGTAGGAAAAAATTCTTATAATCGTGGACTTTTAGGTATAAAAAGAGGTATAATTTTAACTATGTTAAAGAGATTGAATGGGGCATTACCGAATCTGGTGATAGGAATAATAATATATGGTTTTATCATACAGTTTACGGGAGTATGGTTTGTCGATGACAAGCTTAAGTACTCTGTAGGTTTATGGTATGGCGTGATTATTGCAATAGGTACAGCAATAAATCTCGCACAGGTCATATACGATTCTGTATCGCTGGGCGATAGTGACTACGCCAGAAGAAGGATTATCTTTAAGTCATTGCTGAGATATGTAATGATAGTTATTCTGTTTTTCATTCTGGGGATATTCAATTTTGGCAATTTGTTTACAGCATTTATAGGTATGCTGGGATTAAAAATCTCGGCATATTTCCAGCCAATTTTTAATAGGCTGATTTGTAAACTAACAGGGAGAAGTGATGCGTCTTCCGAGGAAGATATAGAAAGGAGGAGAGAGTGTGAATCAAGCGATACTACTTGCGGGTAATGCAGATAACATCGATTTTATGATCCAGGGAATTATCCCAGTGAATTTCTTTGGACAACAAGTATGGATAACAACATCTCATGCATGTATTTTGCTGGTTATGGCAGTTATGATTATTTTTGCAATCATAGCTAACCGTAAGCTTAAAAAGGCAAAAGCATCAGATGTTCCAGATGGGTTCCAGAATGTAATCGAGCTGATAGTACAATCGCTAGATGGTGTAGTACGGGGGTCAATGGGGAAATTTGCTCCAAAATTTGTAAACTATATTAGTACAATATTCATTTTTATACTTATGAGTAATATATCAGGACTGTTTGGACTTCGTCCACCTACAGCTGATTACGGAACAACACTTGCACTTGCGCTGATTACATTTGGAATGATTCATTTCAACAAGATCAAGCATCAAAGCGCCAAGACTATCTGGACAGATATGTGTTCACCATTACCACCATGGCTTCCAATCTGGATGCCAATCAACATCATCAGTGAGCTTGCCGTTCCGGTTTCATTATCACTTCGTCTTTTTGCGAACGTATTATCAGGAACAGTTATTATGGCACTGGTGTATGGTCTGCTGAGAATAATTGCCTTAGCATGGCCAGCAGTATTACATGTATACTTTGATTTGTTCTCAGGAGCAATTCAGACATACGTATTCTGTATGCTGACAATGACATATGTTACACAGGCGTGTGACACAGAAGAATAATAATCAGTATAAGGATTTATTTTAAGGAGGATTTATATTATGGATATTACAGGACAGGATTTAATCAAGGCTTGCTCAGCAATCGGTGCAGGACTCGCAGTTATCGCAGGTATCGGACCTGGTATTGGACAGGGTATTGCAGCTGGACACGGAGCTGCAGCAGTAGGACGTAACCCAGGTGCACAGGGAAAAATTATGTCAACAATGCTTTTAGGACAGGCCGTAGCAGAGACAACTGGTCTTTACGGACTTGTAATTGCATTACTTTTACTTTTCGTTCAGCCACTCAAATAATAATATTAAAGGAAGCGGAAAGGAGAGTTAAATGCTGTTAGCTAAACAAGTAGAACCATTCAAATTTTTATTTAATTTAGATGCACAGCTTCTCTTCGATACTATTTTACTTGCGGTAGCCGTATTCTTCCTTTATTTGCTTATGTCATACCTTCTGTTTAACCCAGCAAGAAAATTGCTTAAGGACAGACAGAATGGAATTGAAAATGACATCGAGGATGCAAAGAAAGACAAGGAAAGTGCAGCAGCACTTAAAGCAGAGTATGAGAGTAAACTTAAAGATGTCGATAAAGAAGCTGAAGTAATTCTTTCAGAGGCAAGACAGAAAGCTCTTAAGAATGAAAACAAGATTATTGATGAAGCAAAGCAGGAAGCTGCCCGCATCATCAAGAGAGCGCAGGAAGAAGCTGAACTCGAGAAGAAGCATGCGATGGATGATATGAAGCAGGAGATGGTACAGATTGCCTCTCTCATGGCAGAGAAGGTAGTATCAGCTTCTATCAATACACAGATACAGGATACATTGGTTGAAGAGACACTTAAAGAGATGGGAGAGTCAACATGGCTAAGCTAGTATCTAAGACATACGGTGATGCATTGTTTGAACTGGCCCTCGAGAACAACCAGCTGGATTCCATGTTAGAAGAGGTCAAGGCGGTCTCTGCAGCAATAGCAGAGAATGAGGACCTGACAAAGCTTATGAATCATCCGAAGATCGTCAAAGAAGAAAAAATCAAGGTCATCGAGGATATTTTTACAGGGCAGGTGTCGAGAGAACTTGTCGGACTCATGAGAATGATAGTAGAGAAAGACCATTACAATGAGTTAAATAGTGTATTCAAATATTTCACAGATTGTGTAAAAGAATACAAGAATATAGGTACAGCATATGTCACATCAGCAGTCGAGCTTACTGACAGCCAGAAGGATGCAGTGATGAATAGACTTCTTGAGACAACAAAGTACGTAGAATTCGAGATGCACTTTGACGTGGATGCCACACTTATCGGTGGCATGAAAATTCGAATAGGTGACAGAGTCGTAGATTCAAGTATCAAGAATAAGTTGAATGACCTGACACGAGAATTATCAAAAATAACTATAACAAATTGAAAGTAGGTGAATGCGCTCCATGAATTTAAAACCAGAAGAAATCAGCTCTGTGATTAAAGAGCAGATTAAAAGATATGCTTCTCAGCTTGAAGTTGCAGACGTCGGAACAGTTATACAGGTTGCAGATGGTATTGCACGTATTCATGGTCTTGAGAATGCAATGCAGGGAGAACTTCTGGAGTTCCCTGGAGAAGTTTATGGAATGGTATTAAACCTTGAAGAAGATAATGTAGGAGCTGTATTACTTGGCTCACAGAAGAATATCAACGAGGGGGATACCGTTAAGACTACCGGACGAGTTGTTGAGGTTCCGGTTGGAGATGCAATGCTGGGCCGTGTTGTAAACGCATTAGGTCAGCCAATAGATGGAAAAGGACCAATCGAGTCTAAGAAATTCCGTCAGATTGAGAGAGTTGCATCAGGTGTTATTTCAAGAAAATCAGTAGATACCCCATTACAGACAGGTATCAAAGCTATAGATTCCATGGTTCCAATCGGACGTGGACAAAGAGAGCTTATCATCGGAGACCGTCAGACAGGTAAGACTGCAATCGCAATTGATACAATTATCAACCAGAAAGGACAGGGCGTAAAATGTATTTACGTTGCTATCGGTCAGAAAGCATCAACAGTTGCAGCACTTGTTAATGAATTAGAGTCATATGGTGCAATGAGCTATACAACAGTAGTAGCAGCAACAGCATCAGAACTTGCACCACTGCAGTATATCGCACCATATTCAGGATGTGCTATCGGAGAAGAGTGGATGGAGAACGGAGAAGATGTTCTTGTAGTTTACGATGATTTAAGTAAACATGCAGCAGCTTACCGTACACTTTCACTTTTGCTTAAGAGAGCTCCAGGACGTGAGGCTTATCCAGGAGATGTATTCTATCTCCACTCAAGATTATTAGAGAGAGCAGCCCGTTTATCAGATAAGTTAGGTGGAGGTTCACTCACAGCCCTTCCTATTATCGAGACACAGGCAGGCGATGTATCTGCATACATCCCAACAAACGTTATCTCTATCACAGATGGACAGATTTACTTAGAGACAGAGATGTTCAACGCAGGATTCCGTCCAGCTATCAACGCAGGTCTTTCAGTATCGCGAGTTGGTGGATCAGCACAGATTAAGGCTATGAAGAAGATTGCAGCTCCAATCCGAGTAGAGCTTGCACAGTACAGAGAGCTTGCCGCATTTGCGCAGTTCGGTTCAGAACTTGATGCAACAACAGCAGAGCAGCTGGCGCAGGGTGCCCGTATCAAAGAGATACTTAAGCAGCCACAGTATCAGCCAATGCCAGTTGAAAAGCAGATTATCATTATCTATGCTGCTACAAAGAAATACCTTCTTGATATTGCAGTAGAAGATATATTACGTTTCGAGTCAGAACTTTTTGATTTCATAGATACAAAGTATCCTGAGATACCAGAAACTATTGTGACAAAGAAAGAGATTGACGACGAGACAGAGCAGAAGCTTATAAAAGCAATAGAAGAGTGTAAAGCACAGTTTCGTTAAGAAAGTTGGTGATATATAAATGGCCTCAATGAGAGACATTAAGAGAAGAAAAAGCAGTATTTCAAGTACTCAGCAGATCACCAAAGCAATGAAACTCGTTTCAACTGTAAAGCTTCAGAAAGCAAAGACAAGAGCAGAGCAGACAGATCCATATTTCAATTACATGTACAAGACAGTTAGTTCAATGCTTGCAAAAAGTGGCAATATCGACCACCCATACCTGAAAGCAGGAGACACTAACAAGAAAGCTGTAGTTGTAATAACATCAAACAGAGGTCTGGCAGGAGGCTATAACAGCAATATCGTTAAGCTCATAACAGGCGGAGACTTCAATAAAGAAGATCTGGATATATATGCTATCGGAGCGAAGGGCGAAGAAGCATTCATGTCAAAAGGATATAATATAGTAGAGAGTGCACCAGAGATTATCGAAGACCCATCATATGACAAGGCATCAGAACTTTGCAAAAAGGTTCTTGATTCATTTTCAAAAGGTGAGGTAGGAGAAATCTATCTGGCATATACTCATTTCAAGAACACTGTATCGCAGGAGCCACAGCTCATTAAGATGCTTCCGGTGGAGATAGATCCAGAGGATGCAGGCGATATGGATGTCATGATGAATTATGAGCCGAACGAAGAAGAAGCACTCAATATGATTATACCTAAATATGTGACAAGTCTGTTCTATGGAGCACTTGTAGAATCGCATGCCAGCGAGAATGGAGCACGTATGCAGGCAATGGATTCAGCTACAAGCAACGCAGAAGATATGATTAGTGATTTGACACTGAAATACAATAGAGCACGTCAGGGATCAATTACTCAGGAGCTTACTGAGATTATCGCTGGTGCAAATGCAATATCATAAGCAGCTATTCACAGCCACCTCAGTTTTGCGGGTATTTGAGGGCGGCTATGAATATCAAAAAAGAGTAGATAGGAGAAAAGAAAATGGCAGATAAAAACGTTGGTAAAATTACGCAGATTATCAGTGCCGTTCTGGATATCAAATTCACAGAAGGCAATCTGCCTGAGATCAACGATGCAATCAAGATTCCGCTTAAAGATGGCGGAGAGCTTATTGTAGAAGTTGCTCAGCATCTTGGTGATGATACAGTAAGATGTATCGCCATGGGACCAACAGACGGTCTGGTTCGTGGAATGGATGCCATCGCAACAGGTGCACCAATTTCTGTACCAGTTGGTGAGAACACTCTCGGAAGAATGTTCAATGTACTTGGAAATCCAATTGATGAAGTTGAAGCTCCAAAGACAGAAGAAAAATGGCCTATTCACAGACCAGCTCCAAAATACGAAGATCAGGCAACTTCACAGGAGATGCTTGAGACAGGTATCAAAGTCGTAGATTTGCTGTGTCCTTATCAGAAGGGTGGTAAAATCGGACTTTTTGGTGGTGCCGGAGTAGGTAAGACAGTTCTTATTCAGGAGCTTATCCATAATATCGCAACCGAGCATGGTGGATACTCAGTATTCACAGGTGTCGGAGAGCGTACACGTGAAGGTAATGACCTTTACTATGAGATGAAAGAATCAGGAGTTATTGACAAGACTACCATGGTGTTCGGTCAGATGAACGAGCCACCAGGAGCACGTATGAGAGTTGCTCTTACAGGTCTTACAATGGCAGAATATTTCCGTGATAAAGGTGGAAAAGACGTATTGTTATTCATCGACAATATTTTCCGTTTTACACAGGCAGGTTCCGAGGTATCAGCCCTTCTTGGACGTATGCCATCAGCCGTAGGTTACCAGCCAACATTGCAGACAGAGATGGGTGCACTCCAGGAGCGTATCACATCTACAAAGAACGGATCAATTACATCAGTTCAGGCAGTATATGTACCAGCCGATGACTTAACTGACCCGGCACCAGCTACAACATTTGCACATCTGGATGCAACAACAGTACTTGAGCGTTCAATTGCAGAGCTTGGTATTTACCCAGCCGTAGATCCACTAGCATCTACATCACGTATTCTTGATCCACGTATCGTAGGACAGGAACACTTTGAAGTAGCCCGTGGAGTACAGGAGATTCTTCAGAAGTACAAAGAGTTACAGGATATCATCGCAATTCTTGGTATGGACGAACTTGGAGAAGACGACAAGCTTGTAGTTAGCCGTGCCAGAAAGATTCAGAGATTCCTGTCACAGCCATTCAACGTAGCTACACAGTTTACAGGTCTCGAAGGTAAATATGTACCAATCACGGAGACAATCAGAGGCTTTAGAGAGATTCTCGAAGGAAAGCATGATGATGTACCAGAAGCTTATTTCTTAAATGTAGGAAGCATAGACGAAGTTCGGGCAAAGATGAACTAGTGTCATAGCTGCAGATAAGGAGTGAGGATATGGCAGACAATATTTTTAAAGTAGAGATAATTACACCTGACCGTGTATTTTTCACAGGAGAGTCTGACTTCATCGAGTTCACAGCTCAGGCAGGCGACTTAGGTGTATACAAGAATCACATTCCTATGACAACAGTCCTTGCGCCAGGACTTGTCACTATTCATAATGGTGATGAGAAAAAGGTTGCAGCAGTACATGCAGGATTTGCAGAAATACTCGGAGATAAAGTGACACTGCTCGCAGAACTGGCAGAGTGGCCAGATGAAATCGACGAGAAGAGAGCAGAGGCTGCAAAAGAGAGAGCAGAACAGAGACTTGCAAGTCATTCAGGTGATGTTGATGTAAAGCGTGCAGAGTTTGCACTTAAGAAAGCATTGATACGAATTGATGCAAAAGATTTTATGAAGTAATCAAGAAAATCCACCCCGTGGGGGTGGATTTTTGCTATTTCTACATTCCAAATTCTATGTAGAATTGTTTGCGGGCATCTTCATCTGTAGCAGCCTTTAAAGCGTCAGCATTTCGACCGGCAGTCATAAGTTTTTCGATAAGCAGACCGAGTTTATTTTCACCATCAGTAAATCCATCTTCATGGATGCCATCTATAAAGGCTTTTTCATTAAATTCTGTTATACACACATCCATCACCTCCGCTCTGTGTGTTATATCAATAAATCTGCCAGGCAAGTTTCATCTTTTGGAATATTTGATAATCGTTTATATTCTTGAATTGCGTAAATCAAATCATCTATATTTAAGAAATAGTCCTCAACAAATTTTGTTGATTTTATGGATGATAGTTTTAATGCATTTTTACAAAAATCGCTAGGCTTAGTATGGCTTTTTACTTTACAAAAATCATTGTATTTACCTTGATGAATAATAATAAGCATTTCTATCTCTGGTGCTGTAATAACATTAATAACATCTACTTTTGACTCATAAGCTTTACGTAATTTAAAGTCTTCTCGTCTTGAATCAAGGATTCTATATACAGTTATCTTTTTTTTAAAACCTTTTCCCAAATACCTGTCTTCAAATTTTCTAGCGCTCCTACATCTAAGAACCTCATTATCTAACAAATCGTCTCTTGTGAAAATAAGTTTGCCAGCATCCATCAGCTTATTGACAATTACACTTTCGGCACTTCCCTCACATATACATGCTATTATTTTATCATTTGTCAATTCTGGACTAGTCCTCCTTTATCTTTCCACAAATAATTGCCTTTTTCAATTGAATATAGGATTCGTAGGCTGGTACAGTTCCTTGAAGAAAATCGCTCTTGAAAGCTTCACTTTTTTTAATATCATTTCTAGTAAGTATTTCACTAAGCTTTTGGGCACAGATACCATTTCTGTTTCTGACGATATATATGCCATCGTTTCTCTCAAATTCATCAAGTAATTCCGAATAATGAGTCGAAAAAATTAAAGTAGCTCCATTTTTATTTACACTTTTATTCATAAAGAATCGGACAAGGGTAGCTACAATTTCTCTATTGAAATGATTCTCCAGCTCATCAACAATTAAATATCCACCCTCTTCGAATACCATCATTGCATTAATAAAAATATTAATTCCCTTTATAGTTCCAGATGATAAGTATTGTTCAAAGAGAATCGGATTTGCTACAATAATCTCTTTTCTACCATAAAATTTTAATTTTGATTCACCAGTGATTTTATCAAAAGAAATATCCTCAATACTTGGATCTAAAAATGCAATTAACTCATGAGGAAAATTACCAATAAGTCTAAGGTAATTAATATTAGTTATCTTGATAAGATCCTTTAAATAAAATCCTTTATTCTTATTAAGGGATAATACAATACTAGTATCATCTTTTAAAAATTCTGCTTCATTGTCTCTTATTTTAGTAGGTTGTTCATCTTCAAAAGCAAATAGGTCTTTTTTAGATTTGATTTTTGATATTTTCTTAATCCAAAGATGCTCATCGTCTATAATGTATCTGCTATCTACTTCATTATTCTCTACTTTTATAATTTTAGATTCAAGTTTACAGACGCCAATCTTAGGAGCATAAAAGTATGCTGTAATAGTTATATTAGCAGCATTTTCTAAAATATCTCTGTTATCTATATTATTAACAGATTCACCATTTATAAATTCAATTACAAAAGATATCACTTTTAATAAAGAAGTTTTACCGGAAGCGTTGATACCTACAATGGAAAGAACATTGTTTGTAAATATGTTACCAAAGCAAGGTGATACCATCTCATTGTTATCACTAGAAACTCTTTGCTCTGCATAAAAGTCAATATCTATTGTTTTATTGAAAAGTGTTAAACCATCTACAACAATTTTGAGTAAACGCATTTTGCATCCTCCTAACTATAACTTAATGATATGATATCACCAATAATGTAAAAAAGTCAATATAAAAACGGATGTTACGTTTTTATGCAATAATAATTTCTTAGAATTAGAATTATAACATATTATACACAAAAATATTGTATTTATTCTTCGTCTTCCCCTTCATCCTCATCAACAACCCCCGCAACCAATTCTTTCATCTTTGGAGAAAGCTGTCTGTAATATTCAATTAATCTATACTCAAAAGGGGTTATCGCGTCAGAAGGAAACGCTTCGTATCGAATAGGGATATCGGAGTATCCAATTAAATAATCAACAGATGTATCAAAATACCTCGCACATGCAATCACCAGGTCCAGATCAGGTTCAGCCATATCATGCTCGTATTTAAAAACCGATTGCTGGGTGACATGGATAACATCAGCAAGATCCTGCTGGCTTATACCCTTGGCAGTGCGCAACTCTTTAAGTCTCTTCATATATACCTCACCTCAAATTACACAATAATTCTCACAAAATGTACCCCCAATACAAATAGCACCCAATGGATGAGTACAAACGTAGAAATTAAGTCGAAAACTAACCAATAGTTGCATAAATACATAATAACAATATGGTAATTAATTCCATAAAACAGTTTGAGTGTTGACACAACAACATAAAGTTGTTAAAATATCTTCTGAAAACTGACAGTTGTAAACCTACAACGTACAGTTGTTACAACAAACTAGAACAATAAATCGAAACAACAAGCTAGAATCACAAACTAGAACAATAAATTAAAACAACAAGCAAGAACAACAAACTAGAAATATAAATAAGGACATAAATCAGGGAAGCACCGCATGCACCATAATGCGATACAAATGTTAAAAATCGGAATGGAATAAACAAATGAAGAAAGCACTAATATTAACCACCACAAGTGGTTTCTTATCACAATTCGAATTAAACAACGTGCGACTTCTACAAGAAAAAGGATATCAGATACACTATGCCACCAATTTCGGTGTACCAATTTACGAAGTAAAAGACCAGGCACTTGTAGATATGGGAATCATATTGCACCACATAAGCATAGAAAAAAGTCCTTTCAGCATCAAAAAAAATATATGGGCATACCGAGAATTAAAAAGGATTATAGACAGAGAGAAAATAGACGTAGTGCATTGTCATAATCCAGTAGGTGGACTTCTCGGAAGACTATCAGCACATATGAGCAAAAGAAAACCATATGTAATCTATACTGCCCATGGATTTCATTTCTTTACAGGAGCACCACTCAAAAATTGGTTGTTCTATTATCCAGTAGAGCGGTATTTGGCAAAATATACAGACATTATTATAACCATAAATCATGAAGATTATGAGAGAGCAGGCAGCTTTAAATATAAGCCAGATGGACATGCAGAAATAATCCCCAGCGTAGGTGTAGACACAGCAAAATATTATCCAGAATCATCAGAATATGAAGGCGACATATTTCATATTGTATCAGCTGGCGAGTTGAATGCAAATAAAAACCACAAAGTAGTAATAGACGCAATAGCAAAGCTGGGCAATCCCAATATCTACTACAACATATGTGGTGAAGGACCGCTCAGAAAAGAATTGCAGGAATATATAGATAGTAAGCACCTCGGAGGACAGGTATTTCTGCGAGGATATTGTTATGACATGCCACAGATGCTTCACAATGCGGACCTATTCATATTCCCATCATATAGAGAAGGAATGGGAATGGCAGCACTCGAAGCAATGGCATCAGGAGTACCAATAATCGCAGCAGATAACCGGGGAACAAGAGAATACATGCAAAACGGCGAAAACGGCCTTGTATGTAAACCTGACAGCGCACAAGAATTTGCAGACGCAATCAGGACAATGTACGACAGCAAAGAACTGCGCCAAAAATATGCCAGCAATGCACTGAAAACGATAGAACGATTCACATTGCAGAAAGCGGCCGAGAAAATGCATCAGATATATCAGGTATTGCCAGAATCAACCCAGACGCAGAAATCAGAGACAAAAGACCGCCCAATGATATCAGTAATAATGGGAGTCTTCAACCAGAATGACTTTGCGGCATTAGAAGCAGCAGTAAGCTCAATACTCAACCAGACATACAAAGACTTTGAATTTCTGATATACAATGACGGCTCAAGGGAGGAAGTTGCCGAGTACATAAGCAAATTAGAACAAAGAGATAAGCGAATAAAAGTCATAGACTCCAAAGAGAATCATGGACTCGGCTACGCACTCAACCGGTGCATAGAAAAAGCAGCAGGAAAATATCTCGCACGAATGGATGCCGACGACATATCGCATCCAAAGCGTCTCCAGACAGAAATAGAATTTCTCGAGAAGAACAAAGAATACATGTGGTGTGGAACCAACTGCGACATATTTGACAGAGAAGGAAAATGGGCAGATGGAACAAGACCAGAAGAACCCAAAGCCAAAGACTACCTCAAATACTCGCCATATATTCACCCATCAGTAATGTATCGCGCATCATTATTTGACAGAATAGTCGGCTATTCCGAAGAAAAAGAAACAAGAAGATGCGAAGACTATGAGCTGTTCATGAGGCTGTACGAACTTGGCTATAAAGGCTATAACATCCAGCAGCCGTTACTTAAGTACTTTGTAGACAGAAGAAAATACCATAGCCGTTCAATAAAAGACAGTATATATGAAGGACAGATAAGAATAAGAGGCTATCGCAAAATGGGATTGCTCTGGCCAAAAGGCTGGCTATATGTCCTGCGGCCGATAGCAAGCAAAATCCTGCCACTTGGTATTGTCCGATTTTACAAAGAAAGAATCGCAGAACTATAGAGCAGCAAGAGCAGACATAATACAGCAAGCATAGACATAATGCAGCAAGAGTAAGGATTAAGCATAGACAGCAGGCAGGCTAAATAAAAGTATAAGAACATTTATAACAGCAGGTTAATAGAAAACAGTAGATGAATAACAAAGAAACAGTAGATGAAGAACAAAGAAATAGTAGATGAAGAACAAGAAAGACTAGAAGAATACAAGAAAATACTGTCAGCAAACCCAGCCTGCGCAAAAGCAGCCGCAGCCTGCATAGCAAGACATCCGGCAATCGAAGACCAGGAATACTTCATGGTATGGGCACCAGCACTAATAGAATTTACCAGCTGGTTAATAGAAAAAGCAAAAGAACAGGGAATCAGGCGGTTGTACTTCTTAGCAAGAGACGCATATCCCATGTATCTCGCCGCATCCATGTTAATCAAAGCATCACAAAGCGCAGATGAACAGCAGCCAGCAATCGACTGCAGATACCTGAAAGTATCACGATACGCCCTGCGAATCCCAGAATATCATCTGCGAGGCAAAGAATGTCTGGACCAGGTCTTCTTCATAGGAATAGACGTAACACTCAGAAAGATATTCAGGCGGGCAGCATTAACAGAGAACGAAATCGACCAGGTATGTCAGGAAATGAACTGCCGTGACAAGCTAGATACAGTACTGAATAGAAAAGAAATATACGAGCTTCGAGAAGAATTCAAAACCAGATCAAAGCTCATATACAAATATATCTATGAACATTCAAAAGAAAAATATGACAACTGCCTCGGCTATCTGAGACAGGAAGGAATGCTTGACGAGACCCCATGGGCAGTAGTAGACAGTGGCTGGATAGGCACAATCGAAAAAAGCATAAGAAATATACTTGCCGTCCAGAAAAAAGACATACATGTACACGGATATTATTTCGGGCTGTATGAACTTCCGCCAGACACAGAAGGCTGCACATACGAAGCATACTATTTCAATCCAAAAGGCAGCACCATAAAGAAAATGAATTTCAGTAACTGTCTGTATGAAGTAGTCTACACACAGGCAAAGCCGATGGTAAAAGCATACACAAAGAATACACAAGGCGACATAATCTATGAACCCGTGTACTCGGATATAGAAAATCCAAACAGCGTGCAGATAGAAAGAAACACCGGCCTGCTGAAAGAGTTCATAGAAGCATACATAGAACAGCGCAAGAAATTGTATACACAAAAAGTTGTAAAGCAGAATACACTGGTAGCAACGCAGCGAAATACACAGGAAGCAGCACAGCAAAATACACAGGAAGAAGCACAGAGAAATACACAGGAGACTGCACATGAATTTCAACATGTAGCAGAGAAATTATACACCCTGCTCATGGCGAACCCCACCAGATGGGAAGCACGCTATTACGGAAACTTCCTCTTCTCTGATGACATATGCGACGAGCACAACCAAAGCACAGCAAATCAGCTGACCGAGCAGGAAGTAAAAGACTTAGGAGCAATCAGCAAGCTCCTCATAGCAGCAGGAATATCAAAGAAAAAAATCCACGAAAGCGCCTGGATAGAAGGCACAATCGTGAATCTGAATAAAAGTGTCAGAGCCAACATGCGAAGAGCAAAAAGAGCAAAATACCTGACACACTTAAGACAAAGTATAAAAGCAGTAAAGAGGTAAATATGTTTGAAGCAGTGGCAGTAGCCGTAGCAGGAGCAGTAATCCTGCAGAACGTCTACGAAGGACTAAACGAGAAAAGAGAAATACCAGACTACACACAGGAAAATGAAATATTCCGCCAGAAAAAAGCAGAAGAATCAAATCAATACATGAGCCAGATAAAGCCACTACTGGAAAAAGAACTGGCAGAACACGAAGAACCACCAGTGATAACAGTCGAAGACCTCACTATGAAGTTCAAAGTGGCAACCAACAACGTATCAGGAATCAAAGAATACCTGATACAGACAATCAAAAAGCAGATATCATACAAAGAACTGTATGCCTTAAACAATATAAGTTTCAACGTATTCAAAGGAGAAATCGTAGGAATCATTGGAACAAACGGATCAGGAAAATCCACACTACTCAAGATAGTATCAGGAGCCCTGAACCCGACATCAGGCAAAATTGAAGTAGACAAATCCAAAGTACAGCTGCTTACACTTGGAACAGGATTTGACATGGAACTGTCCGCAAAAGAGAACGTCTATCTCAACGGAGCAATAATAGGATACTCCAAAGACTTCATAGACGAGCACTACGACGAAATCGTAGAATTTGCAGAACTAGATGGATTCATGGAAGAGAAAGTAAAAAACTTCTCATCAGGAATGGTATCAAGACTGGGATTTGCAATAGCGACAGTAGGAGATGCAGCAGAAATACTAATCCTGGACGAAGTACTCTCAGTAGGAGACGAATTCTTCAGGAAGAAGAGCCTTGCAAAAGTAAAACAGTTAATACACGGAGGCTCAACAGTACTAATGGTGTCACACGGAATGGGAACTATCATGGACAACTGCACGAAAGTCGTGTGGATAGAACAGGGAAACCTGCGAATGATAGGAGAACCAAAGGTAGTGTGCAGTGCATATAGACACCAATTTGAAAACAATTAAATCGGTAGTAACCCGCAAGGGATATTACATATAAAACTCACATTTTCATACGCGTATGAGAGAAACTGCATAAGCAGTCACGAAAGGAGAAATTTATAATGAAAAACAGCATTAAGAGATTATTATGCGGAGCATTAGCAGCAGTAGTATTAGTAGCTAGTGCACCAGCAGCAACACCAGTAGCAGCTGCAACAAAGACAGAGGCTACATCAGCTACACCTAAGAAGGAAGTAGCAGTAAAGAAACCTGCAAAGGTTAAATACACAGCAAAGAAGAAAGCTATCAGAGTTTCTATCAAGAAAGTATCTGGAGCAAAAGGCTACATTGTTCAGTATTCTACAAACAAGAACATGAAGAAAGCCAAAACAGTTACAACAAAGAAGACAGTATACACAATCAACAAGCTTAAAGCTAAGAAAGTATACTATGTACGTGTACGTGCATTCAAGACAGTAAAGGGTAAGAAAGTATACTCTAAGTGGACAGCCGTTAAGAGTATCAGAACAAGAAAATAATATCCTTTAAAAAATGTGAGTTTAACCAATTCCAAGCCAGATTCGTCTGGCCTGGAATTACAAAAGTTTATAGATATATGTCATAGAGATGTATGTCGAAGAACAATTATCAAATATAAAAGATAACAGCGAGGAAGCGAAATTGAAAAAAATACGCGAGGAGATTGTGAAAGCGTACATAGCATTAATGTTCACATTCCTGCCTCTATACTATTCAGACAATTACTACAACATACTTCATGACAAAAGAGATGTATACGTGAAATTCACAATAGCATTTCTGATAATAATAGTACTCTTCGGAGTAATACAGATAATAATCACACGAGGCAAAATCATAAAAGACCTCATAAAAGAAGAAACCAAATCTATATGTCTGCTGGATATAGTCATGCTCCTGTTTGCAATAGCAGCAGTAATATCCACATGCCTGTCGGGAGATCGCGCAGCATCATTCACAGGCGAAAGCGCATGGGATGTAGGAAGCGGAGTGATAGTACTCGCCACAGCCATGTACTTTGCAGTATCAAGACTGTTCAGCAGAAGAGCAGACATATGGTTTTATATATACGTAGGATCATTTGCAGTCCTGATGATAGGAATAATCGACAGACTCGGATATGACTTCCTAATCATGCATGACGAGATACCACTACAGTACGAGATATTCATATCCACAATAGGAAATGTGAATTTCTGGTCGGGATACCTGTCAATGCTGGTACCAATATTTGCACTGGCACCAATATTTATGAAAAGCAGAATCACAAGATTCTTCTCATACATATATGTATTTGCAGCATATTTCAGCTGCTTCATCACACTCAGCAATACCACATATATCGGTATAGGGTGCGGAATGGCATACATAGTATACTGCTCACTTCGAGACAGAAACCATCTGAAGAATCTCGGAGCAAACATGATACTTTTCATGCTCGCAGGAATGCTTGCAAATATCTTCTGGAAAAGACAAATAACGCCAAGGGCAATTGATACAGACACCATATCATTGCTTCTGCTCGAATATAAGCTGTACTACGTAGTAGGTGCAGCAGGTGTGTTGTTACTTCTATATGCTCTCCTTGCAAAAGGAGAGCATGAAAAAGGATACCGTATAGCGAGATACGCATGGATAGGAATCCTGGTATTCGCACTCGGTGGAGTAGTCGCCTATATGGTATTCAATTACTCACTTGAACTGTTCAACTATAGAGGTTCAATATGGTACTTCTCATGGATGGGATATATAAGCGGCAGCGTAAAGGACATAATCATCGGAGCAGGACCAGGATTACTCGATACAGTAACGCAGGCACAGATAGCCAAGGCGGACTTTACAGTAGTGTGGGATTATCTCTACGATACAGCGCACAACGATGTACTCGAATATCTCGTCACAACAGGAGCCGTAGGCGCAGTACTGCGACTTGCACTGTATATAATTCCATTTGTGATGATGGCAAAGAAAAAGACAGACAAGCCATGTGAGTATCAGGCAGAAAAAGAAGCAGTACTTGCAGGACTAGTTGGATTCATAGGACAGGGACTAATGGTAGGACCATATATATTCACCTATGCAATTTATGCGATATTACTTGGAATGTTTAAAGCTTACGATAGGAAACAAAGTGTGAAATGAAAAAGAGTTTCAAAATCAGACAATATTGGTTCGTACTCTGGGAACTGACAAAAAGAGAACTCAAAAGAAAATATTCACGAAGCTATCTCGGAATACTGTGGAGCTGTGTGTATCCGCTGATGAGAATGGCGCTGGTAGTGTTCCTTTTCTCAACCATATTCAATAAGGGAATACCTAAGTATCCAGCGTATTACTTTGTGGGATTTCTGATATTTGAATTCTTTGCAACAGCAACACAGACATCACTTACGACACTGAAAGATAACAGGGATTTACTAATTAAGTCGAAGCTTCCAAGAGAGTTGTTTGTACTATCAAGAGTATTGACAGCGTTTGTGAATTTTCTGCTGGGATGTATACCGTTTTTGCTGGTTCTTACCTGGTATAGGGCAAATATTACATATCATATATTAGCCGTTCCAATTATATTAGTGTTGCTCATAGGGTTCACAACAGGAGTATCCTATATAGTTTCTATTTGGTTTGTGTTTAGTAAAGATATGCGAAATGTGTATTCAAATTTCATATACATATTACGATTCTTCGTGGCGATGTTCTATTCAGTCGATTGGGTGTCAGATGGAGTGAGATATGTAATATTACATAACCCAATGTATGCATTTATAAAGGCTATCAGAGATTGCGTAGTGTATGGAAATGGCATTGAGACATTCTATACAACAGAAATAATTGTGTGGAGTATAGGAATCTACATAATAGGCAAATTAGTTTTTAAAAAATATGAGAATAATGTGGTGGAGAGATTATAGTGTTTGAAGTAAATAAATTGGGTCAAAGGTTAGTGGAACTTCGACAGGAAATATTTGTTATCCAGCAGCTTATTCAGCGTGATAAAAAGAGAAATATCTCATCTACATTCATGGGAGAACTGTGGGAGATAATCAATCCACTTATAACAATGATTGTCATGGTAATGGTATTTGGAAAGATGTTTGGAAATGCAACAGATAAATTATTTCCAGTGTATGTACTAACAGGTACAACGATATATGGTTTGTTCACATCAGGCACTACAATGTGTCTTGGAGCATTATCAGGTAATAAAAATTTTCTTATAAAGACACAGATCAAGAAGCCGGTATACGTCCTAGAAAAAGTGCTATTGGCATTTCAGAATTTCATGTATTCAATGATTATATATGTGTTTGTAATAGCAATATATAAAGTGAAGCCAAGCTGGACATGGCTGTATGTCATTCCGGACATTTTATTACTGTTAGTGATGATGCAGGGAATGGGAAAACTGCTTGCTACCATTAATGTAAGTTTTGCAGATATCACATATTTCTATAACATATTTACACTTATGCTTATGTATGGTTCAGCACTATTTTATAGAATAGATGCCATGGCTCCATATGTACAGGATGTGATGTTAATAAACCCAATATATGTATCGGCTACCATAGCACGTATAGCCATTATGGATGGAGCAAGACCACCTGTTTCAATGTGGATGGTAATGCTTTTTTATGCAGTGGTTGGATATGTGGTAGGTACATATGTATTTGATAAAGAAGCTGATAATATAGTTGCAAAATTATAGTATTCCAATAAATTTTGAAAGGACAAAAAGTTATGATAAAAGTATCAATTATTGTGCCAATATATAATGCAGAGAGGTATTTAGAACAATGTTTGGAGAGTATTAGAGTTCAAACTCTTAAAGATATAGAAATTATTTGTGTAGATGATGGATCTACAGATAAATCACCTGAAATCATGGATGATTTTAAGAAACGCGACGATAGATTTGTTGTAATCCATAAGGAGAATGGTGGAAATGGACATTCAATGAATGCTGGATTATCCGTAGCTAAAGGAGAATATGTTGGGTGTGTTGAAGCTGATGATTATATTGAGCCTAATATGTTTGAAAAATTATATATGTATAGTAATGATGGAGAGATTGATATTGTAAAAAGTAATTTTTGGAATTGTTATGAAGAAAAAGATGGATCTATTAGAAAAGATATCAATCAAGAACGAGCTAATATGCCTGATTCATTGCAGCCATTTACTATAAAAGAGTGTCCTCAAATATTATGGGGGCATCCTTCAATATGGTCTGCTATATATAAAAGAAGCTTAATTGAGAATAATCATATTATATTTAAACAGGCAAAAGGTGGTGGATGGGTAGACAATCCATTTTTCTTTGACACTATGTGTTGCGCAAAAAGTATTATATGGACTTCTCGACCTTTCTATAACTATCGAACAGAGGTAGAAGGTTCATCATCAAAAGGATATGACTTTAATATTCCATTTGATAGGATGATGGATAACCTTGAAGTACTTGCAAAGCGAAATTATGAAGATGAGGAGACATTAAAGTTTGCATATGCCAGAGCTCTTATGTATTTGTGTGGAGCTATAAAAGAATCGGATTACGAAGGAAAAGAAGTTCTATTTTATACAAAAGCAAGGGAAATGTTAGAAAAAATAAATTCTACAGTTATACGTGATGATTTTAATGTATATGATAAAAAAACTTTTTTACAATATAAATCCCCATTGAAAAGTATTTATAAAAATAGAAAAAAAATACTGATTTATAACTGGGTTCCATTTGATAACTCTAATGGGATTGGTGGAGGAGTTACTGTTTATTGTAAAAATTTGATACAGACTATTATAAAGAATAGACCCGATGTGGATGTTTATTTTTTAAGTAGTGGATGGGCATATGATATATCAAGAAAAGAATGTTTTGTTCGCAAGATAAATAATATGTTTGGTGATAGATGCAAGTCTTTTGAGATAGTAAATTCACCTGTTCCAGCACCACAGGATATGCTCTTTGGAAATCCAGAAGTGGCATTTAAAAGTGAGATGTTAAAAGATACTATTAGAAAATTTATTATTAAATATGGAGAATTCCAAGCAATTCATTTTAATAATATGGAAGGTCTATCCCTAGATATATTTGATTTAAAGAAGGAATTTCAGGATACAAAATTTATTTTTTCATTACATAATTATGTTCCTATGTGCATGACTGGATTTTATTTTAATAGGCATAAGCATATAAATTGTGTTCCAAATTGTACGGCAGAAGATTGTGATAAATGTATAGATAGATCTGACATGCGAAATTATGCAAATGAAATGATTGAGAGAGGAAGAGTAAACTATCATGGAATTATAGATAAATCATTAGAGTATGAGTGGAGTGATTATTTCGCATTCGATAGATTAAGCCTTAAAAAGGGAGCTGAAAATTTTATTGAATTTAAGAAGCGTGCTACAAGTGCTTTGAATGAAAACATGGATAGTATTCTTGCTGTATCTAAACGAGTATTTGACATTGCTGTTGATAATGGAATTATAGGCGACAAATTAATGCTTAGTTATATAGGTACACGTGTCGCAGAATTTCAAATTGGAAGATCAAATTCCGAAATAGGAAAATATTTTAAAATAGCATATTTAGGATCAAATTTAGATTATGAAGAAAAAGGATATCCGTTCTTGTTAGAATCATTAGAACAAGTTGACAAGAGATATGCATCAAACATTGATTTAATATTAACAACTACAACACAAGGTCAAGATGAGGCTATTAGAAAGAAACTAAAGGATTTTCATAATGTTGAGATAATTCATGGATATAGTCATGCTGATTTAAACAAAATTCTTACCGGTGCAAATTTAGGAATAATACCAGTATTATGGGAGGATAATTTGCCACAGGTGGCTATAGAAATGGTAGCATTTGGTGTGCCTATTTTGTGTAGTAGTGCTGGTGGAGCATCAGAATTAACAGAATCTGAAAGATTCAAATTTGAAGCAGGAAATACTTCTGAATTTCTAAGTAAATTATATGACATTTTAGATGAAAATGTTGATTTACAGGAATTTTGGGAGAATCATAATGGTTTGTGTACTAACCAGAAGCATTATGAGCAGATTGAAAAAATTTATGGGCTCGGAAAAGCCCAGAGTATAGTTTTTTCTATAGAGGAAATATCAGAGATATTAGAGGAAAATGCCTTTTTATATAGCCATTTTACAGAAGAAAATACTAACAATTATATGAATAATATAGATTTGTTACAGAATGAAAATAATCAGTTAAGGAAGGAACTTGATTTGGCTGTTAAGGAAAGAAATGATTTGGGATGGAGATTAACTGAAACTAGAAAGTCGATAAGTTATAAAATTGCTATGGCATTAACTGCAATTCCACGAAAATTGAAAGGTAACAATGGAGAATAGATTTGGAAGGATTTTCAATATGGAAGATATAAGAGATTATTTGGTAAAGATTGATAATATCGAAACATATTTAGATGGGTTAAGTAGAATAAAAAATAAAGTAACAATAGTATTGTCTGTAAGAGATACACCAGGTAGTAATATGCCTGATACAGTATTAGAAAAATTGAAAACACTTGGATTTAGTAAATTTTCTATTAAATTATGGAAAATGTATGTAGGAATAATTCACAATGGAAATTCTATATTAGATTATTCTGCAAATAATCCTGAGGAAAAAATTGAGGCAGATGTAGTTGTTGATGGTATTCCTATACACATATTAAGTGCAGCATGGAGAAATGGAAATAGAGCAGCTATAGTTATTAATAAGATTGACTTTTCATGTAATAGAAGAGGAATAAATATAGTTGTATATGATATACAATCAGATATGCCAATTGATTCAATTTATTATGATTCGCATGAGAAAGTTGAACGCTTTTCCCGAGATAATAAAATATATGAAAAGAAATTATGGATAGAGAGCAATAGAAAATATGATATTTGTGTAGCAGGCTTTTGGTATGGGGCAAATTATGGCTCGCTATTAAATGGATATGCCATATATAAAATATTAAGGAATTGTGGAAAAAGTGTTGTCATGTTGAATAAGCCAAATTGTGCGCCAGATGATATGGAGCTTGCGGCAGTGAATCATAATACTAAATTTATAAAAAGCATCTATCCACAAGATGTTTTGTCTCCGAGGATGAGTATAGATGATATTGAACTTATAAACAAACATGTAGAAACTTTTTTGGCGGGATCAGATCAAATATGGAATTATTATGTTTCATTTGAAGGTTTTATGTATTTGCCGTTTGCACATAATAATAAAAGAAGAATAAGCTTTTGTACTTCATTTGGTGATAAAAACGACAATGTTAATAAAGAAGAATATCAATTTGTGTATAAAGAATTGCACAAATATGATGCAATTTCTGTTAGGGAGGAATTTGGAAAAGAAAATCTTAAAAATAAATATCATATTGAATCAGAAGTTTTGTTAGAGCCAGTATTTGATATAGAAAAAGAAGTATATAATAAATTAATTGACCAAGCTAGTTTTAATGAAAGTGAACAGTATATTCTTGCATATATTTTAGATCCAACGGATGAAAAGCTAAATGTGATAATTGAATTGAGTAATTATATAAATTGCAAAGTAATTACTATCCCTGATGGATATTATACAATTATTAATAATTCTTGGGAAAATTATGAGAACAAGAACAAATTTCCGAATCTTCAAACAAATATGGATGCACGCAATTTTTTGAAGGCATTTTCTGGAGCGGAGTTTGTAATTACAGATAGTTTTCATGGGACTTGTTTTTCAATTATTTTTGAACGACGGTTTATTTCAATTAGTAATAATATAAGAGGATTAGAGCGATTTAGAGATATTTTAGAACGATTTAACTTGATGAATCGTCTTGTATCCGATGTAAACCAATTTAGTTGGAAAAAAGAATATTTAGATTATATAGATTACGAACCTATAAATAAAGTAATAGAAGAGGGTAGAAGAAAATCTATTCAGTGGTTAAAAATGGCTTTAGAAATGAAGGTTAGTGATAAAAAGCCCATAACAGTGCAATCTATAAAAACTACCTTGGACAAAAATTTAGTATCTAAAAAGAAAGATATACGTGAAAATTTTGAGTTTATCAAATTAAAAATGTTAGGTAGCTTATTATATGATTATGGAATACGACATGTGGTCCTTTCACCAGGTGGAAGAGATGTACCTTTGGTTAGATTATTTGAAAACAATCAGGATTATTTTAATATTTATAGAGTGACAGATGAAAGAAGTGCAGGTTATTTTGGATTGGGAATAGCTTCAAAGTTGAGACAACCTGTCGTATGCGTATGTACCAGTGGAACAGCAGTGAGTAATTATTTACCAGCTGTTACAGAAGCATATTATACAGGTGTACCTCTTATTATGATTACGGCTGATAGAATGGAAATATATCATGGACATGGAGAGGATCAAACAATACCTCAGAATGAAGTGTTTAAATCCGTAACAAAGAAAGAAATTACATTACCAGAAGGTAGTGGTTTTAGAGCTGAATATCAGTGCCGTAGAGATATATCAGATTGCATTTTGGAAACAACACATAATGGATTTGGTCCAGTTCATATAAATTTTGCAATAGATAATATAGGTATAGGTAGCAAATTATCAATAAATGAATGGAAGATAACCCCTCATAAATATCCACACATTCTTAGAGTTGGACTAGATTCAGGTGAAAATAGATTAAGAGATTGGATACATGAACTACATAAATCGCAAAGAATATTGATTGTGTATGGACAAAATGCGCAATTGACTAATGATGAAAAGAAAAATATAGAAAGTTTTGCTTCTAAGTTTAACTGTGTGATTGTTGCAGATCACATTTCGAATTTAGATTGTGCATATATGTTAAAACCATATAGAATGCTATTTAGTCTATCGCAAGATGAATTTAATAAAAGGTTATCACCAGATATATTGATTACTGTTGGTGGAAAAAGATTAATGAATGATCCATTAACAAATAAGATTAGAAGTGGATTAAAAGACATACGTCATTGGAGTGTTACACCAAATGGGGAAGTTAAAGATTTCTATTTCAAATTGACTTCTGTTATCGAAATGACACAAAATATGTTTTTTGATTGGTTTTCGCAAAATGCTGGTGAAAGTACAAACAATGGTGTGTATTATAATGAATGGAAAAAATTAGAAGAAAAAACTGTTGAGCCTGAAATATTGCAGTTTAATTCTAATTATGTACAGAGTGTATTTTTCCCTAAAATACCAAGTCAATCATTGTTACATCTTGGGGTAGGTCAGAGCTTTATTGAATGTCGTAAATACCACATTAATAAATCTGTTGAAGTATTTTGTAATATGGGAACCAATGGTATAGATGGATGCACTTCTACATTTATGGGACAATGTGCAGTATCTAGGGACAAGTTATGTTTTCTTATAGTAGGAGATTTATCGTTTTTTTATGATATGAATAGTATATGGAATAAACAGTTAAATTCTAATATAAGAATACTTTTGGTAAATAATAATGGTTCAGGATTATTAAAAAATAATAATTTAAAGGCAATAACATCTGTACATAATACATCAGCAAAAGGATGGGTGCAATCAACTGGATTTAAATATATGGAAGCTCATAGTAAAGAGGAATTCTTAAAACAGATAGATATATTTGTAAGTACTGATGTTGATGAGGCTTTATTTTTTGAAGTTTTTTGTGATTAATGCAAAATGATTGTAAAGTTAAAAAATAAAGTGTCAGTTGAATCGTAATTATTATGAAAATTAACGATATGAAAGAGAGTGTATATAAGAATTAAGTATATGAAAAATACAATTTTAAAAGAAAATTATAAATATTATAATTTGTGTAAAATCATTTCAGATAATATTGGAGATAGGAAATTGGTTCTGAGATGGAAGGATAGCGAAGTTGAAAAAGAGATATATGAGATGTGTGGTAAATGCGTAGATTTTTACTTTTCATTAGATGAGTATAGATGTAAAGAAAGTGATACAATGCATCAATCAGAAATTTATGGTAAATCAGATCAATACTATGCAGTAATTTTATTGAATTGGAATCAAAATGATTACGCACAAATGTTCGAAGGGGGGTATCAGGAATATCGGGATTTTGTTTTCTTGACTCCCAATCCTAAAGTTATTAAAAGTGGAACAGAGTTAAAACACTATAAAGATTTTTTTGGAAATGTATTCGATACTGAATCTCCAGTTAATGTAAGATTTAAAGGAAAAAATGCAGTTGTTAGAGTTGGAAAGAATGTTAATTTGCTAAATAATCTTGTTATAGAAGTAGGAGATAATAGCGAAATTATAATTGATGATAATGTTACAATATTGAATCCTATAATTCGTGTATGCAATAATGCAAAATTGGTCATAAGTAAAAATGTAAGTATTGGAAATTTCTATTTATGTATAAATGATTTTGGGTATGTATCGATAGGAAGTGGTACTACTATTCAAAATGGGAGATTACAAACAGGAAGAAATAAAAGAGTAGAAATTGGAAAAGATTGTATGTTCTCGTGGGATATTGTTATGTTACCACATGATGGACATTTGATATATGATTTGCATAAACAGTCATTTATTAATAATACTATAGGGGAGATAGAAAAATCTATTATAGTAGGAGACCATTGTTGGATTGGTGGAGAATCAATTATAATGCCAAATACATGTATTGGTACAGGATCAATTTTGGGATATAGATGTTTAGCTAAAGGTAAGTATCCTAATAATTGCATTATTGTAGGGCAACCTGGAAAAATAGTTAAGAAGGATGTTGCGTGGATGCGAAGAGATGTATCTTACAATGATGAAGATATTTTAATTATTGATGAAGCATATAGAAAGCTAACACAATAGAGCTATAAATATCTATGAAATGGAGGGTTTTTAAATGGTGAAAAAACAAGCAAAATTTGTAGGTGTATTTTGGGTATTACTATTGTCAATAGTAATTGTTTGTTCTGTAAAAGTGAAAGCTGCAACGAGCATTTCATTATCGGATTTGCCTGCTTTCCCGGATAATGGACAAAGATATTGGGTCATTTTTACAGAGGGATTCCGTAATTCGCGAGTGGAGCTTACTACTTGTAATATTTCCCAAAATGCGGACAAGGCATGGATTAAGTGGGATCAGAATTTGACCCTTCAAGGGGCTAACTGTGTAGGCGAATATAATCAGTACTATTTAAATGATTATGGTGAGTGGGAGCAAATAGGTACATATGATTTATTTACAGACTATGCCACATCAGTAATAGCAAGTAATCTTGATGTGAAAAATATATATGGAAGTGTATGTGTTGCAAAAGCTGAGTATGGAGGATATCCAGGGCTTGCAAAATCGCAATGTCACATAACATATAATGCTAATGGCGGAAGTAATGCACCATCTTCACAGAAATTTACTTCTGGCTCTAAAGTCAAGATATCATCAAAGAAGCCTGTTAGAAGTGGGTATATTTTTGAAGGTTGGGGAAAAACTTCAAAAACTACAGAAGTTAGTTATTATAGTGGAAAAAACTATGTTTTCAATAAAAATATAACTTTATATGCAGTATGGAAAAAGGTACCAAGTTGTGTTGACGATAAGACAATGTCAATTTTGGATAAAAAGCTAAAGCTATCAGCGGTATCATTTGCAAATATATTTGCTAAAAAAGCTAAGAGTTCTGATGAGACCACAGCACCAAATGCAATACAAAAACTTAAAGATTTAGGAAATCAAGTTACTATTGTTGGCTACGAAAAAAAAGTCCCAGATGAAGTACTTGAAGCTTTTGCGATGGCTGTTTTAAGCACGATGGATGATGCAAAAATTGACAAATATGAAACAAATACAAACAAGCTTACATTGCAAATATACAATCAGATAAAGGATGGTATAAAAACCGAATCTAAAAAAATAACGATAGGAAGTATGACATATACGGTAGACTTTACAATTTTGGCACAAGCCTATGGTAAGGCAGGTGTACAGGTATCTTGGGCAAATGTAACTTGGCAAGATAAAAAGAATAAACCATATTCTGTACATATTACTTCAAACTCTACTGATGAGAGCATGAAAAAGGCATTATCCTCTTATTGTGCAGTTTTAGCTCAGTTGAACAAAGGTATATGGAAAGACTTTTTGGCGAAATATGTGACAGGGGGCTGGAAATTAGCAGGACTTAATAATGTTAAGAAGCTTGATGATAAGACAGTATCTAAATATTTTGATCATAGTGAAAATCTCATAATGGTAATAACTGGAGATAAAAAGGCAAAAGAATTTTTGGTAAATGATGCAAGTGGAATTTTGAAAGACAAGCTGTCAAAAATGACAAAAAAGCAATTTCGTGAGTTTATCAAAAAGAATGTACCAGATGGTGACAAAATTGTTAAAGCAGCTGATAAATATAAAAAGGTATATGACAAATACAATGATTACAAGAAATATCTCAGGAAATGGAAGAAATCAGGTAAAGACAGTGATTTAACAAAATGTGAAAAAGCATATGACGAATGCCAGAAGATGATAGATTCATTGGATGCTATAATCAAAAAAATATAATTATATATTTTTAATGGTTGAAGGTTGAGAGTTGAATAATAAAGAAAGTGAACCATAAGATAGACAAAAGTTAATGTACAAGGTACAGCGAGGTAAAAATATGTATTGTAAAAATTGTGGCAGACCTATAAATGATAGTGATAAATTTTGTTATAACTGTGGATGTTCAATAGAGAAAAATACTAATGTACCAAAAGCCAAAAAAGGCAAGAGCAAATATATCATTATGGCTATTAGCATTTTATGTGTATTTAGTGGAGCGGTGTTATTAGCATTGAATTTTAAGGATGGTATAAATATAAATATACCAATTATCAAAGATATTGCATCAAATAACAACACAGACTATATAGCATGGGTATCAAATAACGATAGTAAATATGGCTATATCAATAAATCAGGTCAAGAGATAGTTTCTTGTAAATATGATTATGCAGAAGATTTTGAAAATGGGTTAGCAAAAGTTGGACTTTATAATGGAACAGACGAAGATGGTGATTCATTATATTTGTACGGATTAATTAATACAAATGGCAAGGAAATAGTTTCTTGTGAATATGATAATATTGAAATCTTAAGTGAAAATAATGCCATAGGAGTAGAAAAGAATAATCAGGTATCATTGTTGGATATGAATGGCAGAGTAATAGTTCAAACTAAATATAATAGAATATATGGTGAGGTAAGAAACTCTGATTTAATAGAAGTTGAAGATAATGATGGTAATGATGGTTGTATTAATATAAAGGGAGATGAGATAATTCCTTGCAAATATTCATATTCGATGGAGTACATAGAAAATAAAGAGCTAATGCTGGTAACTGTATATAGTGAAGAATCGCCTTCATTAGACAATTATGGACTGGTAGATCTTAATGGAAATGAAGTTATTCCACCGCAAGAATGTTTTTGGGGGGATCAAACCTACGAAACATCTGATATCTTACCAGTTAAATTAAATGGTAAATATGGGTATATGGACTGTCAAGGAAATGTTGTTATACCTATAGAATATGATTGTGCTTCTGAGTTTGGAAAAAACGGATTGGCAATAGTAACAAAAGATGGTAATTCGTATATTATTGATAAATCAGGAAATGTTCAGAGTCAATGTAGTAATTCTTATACGTATGCTGATTCATTTGAAGAAAATGGATTAGCAAGAGTATTAGATGGCGAATATTATGGATTTATAAATACAAAGGGAGAGGAAATAATACCATGCAAGTATTATAAGGTTGATAAAATTATTTCTTACCCAAAGAGTTATTATTTTTATAAGAATAATTTGGCTAAAGTAGTAATTGAAGATGGCGAAGATTGTCTCTATGGACTTGTTGATTCTTCTGGGAAGGAAATAATACCATGTGAATATAATATGTGCGTAGTGTTTGATAATGATAGAATTAGTGTTTCAAAAAATGATAAATATGGATTATTTGATTATAAGGGAAATAATATATTACCATTTGAATATGACTTAATTATTGCTCATACAGAAGATGCTTTATTAATTTCATCATATGTATATGAAGAGTATTTAGGAACAGACATGATTGTTGTGAAAGATGGCAAAAAAGGATTATTGGATAAAAATGGAAAAGTAATTTTTGATTGTATATATACAGATTTTGAGCCAATTGATAAAAATGGTTATTTTGTTGCCTATTTGGGCGAGGATAAAACAACTCCTGTTTTGTTAAATAAAAATGGTAAGGAAATAATTCCAGAAGGATATGAATATATTGGAAAGTTTGGTGATAATGGGTTAATACCTGTATCACAAAACGGAAAATTCAGCTGTGTGGATGAAAAAGGAAACACAAAATTAGAATTAGAAAATGAATATTATAGAATGGGAGCATTTGTTGAGTGCACTATAGAAGACAGTTCTGATGAAGGAAAGCAAGATTCAAATAATGCAGATGAAGATGTTTATTCGGAAAAAAATAATACGGAGTCGAATGGAGCATTAAATGATTATGATTCAGAAGTAGCTGCTGCTGATTATGAAGAGAGTACAAGTGAGAAAAAATCTTTTGATGGAGATGTTCTTTTAACAGCAGAGAATATATATTATAAGAAAAATGACGGTACAGTTTGGGGAAAAGGTGTTAATACAGACGGAGAATTGGGTAATGGTGAAAGAACTGACAGCACAGAATGGACACAAGTTCTAGACATTTATAATGCGAAAAAGATATTTAAATGTAGCTATTGTTATGCGTTAACTACGGAAGGGGATTTGTATAGGTGGGGAAATAATATTTTTACACCAGAAAAAGTAGATTTTCCAGAGAAGATTATAGATGTAACCTGTAATGCAGATCAATCATCAGAGTGTCCTCCAATAATTACATGTGATAGTGGCAAGAAATATTTAATGAGTAATGATGCTTATGTAGAATTAGATTTTGAAAATATCGATAATATATCTACAATAAGTTTTGCTAGCTATATAAATAGTTTATATTATTTTTTACTGTTGGATGGACAATTGTATAAATGTGAACCAAATTTTAATACAAGCTATAGTCATGAAAAAGATAGTTTTGAAATTAGTGAAAAAACCTTTACAGAATTGTATGAAATTACCCCAGTTGATTGTGGCAATAAAAAATTGAAAGGTGGTTCATCTGTTAGCACGTCAAATGATTTGAATGGGTATGAAAGTTATTTTGTTGACGAGGAAAATGGAGAGTGCTTTAAGTGCAAGTTTAATGAGGAAAATAGTTCATTAGAAAGTTGTGGGGGAAACAATGTAAAAACTATGTACATTTCTTATTCTTCAGGAAAAAATAGTTATGACCTTTTTAATAGCGGTGATGCTATTTGTGCTGGTAGTAATGGATGTGGTCAATTAGGTGATGGAACATATGAAGATTTAAAAGAAGGATGGAAATTAAATGATTATAATTTTGAACAATTAAAAGTGGTGAATAGGAGTGTTGCTGCAATTGATGAAAATAATAATGTATGGGTGTGGGGAGAATATTTTGGTAATACTCCAGAAATTATTATTTCGGGTGAAGATTTTTCTTATTAATAAGGAGATGTAGAAAAATGAACTATGATTATTTAATAGTAGGTTCTGGTCTGTTTGGCTCTGTTTTTGCAAGGCAAGCCACAGACGCAGGCAAGAAAGTTATGGTTATAGACAAGCGTCCAAACATCGCAGGAAATGTCTATACAGAGAAGGTGGAGGGCATCAACTTCCACAAATATGGTGCACATATTTTCCACACGAACAATACAGAGGTGTGGAATTATGTGAATCGTTTTGCGACATTCAATCGTTTTACGAATTCACCAGTTGCGAATTATAAGGGAGAGCTTTATTCAATGCCTTTTAACATGTACACATTTAACAAGATGTGGGGTGTTGTTACACCTGAGGAAGCGGCTGCGAAGATTGAGGAACAGAAGAAAGAAATCACGGGTGAACCTCGAAACCTTGAGGAACAGGCTATTTCTCTTGTTGGTCGTGACATCTATGAGAAGCTTGTAAAAGGTTATACAGAGAAGCAGTGGGGACGTGATTGCAAGGAGCTTCCTGCTTTTATCATCAAGCGTCTTCCAGTCCGTCTGACATTTGACAATAACTATTTCAATGCGCTTTATCAGGGAATTCCGATTGGTGGCTATACCAAGCTGGTTGAGAATCTTCTCGATGGCATTGAGGTTAAGGTTAACACTGATTATTTTGAGGACAAAGAGAAATGGGATTCTATCGCTGACAAGGTTATTTATACTGGTGCGATTGATGCATATTTTGATTATTCGTTAGGAAATCTCGAGTATCGTTCTGTCCGTTTTGAGAATGAGGTTCTTGATATTCCGAACTTCCAGGGAAATGCGGCTGTGAATTATACTGACCGGGAGACTCCATGGACTCGCATAATTGAGCACAAATGGTTTGAGTTTGGCAAGGATGAGAACGGCAATGATTTGCCTAAGACTATCATAAGCAGGGAGTATTCTTCTGAATGGAAACCTGGGGATGAGCCTTACTATCCTGTAAATGACGAGAAGAATACGGAGCTTTACCGCAAGTACAGGGAGCTTGCCGACAAAGAGGACAAGGTCATTTTCGGTGGCAGACTTGGTGAGTACAAGTACTATGATATGGATGCGGTTATTGCCAGTGCATTAAAGCTGTCGAAAGAGATGCTAGGTTAATAATGGGTAGTTCTTTGAGAGATGTCAGGCTTGCGCTTAATATATGTACATATAATAGAGTTGAATTTATTGAGCGTAATGTATCAAGGCTGCTTGGATCGGATTTTTTTTCTGACAGAAGCAGCAAATATTTTGGTAAACTACATATATTTGTGATTGATAATGGCGCGCAGTTACCAACATCTGATAATGAGTTTGTGCATGTTTTCCACAATAAGAATTCTGGTGGTTCTGGTGGATTTCAGCGTGGGCTTGAGGAAATCCGTAGGTTTTCGGTGGATTTTACGCATGTTATTTTTATGGATGATGATGTGGATTTCGAGCTGGAGTCATTCTATATTCTTTTTGATTTTCTGACCAGTGTGGATGAGAGATATATTGATAATCCTGTTGCAGGGCGTATGTTTTGCATGGATAAAAGGGATGTTCAGTACACTGCGGCAGAGATTTGGAATCAGGGGAACATTGGGCATATTGATTTTTTGAAGATGGTGAATGCGGACAATTATCATTATGGACATGTTGTGTATGATTCTGGTGCGGAGTATGGCGGCTGGTGGTTTTGTTGCTTTCCTATGTCTTTTGCAAGGAAGAATGATATTATTCCTTTTTTCATTCATTGTGATGATGTGGAGTATGGGCTGCGTTGTGGAAAGCCGCCGATTATTATAGAGGGCGTACAGGTTTGGCATGAGACT
The DNA here is from genome assembly GCA_934359755.1 of uncultured Agathobacter sp. Taxonomy (GTDB): domain Bacteria; phylum Bacillota; class Clostridia; order Lachnospirales; family Lachnospiraceae; genus Roseburia. Next base: position 114,622 of record CAKRLV010000007.1, read on the forward strand.
TTTGACAAGCGTATGACGCCGATTATTCGGTATTATGATACGAGAAATCCACTTTTTGTGAATGAACTTCATGGGATATCGAAGGAGCCTGAGGTAATTTTGGATGAGTGGAAGCGGGCGATTACGGAGTGCCATGTGCAGCAGGATTGGCTCACAGAGTACTATTTAATCCGCGCTCTTAATGATTATCTGAATGGAATTAGGTGGCTTAAGCATATTGATGCAGGGAAATATCATAGGAAGTTGTTGAGGATGAAAAGCAGCAGGTATAAGAATGCCTTTTTCTGGAGGGTGGTCGAGCGCAGATTTAGGTGGAAGTATAGACTTGGAAACAAAGAAAAAGGAAAACAGTGATGTACATTGTTCTCCTTTTCTTGTATAGCTATAAATGTTATTTCTTAATTTGGGAAGGATTGAGTTCACCGTAAATGCGTTTGTACTCAGCAAGAAGACTGTCTTTGTCAGCAATAAGACTGTCTTTGTCATCAAGCTTATGTTTCTGATCATCAATAATTTTTTGTAAATCCTTGTTCTTGTGAACAGCTTCCCAATATTTATCTGAACGAAGTCGTAATACAGGTTCTGTCATATTGTACACCTCCTGACGTAAGTTCTCATAAATGTTATTTTTTGATTTGGGAAGGATTAAGTTCACCATAAATGCGTTTGTATGCAGCAATAAGACTGTCTTTGTCATTAAGCTGAACTTTTTGGTCAGCAAGAAGATTGTCTTTGTCAGCAATAAGACTGTCTTTATCATCAAGCTTATGTTTTTGATCATTAATAATCTTTTGTAAAGCTTTGTTCTCATGAACAGCTTCCCAATATTTATCTGAACGAAGTCGTAATACAGGTTCTGTCATATTGTACACCTCCTGACACAAGTTTTTGTTGCGATAAGAAATACGAAGCATGGATTTCTGTAGGAGATCAAGGATGAGATCTTTTTCGTCCTCGGTTATGAATCCATTTGTAACTTCATCTTCTAAAATCAGTATAGTTTCATCGAAAAAAGAAGTCAATTCTTCTTTTGATTTTTCAACTGTTTTTAACAATGTTTGTTTCTTTTCTGGGGATGTTGCAGACCTGATTTTGCGGTCTGATGGGATTTTACGTCGGAAGCGGATTGGAAGAAATGGTATAAGCAGGCAAAGGTGCTTTTCTTTTATTTCCTCTAGCGAATACGATTGTACTTTTACTGTTGGTACACGGTATTCATGAGTGCTTCCATCTTGAAATTTAATTAGGCATGTCAGATATTTGGGGATTTTCTTTGTGCCCTGGAGAAAGAGTACAGCCGATTTGGGAAACTCCAGTATCAGCTTTGAGCTTTGCGAGTCTGTACGATAATTGAGTGCCGCGTGCACATCATATTCGAACATGCGGATGGTCATTAGTCCATTGTATGTAATCTCGCATTCAAAGTGATAGATGTCCTGTTCATTAACACAGAATGTCAAGTCGGCCTTGATGGTCGAGATTTCCTTGGTGTCGGCCCGCTCTACGGAGTACTCTGTGGATAGTGGAACAATGGTGGAATCTTTGGGATATTCCTTTTTATATATTTCGTAAATGAGTGGAAACAGCAGTGTGGGTGAATTGTATGTAGCTTTCTTGATAATCAGATCCCAAAGCTGCGCTTCTGTGGAAATTTCGTCCGGGAGACCATTTGTTTTGATGATTTCCTCGATTTCACTTGCGTGCAAGTGATAAGTATGCCGTGTATTTGCCATGGCAGTTCCTCCTTATTGTATTGTAGCTATACTTCTGAAAAAGTGGCGAGCTGCCAGAATTTTAAGAGATATAGAATTAACGTGACTATTCAAAAGGTGACTCTATAGAGACACGTCCCATACATATGGGGTTTGAATAATGTAAAACTGTTACGTAAAATGTATGGTAATCATAACATATAATTTGTGCACTCACAATGCACTCGATGTTTTTTAATAAATTATTTAGAATTGTAGGTAGATGACAAATGAGAAGAAAAATTTACAGTTTACTGGTCAATGAGCAACCCGGAATTAAATACCGTTACCATCGTCTCCATGATGGTTCGACAGGAATCGTGAAGATTTTTTCATGGCTGTATTTGCTGTGGTTGAATTTTGCATTCTATTTTCTTTTTATGAGATTTCTGGGAAAACTGCCAGAGGTACAGACATATGAGGTGAAGCGTATTCCGACAAAGGAGAGTGAGTCTGCCTTGCATCACAGGGAGTGTGCGCGTAAGTTTCCACTAAGTGTTGATGAGTATGTGAGGAAACTATCAGAGTATGATGTGGTTTCTTTTGATATTTTTGATACGTTGATTTTCCGTCCTTTTGCGCTTCCGATAGATTTGTTCCGTGTGGTTGGAGAGAAGCTGGGAATCCTTGATTTTACTAATATTCGTGCGTGGGCTGAGTGGGATGCCCGCATGAAATGCAATGCCAAAAATGGTCATATGGAGGTTACTCTTTCCGACATCTACGATAATCTCGAGGAGGATGTTGGTATTTCTTCCGAAGTTGGTGAGGCTATTGAGGAGGAGGCAGAACTTTCGCTTTGCTATGCGAATCCTTTTATGCTTGAAGTGTGGAAGAGATTGCATCAGATGGGTAAACGCATTATTGTTGTTTCGGATATGTATTTGTCTTCTGCTGTTTTGGCGCAAATGCTTGAAAATAGTGGCTTTACAGGATATGAGCGGCTTTATGTTTCCTGCGAGTATGGTAAGAATAAGGCTGGCGGGGATTTGTTTAAACTGGTTCGGGCAGACCTTGATTTGAAGCCTGGTTCGGTGATTCATGTTGGGGACAATGCGCATAGTGACAGGGACATGGCTGTTGCTAATGGTTTTGCTAGTCTTCTTTATCCACGTATTGACAAGAATGCGATTCTTTATCGTGCTTTTGATATGTCTTTTATAGTGGGCAGTGCGTACAGGGGGCTTGTTACTAACCACATTTACAATGGTCTTGATACTTTTTCGATGGAGTATGAGTATGGCTACATTTATGGCGGTTTGTTTGTAACTGGGTATTGTGCGTTTATACATGATTATTGTATGCAGAAAAATGTGGATAAGATTCTTTTTTTGTCGCGTGATGGGGATATCCTTAAGCAGGCGTATGATTTGCTTTTCCCTGAGGATTCTGACAGGACGGAGTATGTGTACTGGTCGCGTAAGGCGGCTACGACTTTGATGGCGAATGAGGATAAGCATGATTTTTTCAGGCGTTTTATCTATCACAAGGTGAACCAGGATTATACGGTTGCGGATGTGCTTAAGTCGATGGGATTGCTTGCTTTGGTGGATGAGCTGGATGACTGGGAGGATATCTGGTGTGAGAGGACGATTCGTGAGCAGCAGGAGGCAAAGAGTCTGGCCTATAGGAAGTTGGACGAGCATGTGGGTGAGGCGAAGTATAGCAGATTGAAGTCTAAGCTGGATGCTGAGTTCTCGGAGAGTCGGCTTGAGAAGATACGTAGGAAGGATTTTGTGCCGTTTACAGCGAAGACGAAGCTTACAGACCGCAATGGCTATCTGCTCAGGCGGTTTATTGAGGCGAAGTGGGACAAGGTGCTTGCAATTTATGAGACTAATCAGGTGGCTGCGGAGAGATACTATCGCGCAGTTCTTGGTTATGACAGCGCATCAGAGGTAAGTGAGGCTGGAGATATTAATAATGCCGCAGCGAAGTCAGAGGTAAGTGAGGCTGGAGATATTAATAATGCCGCAGCGAAGTCAGAGGTAAGTGAGGCTGGAGATATTAATATTGCCGCAGCAAAGTCAGCAGTAAGTGAGGCTGGAGATATTAATATTGCCGCAGCGAAGTCAGCAGTTGCGGTTGATATTGGATGGGCTGGTTCTGGCGCAATGGCTCTTTCTCACTTGGTCGAGGATGTGTGGAAAATCCCTTGCAATATTACGGGAATTATTGCTGGTACAAATACGCTTCATAATTCTGAGCCTGATGCGTCTGAGCCTTTTTTACAGAGCGGCAAGCTGATTGCTTACCTGTATTCGCAGGCACACAATCGTGATTTGCTCAAGAAGCACGATTTGAATAAGGACTATAATATTTTCTGGGAGCTTTTATTGTCATCTCCGACGCCGCAGTTTGCGGGATTTTATTCTGGCAGGAAACAAAAAGTAACTTCGGATATGAAGGGGACAATTGCTGGAAATAATAATACAAATACCGCGTCTGATACGAAGGAAGATAGTTTTAAAAATAATAAATCTCAAGTAGCTTCAAAAGCAGTATATGGGGAGGATGTTTATATTGATTCCCTTGATATTACATTGAGATTTGGTAAGTATGATTATAATCTCGAGGGAATTCGCGATGTGCAGAAGGGAATTTTGGATTTTGCAAAGCAGTATGCTATCCATTTTTCCAAGTATCCATACATGTTCAATATAAGCGGGCGTGATGCGTATGCGCCTATGCTCCTGGCTGCGAGTCATAATGAGAAGTATTTAAAAGCGATTGAGAAGAAGTTTGATTTGGAAGTTAATGTGTCTTAGAGGATGAATTATGGGAATTGTTATTTTTGATTTTCTTAACAAAATATTTGATGTGCTGTCGGTATACATAGTACCATGTGCGTTGTTTGCTGTAGTGCTGGCTTTGGTGGCGCGGTTTGCTTTTAGGAAAAGGTATGGGCTTGTGAGCTTATGGGCATGGGTTATGTTTGGCAGCCTGATTTTCTGCGAGACGATTATCAGGCGAATAGGTACTTTTAAGGCTACGACGGACTGGCTCGGAGTTCGCGAGCTATTTGAAAATCCATGGTTTGTGGTGGCTGCGGTTGAGAATGTAATTATGTTCGCACCATTGGGATTCTTTGGATGTCTGGCTTTTAGAAGGCTGCAGGCTGGAAGAAGATTATGGATTAATATCGGCGTGGCTCTGTGCCTGAGTGTTGCTGTTGAGGTGATACAGTTTTGCATGCAGATAGGCGAAGCGCAGGTTATGGATGTTGTGACTAATATTTTAGGCTGTGTTCTTGGTTATGTAATTGGAGTATTTATAGTACATAAGCTGTGCCGCATCGATTGATAGAATTGATGTGGACACAGCTTTTCCTTTGCATTGCATAATACGCCTTGGTTAATGGTTAAATTTGGTAAATTGGTTACATTAGTTGTATTGGTTACATAGTTGTAGTGGCTACATTTGTTAAAGTTTAAACTTTTATGTTATTTCTTTTCAAGAACCTTTAGAACCAGCTCTTTGTCATAGCCAAGAGCAGTGAGCTTCTCTATTGTGTCGTTCCCCTTATTAATTTCGTCCATGATAGAAAAAATTTCATTGCTACCTTCAGAGAAGCCAGACTCGTGTCCTTCAGTCCACATGGTCTTAGCAAATTTCTTTTCATCAAATTCTGTCAATAACATATGACACACCTCACTTCGATTTTTAATCAGAATGTCGGTCAATATGTCGTTCTCAATACAATAAGTGATTGCTTCATTTATTGCATGTGCAGTTGACATACCAGCATCCAGATTGTGGTTAATAAACTATACAACAGTTTATAAGATTATACAAGTAAAATGAAAAAGAGCTTGAAAAAGAGCTTGAATGAAGCTTGAATGAAAATTAACAATTTTATATTGACAACCGAACGTATGTTTGCTACACTTTAACTATCACAAATCAATTGAGTTTTGATGCTTGATGGTTTTGATGGAGTTTTGATTTTTTGTACTAGATGAAGGAGGTATACGCTATGGAAATTGTTAATCAGCATATTGGGGATATTAACAGCAAGACGATTTTTA